>CANNKG010000194.1 GCA_947505105.1 Methylococcaceae bacterium | reverse complement strand
TTACTGGCAAGTACAATTTTAGAAAAAGCAATGGTGATATTGATATGGATGCGATGGTAAATGAGCTTGAAAAACATTTAAAACGGTACTTCTGGAAAGTGGCTTAGCTCAGAACGAACACTTTTGGGGGTTCTTCCACAGGACCCCATTTAGATGGCTTGGTCGACTTTTGGGGATCGCATAAAGCAGCTACTCGTTACAACGCAATCGACTTCAACCCCACGCAAAAACCGTCACCGCCGAACGTATTCAATCTGTTCAGAGGTTTGGCTCGTAAACCAAAAAAAGGCAAATGGTGGCGTTTTTGGTGGCACATTTATGCAGTCATTTGCAATAAAGACAAAGAGTTATGCCAATATGTCTTGGCGTGGATGGCGAATATGGTTCAAGGTAGACCTAAACCTGGTGTGGCTTTAGTTTTACAAGGCGATAAGGGCAGCGGAAAAGGGACGTTCGTTTCGATATTCGGGCTGTTATTTGGGCCGCATTTCATTCAGCTTGTTCAAAAAAATCAATTGGTTGGCAACTTCAATGCCCATATGCGTGAAGCCTATTTGGTATTTGCCGATGAAGCATTTTTTGCCGGTGACAAACAAGCCGAAGGTGCTTTGAAGGCAATCATCACCGAACCTTTACTGATGCTGGAGCAAAAAGGTATTGATGCGGTCCAAATCCGCAATTTCATTAACATTATATTCGCGACCAATAACGCCTGGGCGGTGCCAGCGAGTGAGGACGAACGGCGTTTTGTGGTGATGGTTTTAAGCAATATCAAAAAACAAAATCACGCCTATTTTAAGTTGATTCAGAAGCAAATGGTTGAAAATGGCGGGCTTGAAGCTATGTTGTTCGACTTGTTAAATTTCGATTTAAGCTCCGTCAATTTGCGTAAGATTCCAAAAACCAAGGCCTTAACCAGCCAAATTACCAGCACAAACATCGAATTGCAATTCTTATTTGAGCGCATCGATAGCGGCTCGTTATATGACGTTTGGGATTCAGCAACGCACAGCTGGGTGCCGATGCCTTGGGGGGATGGGAAGGTGACGAAGCAGGAATTTTATGAGTGCTATTCGCGCTTTTTTAAGAACTCGGGGTTCGGCAGACCCCTGGTGAAAGAAACTTTCGGCAAAGTCTTTAAGCCGTTTATTGAGGGCTTACGTGAGTCAAAAATTACGCGAACCATGCCAGGTCAATCGGTGAGCTCCAAGATTCCATGCTGGATTTTTCCGACTATTGATCAGTGCAAATTATCCATTGATGCAAAATTACCGACGCCATTGGACTGGTCAAAAGATGAACTGGACCCCGCCGATGTTTTTGAAACTCCTGCGCCAACGGATGCTGATTTCAATCCATTTTCCGATCCAAATGAACAGCCCGAAGATTTCAGTGAAATGTACCAAATGATGCGAGATCAAGGGCTCCCAACCCCAGATTAGCACCCCGGCAGGTCGGCAACTAGGACTTCCTGGTTGCCGGGTTTCCTGGATTCTTGTGGCATCAAAAAATCAACGCATCACTTTTAATAAATCAAATACCACTTTTGCAAAACCTGCTGCTTTATCTGGGTTAGATAACAACTGAAGCATCTGATTTTGGTGGGCCTCACTACTCTCGATAATGGCATCGTCTATCGCTTTACCGAAATCGCCCAACATCGCCTGTTCTCTCGAATTATTGGCAATTTGCTGCATCACCTGAGCATTTTCGCTGACCTTATCCCGAATTGTGTAGGCATAATTAACCAGGTCTTTATCGTTCAAGTGATCGGTAATAAATAACTCATTTAAGCGACAAATGATCTGAGATAAGAATTCATCTTGTTTATCTTTGGGTTTGGCGCTACCAACCTCATCACCCGGTTCGAGCTTATAATCTTCTGAATCTTCCTGTAACTTCAAATCTTGTTGACGGATTAACGAGAGCCGGTAATGACTCAAGACTACATTCGCCAAGTCGATATCATCATCTATAATCGTTTCACGCAATAAAGGTCGTAAATGCCGCGCATATAGATTAAGCTTCTCTAAAGCCTTGTCGTCATAATCCACGATTTGCGACATAAACTCATAAAATCGTACAAAGGAGCCGAGGTCTTTTTTAAAGATTTCTAACGTCTCTTTTTCGTGCTGACAAGCCCGTAAACTGGCTTGGGCATTAGCAATCTGGACTGGATCATTACTTTGCTTCATCCGTTCAAACATCACCTTGGCGTGTTTATAGGCTTCGATAGTCGATTGATAGCGTTTTTGCCAACGTTCAACGGCAGGTTTGCAAATGTTGGCGATGGCGGCATTACTTTTGGTTTTAATGAAAAAGGCGGTACAAAACTGTTCTACTTCCTGCCACGTAAAAATCCCCGCTGACCTGAGTTTCTCATACAGATCGTAGATCAGATCGGGATCAGACACATCGGCTAATTCGGCCGTTTGGTAGTAAGGCTGGAAGGCTTCTAGAATTTGTGCAGGTTCATTATAAAAATCCAGAATAAAGGTCCCAGTTTCCGACTTACCTGGATAGGTACGATTAAGCCGTGATAGTGTCTGCACACATTCAACGCCACCGAGTTTCTTATCGACATACATCGCACAGAGTTTAGGTTGATCGAAGCCGGTCTGAAACTTATTGGCAACGATCATGACTTGATAATCTTCAGAGTCAAAGGCTTTACGCATATCCCGTCCTTTAAGATGCGGATTCATAGTGGATTCGTTAAATTTCTCATTCAATAAACCCTCACTGTTAGGATCTTTGTCATTGAATTCAACGTCACCGGAAAACGCGACAATGGCGTGGATGTTTTGATAATTCTGCTGGGCAATATAGTTATCGAACGCCAGTTTGTAACGGACTGCTTCTTTGCGACCACTGGTGACAACCATCGCTTTGGCTTGCCCACCCAATAAGCCCATAACGTTAGCTTTAAAGTGTTCAATAATGACTTGGACTTTTTGAGCAATATTGTAATCATGTAGCCGAACCCACTTGTTGAGTTTAGCTTTAGCTTTCTTACGCTCAACTTCCTGATCGGCCGCTTGTAGTTTCAAACCCAGATTGTAGATGACTTTGTAATTGGTATAGTTCTTCAAAACATCGAGAATAAAGCCTTCTTCGATGGCCTGGCGCATACTGTAGACATGAAAGGCTTGGGGAATATTCTCTTGAGAAGGGGCTGCGGTTGGATTAGGCAAACGACCAAACAATTCCAGAGTTTTAGTCTTGGGTGTCGCAGTAAAAGCAAAGTAACTGACATTCGCTGAGGCTTTACGTGCCGCAATTGCCGCCTCCAAAATATCTTCCGAGGTCAATTCTTCATCATCGGTGGAGGCTTCAGTCATCAACACTTCTTTTAATTGCCGGGCTGTCGATCCTGACTGTGATGAGTGAGCTTCATCGGCAATAATCGCATAACAACGTTCTTTTAAACTGACACTGTTCTCGATTGCGCGTAAAACGAACGGGAAGGTTTGAATGGTCACGATAATAATTGGTTGCGAATGTTCTAAGGCAGCTGCCAACTTCTCTGATTTAGAGCCATCGCCTTCACGATTATTAATACGACCCACTACCCCATCAACATGTTCAAATTGATAGATTGTTTCTTGAAGTTGATCATCAAGCACAGTTCGGTCAGTCACGATAATGACAGAATGAAACTGTTTCGTGCCATTGGGGCCATAGAGTGAGGATAATTGATGCGCAACCCAGGCAATCGAATTGGACTTACCGGAACCTGCACTATGCTGGATTAGATATTTATGACCTGGCCCTTCGCGTTGGGCGGTAGTGACCAACTTATTAACGACATCCCATTGATGATAACGCGGGAAAATAAGTGCTTCTTTCCGATATTTCTTGCCGTTCCAGTCTTCTTTTTCCTCGATCTGCAAATGCATAAAGCGACCTAGAATCGCCAATAAGTTTTCGGGAACTAAAACTTCATTCCACAAATAATCGGTGGCATAGTGATTAACATCAGAAGGAATGTCGTTACCGGCACCACCTTCCCGAGTCCCTTTATTGAACGGCAGAAAATAGGTGTTTTCACCTTCCAATCGAGTCGTCATATAGACTTCATACTGACTGACCGCAAAATGAACCAAAGCGCCACGCTTAAAGGTGAGTAAGGGTTCCGGTTTTTTAGTGATCGGGTCTATTGGATGGCGGGTGTTTTTGTATTGTTTAATCGCATTATGCACGGCCTGTTTAAATTCCGATTTCAGTTCTAATGTCGCTACCGGTAAGCCATTTACAAACAACACCAGATCAATGCGCCAGGCTTTGGCTTTCGTTCCTGTTTCTGCTAACTGAGCATCACTCGCCCATGGACTGTAAACTAATTCCGGTACGACCCGAAACCGGTTCTGTTGATATTTCGCCAAGGTCTCGGGATTTAAGTCATGTTCTGGTTTGAACTGACATAGACTAAAGCGGGTACCACGATCATTAATGGCGTGACGTAATACGCCTAAAGTACCAAAGGTACGCATTTCCTTATGCCGGGCATTGGGATCAGCTTTATTGAGTTGAGTCGTTACACGCTCGATGAATTTCTGTTCCGGGTTACTGGGATACAGGGTACGAAACTTCTGCCATTGGGTATCTTGAGTATCCTGAACAAAGCCCAATAAATCCTCAGGATATAACGCGCGTTCCCGGTCATAATGTTCTGACTTTCCGAGTTGCCAACCCTTCGCGATAAGTTGTTCAATCAGATTATTTTGAAAGACACTCTCGTTGGCTTGGTGATTCATAACAATTCCAACCCTTGTTGCCACTCCAATAACAGTTCTTCCAATAGTGCATACAGTCTATTCTTGATGACAGCTTGAACAATTCCGTCATTAATCTCTAAATAATCATGAACTAACACGTTACGAAAACCGATTATTTTAAGCAGTTCTTGATGTTGCTCTAAACTTAGATCGCCTCGACTTTTGAGTTCATCGATCGCTTCACGGGATTGACTGACCGATAACTGGTATTTGTGCTGCACAAAGTAACGAGCCATACCGATAAACGATTCAATGTAGACTTGTAATGCGCGTTGAATGGCGAGGAAATCACGCTCTGTCCAGTCATTCACACTTTCTTGGCTGTATTCATCCAGAATCCGCAACATCTTACGCTGATGCCGCAGTAACGACTGTTCATAGGCAATATCTCTCATAATCCTTCTCCCATTTGGACAGAATACTTTGTTCAACTCGTTTGACGTGAGGTACGTTGCGATCAAACCATTTCAATGCCGACATAATAATGCTGTATTGCAGATAGACCGGTGCCGTTTCTAAATCAATAATACTGATTTGATTATAGAGGTTTAATTCGCGCTCAAGCTCGGCTTCCAGTAGCTGTGGACGCAGTATTCGAGTAGTTACATCCGTTTCATAATCACTAAAGATAACGGCAATATCCCAATCACTCTTAGCGTGGGCGGTCTGTTTTGCACGGGAACCATACAGATAGATGGCATCGACCTTGGCGTGAGCTTGAATGGTTTGCGTAATATGCTCGGAAAATTGAGCAGGAACATTCATTCCCAATCTTCCAGACGCAATCCAAGTACGCGAGAAAACTCACGAGTATTATGGGTTACTAGCGTTAAATCATGTGCTTTGGCAATTGCGGCAATCTGTAAATCATAAGGGCCAATAGGTGTCCCTTGTCGTGCTAGATAAGCACGAATTTCACCGAATTCACGCGCGGCATTGCCATCAAAGGGCAGCGAATGTATTAATGAAAATAATATATCCAATTTGGCAAGGTTCTGTTCAATACGTGAGCTTTTATAAGCCCCATAGATCAATTCAGCCTTAACCACATCACATAATAAAATAGCGGCTTCAGGCAGTGTGGCAATTCGATTTTTTACCGGATTAGGTGCGCGTTCAAGATATGCAATCCAGGCATTGGTATCCAGTAACCACATTATTCCAATTCCCGGCGTATTTCATAATCACCTTGAGGGGCACGTTCTAACGTGTCGCCTTCCCAGCAACCCGCTAAAGACAATAGTGTGTGTTTTTTGTCTGCCTGTGTTGATGGCTCAGGTAATGAATCGAGTGCCATAAAAATCACTTCGGTACGACGGTGACGGAACTCAGGAGGAATCTCAATCACGTCTTGGGGATCTTCAATAATTTGGCGGATGGCAAGCATAGGTTAGTCTCCTGTAGCTTTGAAGTTTCTGACATCGATTTTGCCGGTAACGGCAGCGGAGATTAGGGCAGTGCGGCGTTCTTGAAGTAGTTCGACTGCACTTTGTGCACGAAAAATTAAATGTTCTATTTTTTCACAACATTTTTTTACATCATTAACAAAATTCGATAATTCGTCAAAAGATGGAATGGCAATACTGATATTTCCTAAAACTTCGTTTGATAACTGCTTAACTGTTGAACCGTATGCCAATACTTCCAGTTGTGACTGCCACAGCGAACTTTCACTAACTAATTGGATATAATCTGTAAGCCCTTTTGAAGGCCTTATGATCATCATTTGAGCATTGATAAATCCTGTTTCACAACCGATTATTACAGGATCAAATATCCCAACATGACCAATTGTTCCCCTTACTGTAATTACCAAATCACCAGCAACTAACTTTCCTCTGCTCAGTTTTGCAAATTTTTGCTCAGTTATATAATTGAGATTATTCTTTGTTAATTTGTAATTAACAATATTTTTGGATGATACAAACGGAATGCCATCATCAACTAATTCACTTTCATTTGGATAGACAGAACTTCTATCTCCATCAATTAAATTACAAACGCATTTGAGGGGTTTAACCTTCCAATGCTCAGGCACTTCACCCAACCACTCAATCCCCGAATCCTTCATTTTGACATTCGGATTTAACCCTTTGGTTACGGCATGGCTAATGACGGCCTGACGTTTTTCTTTTAATAGCTTGATGAGTTGTTGTTGCTTTTCGATCAAGGTATCGATTTTTGCGGTTTCGTGATCGAGGAAGTTGACTATTTTTTCTTGATCATTAATATTTGGAAAGAGTATTTTGCAAGATTTAACATCATCTTTGTAAAGAGCACCAATAGTTGTCGATTTATCCGCTAAGATTAATTCAGGGTTTCCATATGAACTAGAATACCAATAGTAAACAAATTTAGAATTCAGATGTTCATTTAATCTAATTAAATATAGATTTGGTGCTAATGTTGTCTTACTTGGTAATTCAGGAACCACATATATTTTTCCTATCTCACCCCTTTTAGCTACAAGAAACTCGCCACCAAAAAGTTTAGTTTTAGATAAATAGTTGTAAGCATTCCGATCACACGTTCGATTGCCTTCAACAATTCCCAATCTGTTGTTTTCTAAGTCTGTTGCTCTCAAATACCATGCATACTTTTCTTCAGTATCCAAATTGACGTTATTTTTAACTTCGGCGAAACTACCGTTAGCTTCAAAATCGGTTAAAAGTTTAATTCCTCGCCTTAAATCAGCAAACATCCAATTATTTGGAATTTTTCCCAACCATTCAACTCCAGAATCCTTATATTCAGGATACGCTTGATAACGACCACTCATTACGAATGTACCTCACGCAATAATTCCATAATCTCAGCACTAAGCGCATCTAAATCAGCATCAATTTCCGTTAAATCTCGCGGGGGTTGATACTGATAAAAATGCCGGTTAAACGGTATTTCATAACCCACAATACCAATCTCCTGATCCTTTTCATCTTTCTTAGTGGCATCAATCCAGGCATCCGGGACATGGGGCTGCACTTCTTTAATAAAGTAGGCTTCATTGAGGGCATTGACCAATTGTGAGGGATCGAGCGCCACATTCTCATTATCGCGTAAGTCTGAATCGGCTTGATATTCGACTATTTGACCGTTAACGGCAAATAAGCCATACAGTGGATTGGCTTTACCTTTATGGATTTTCTTGATGACTTTTTCAGCCTCAGGATTCTTCCAACTGACCGCATCCTTGAGCTGTTTGGTTTCCTTGGCATCTAAGCTAATCTGCTGCTCTTTACAGGCACTCTTGACGGCCCCATCAAAGCCATTCATATCATCAAACTGTTCAGTACCCATCACCTGCTGAAGTTGCCGGGCTTTAAGCCATAATTGTTTTTGAGCTAACCAAATCTCTCTATCCAACAAGTCTTTGATTTGTTTTTCTTTAAGCTCACTAAAATGAATTTTGATATGTTTTCTGATGGCATCTTCATGTTGGCTTAATTCGCCATAATTAAGATCATTCTCACTATCCATCCAGCGTTGTCCGTATTCTTCATAACACCATTTCATGACTGAATTTAAAGCACCATTGGCAAAACGTAATTCCGCTAAACGTTCATCACTAAACTGATAGGATTCGCGTAATGGCCGTTCAATCGTGATACGACGATAACCAAACTCATGGGTATGAAAGATTTTACTGGCGAAGGTCTTGGCTGATTCCGTCTTAGGATTACTGGATTGACGACCTCGATTACTTTTCTGATCTGCTGGCTTATCTAAATCTACTGCGCTAACCACTTCAAAAGCACCAAACGTCCGGGTAATGATGGCGATGTCGGTTTCATCCATCTCATTTCGTTTAGAGCCTAAGGACTTACGCATCTTAGGTAACTCGCAAAAAATAACCTCCATTAATTCTGTTTAAATTTGAGGCTGGATAGTCATGTAGTATTTCGGTAGGGATGCGTCTCTTTCTATCCTATGGCTAATAGCTTTAAATGCCATTTTACTCATCTTCACGCCTTTTTGG
>CANNKG010000193.1 GCA_947505105.1 Methylococcaceae bacterium | reverse complement strand
TTATCAGTTAAATACAGCACTATTTTTAAAACTAGCCGAAGTCATAAATTCGGGGAATTAAAATATGACTAAAATTGCCGTATTTCGACAGCCTACCAGCACCCTCACGTCGATCAGGTTCATTGCATCAACCAACTTGCGTGTGATTTGCTTGTCAGCTTCACTGGGGTCTGGCGTGCCGGACGGGTGGTTATGCGCCAATATCAATGCCTTAGCGTTGAGTTGCAGGGTGCCAACGCATCCACTACTACAGTTAAAACAGAAACGATCAAACAACGACGTTGAAGAGGACGACTAGACGGCAAGCAGGTTGAGCCTCTAGCGCTATCCTGATAATCAGCTCACTATTGCAAACCAATCCAATACATCGTCAGGTGTATTGGATTTTTCGAAGCGATGAATTTGGGGGGATTTTCAAGGACGCTTTGCTATCAGGACAGGCTTGAAAACAGGTGTTTGGGATTTTCGAAAAAAAGTTAGACCATAAAACTATTTGCTTTGAGCAGGTGTAACAGCATTTGAAGCTCTATTCAGATTGCAGCCATCTTCACCACACCAGAATTGATCTCCGCAGCCGCTCAGGACTAACACTACCAAAACCAGCGTAGAAATTTTTGATATTTTCATGACGTTCTCTCCTGATATTAAATGAATTCAACTCACTAGCTCTGTAAGTAATCCATCATATTCTTTAAAGTCAAGAAAACTAAAAGATAATCGCTATCATTTGCACTGCTCAAAACCTCTATGAAGGGCTATAGCCAGCATTCTGAGGCATCGGGTTGATAACTGCTATGAATATTCCAGACAGTCAATCCCGGCAACGACTAATGATGGGATTCTCAAAATAAACCAAAAAACCAATTCCTATTTACTCGATGATCAAGTTTTTCTAACTTGACAGTGACAAAGCCTGATAAATCAATGTGTTCATGCCAGCAGGTTCAGTAGCACATCCCCTCTCAGCAAAGATGTCATCAATTAGCCCGGATATTTCACCATGATAAAAACTAGAATTATTTCTCGACTAAATCTATATTTCCAAAGGTTTTTTCGGTACTTAATTGCAAATCTCAAAAAGAGTGGACTCTATGCATAATAAAATCTTATCAGCGGCCATGACAGCGGCCTTAATGGGCATAGCGCCCGTCCATGCAGCAACCTACGATCCCGTCACGCGCTTAATAGCGCCCTCGGCTTGAACAACGGTGTTCCGGATTTTAACGTTTCCGCGGTTTTACAACCGCTCGACGGCGGTTCATTGCATGGCGGACAAATATGGAAAGTACTGAATACTGGCGCTGTTGCCGGTGCGCAAGATGCGCAATTTACCTTTCAAGACGGCAAGTTATTCATACCCACGCTGATACAAGATGCCTTTATTAGCTATAACGTCACGTTTTTATTAACGAATCCGATACAGCTGGAATTTACCGTTATCGAACTGACGGTATCCAGTTTCAATAACGGAGCCGAGATCAAAGTTGTTTTTAACCAAGGTCCGCAGGGGTCGACCGGCGCTGCAGGCGCGCAAGGTCCGGACGGCTCTCAAGGCAGTCAAGGGGCGCAGGGCATTCAAGGCCCGATTGGGGCGACGGGGCCAACCGGAGCAACCGGAGCAAATGGCAAAACGGTGCTGGGGGGTAATACCGGGCCGACCGCAGGCGATGGGCAGCCGGGCGATTTCTGGTTCGACACTTCAGCCAAAACAATGTTCGGTCCTAAAGGCGCCACTGGTTGGGAGCCGGGAATTTTGATTGCAGGCGCTACCGGAGCAACAGGCGCTACGGGTTCTACCGGGGCCACAGGTACTACCGGGGCAACTGGCGCTACAGGTGCTACCGGTCAAGGCGTCCCTACGGGCGGAACTGCCGGTCAAGTATTATCGAAGATCGATAACACTAACTATAATACACAGTGGATAACGCCGTCAGCGGGTGGCACTCCGCTCTACTATACAGTTAATCAGAGCGTTCTTACTGGTACGAATGACCTTTATATAGCTTGCCCCTCAGGAAAACCAATTTCCGGAGGATTCGAGGTGGGAGATATTGTTTATAAAAGTTGTCCGGCTACGAACGCCACGACATGTACCACCACGAACCCAACGGGCTGGCGTATCCAAGTTTACTCTAATATTTCTGATACCCTACCTATTTATGTTGTTTGTATGTAGCAGGTAAGCGCACAGATTGAGTTTCCTGGAGTTCGGCAATCCAGCGATTTACAATAGAGTAAAATGTTGTTGTATCCCTTAATCAAAGCACTTTCGCGGGACGGAGTTTGTAACTCCGTCCCTAATGTTTCAAATCATCTATCAATTATTTTTAATACCTTAGCTAGGAATATATATTTCAGATGAATGATCTTGAGAAAAATAAAACCTAAATCCTGCAAGCCCATTTTAACGCAGCCTAGCACTCTATTTTTCAGCCGAAAGTTTTTACTTTGATTGATAGCCTGCTTCATACACCAGCCAGAATGGACACAGCGACGTGACGCCCATCATTTCAGTCGCGCCCATCAGGCCGATCAAAATGGCGCAGAATAACAACCAACTGCTGTTTCTCGAAAAAACGCTCCGAAAATCTTTCAAAACCGTTTGACACTAATAAGACATGACCTTCGAAATCATTGATGATTTTCCAGTGTTAACAGCCAACTACTTGAGTGCTTGCCTAATTTATGCGGCTAACAGAGAGCACCAAATAATGATCTTAGCAGAGCATCATGAAGTTATTTTTCCACGAAAAATGTCTCAACGACTCGTATCGTTTATACAGTAACGAAATCGTCCAACCTTTTGATTCCATATCCCGTGAGGAATGCCTACCGTATAAGCTATTATTTTAAATAGATATTATTACTATGTTCAGGTTAGACAGAGCACCTATTTGATTAATAACCAGCCCTAGTTGCTAAGCAAGCGACTAGGGCTTTTTTATGAGAAAAATGTATGCGAACTCAAGAGCAGAAAGCAAGATCAACCGCAATGGCTAAAAATCAGGAGGAAGTATGTTGCTGATTCTAAATGAACAAGCGATATCAACCGCAACTATTCCACTGGCTCATAAAGCCTTCCTCCAGCAACGTTGGGACAACCTGGCGACTCTCCCGAACTATGATCCAGTGAACGATGGTTATGCAGTCTACCTGACCGAAGCTGAAGTGGCAGAGCCTTTGACAGCTTTGAACCTGAATTTTCGATTGGATGAACTGAGTTTTGAAGGGGGATGGCTAGATAAAGCCTCTGGCCTCTACAATTTGGAGTGTATTCCCGGTAATAGTTTTGGTTGGGAGTTTGTCATTCCACATTCGGAGACCTTCAATCCAGAACAACAGCCCTGGCTGGCTAAGGTACTTGAAGAGGGTGTGTTCACTGACGAGGGATAACGATGGTTAGAATTGGGAGGGTAGAATAAAACCTAATGTTGAGGTTCTTTACTCCATGTGCGTTTGTAACGGATGATAACTTTTTCCTGTTTTTTCACAGGTTGGGGAGCAGTACGAGGGGTGTGTTGAAGTTGCGCTTGAAATTTGGCGCTATAGTTATGCGAGTTGAGCATTAAAATCCTGTTGTAGTTTGGAAAAATTTGATAGATCGGTATTACGCGTAAAGGGAGTGCATTTCATAATCATTTGGAAATTCTATCACTGTACTCAACGACTGGGTAATAAACCTTGCAGAACCTTCAAGATTAAAAATAGTTTTGAGTTGCCAAATACTGCTAAAGCGAAGGAAACGGAAAAATGGAGAAATTTTAACTTGAAACTCGATGTTCAAGTTTTTTTAGCTTGACTGAAACGAATCCAGATAAATCAAGGTGTTTTCATTAATAGCTTCAATCAAATTTAAATTGGGTGAATCCGAGAGAAGAAAAAGCCCTTTTGATGATTTGAGAAACAAGCGTTCGAAGCACCAAAGCATGCTGTCATGACTAATGTCTTCCAAAATCAAATAGCCAGAGGACAAATCCATTAACTAGGATGAGGAAACCAACAAAAAAGGTTTCATCCATGGCTACTACAGCTTTATATGACTGGGCTGAAATGTTGTTTTCGCAGAGATTCTGAAATAATGGCAACAGAGTTTCCATACGATTTAATTGCTAACTTAATGGCGACGGGGAAACGTCCGCATACGCGTCGATACGAATCAACTTAAAAAATTTAGATAATTTGTCCGCCCCAACATGGCACTCCATGCCAAAGGTGAACGGATACAACCATCAAGGGTTTCAACCATATCTCACTTGCTTCGGTTTTCAATCGAGTGGATTCAGGATGTTGGTTGCGCCGGTTTTTCTCTTTTTGGTGTCTACGGGCGCTGCTGATCGATTGATCAATGCGGCATAGAAAACGTCAGCAACTTTTGCCCAAAATTATCAAACGATTTTTTAGTGGGGTTGTAAGTCCCCACTAAAAAATGTAACCCTTTTACAGGCCATCAGACGTCACTACGATGCCAGTCACGCTACGTCGGTGCAAGGGACGATAATTTTTTGATGATAATCGATGCATTGGTGTTAGTCTGAGTTCCACCCGCAAGCGTCTGCAAAGTTACAGCTGTAGCAGAGGAATGATTTGTAAGAGTAATCATATCGCCGCTATTAAGATTGGCTATTACGTGTCCATTGTTCACTTGCGTTCCATCTCCTGAGCCAAAAATTGATCCGGGAAGAGGCGCTCCGTTTACGAATATCGCGAACTGATTTGGCTCTACACCTGACACTGAGAATTCAATTTCATAGGTACCGGCGCTATTGATTAAAATTTGTGAAGCACCTGGAGCGTGCGTAATGCCTCCCAAAACGGAACCATTAGTATCGAATACGATATCCGCTCCAAGAGCTACGACTGCTGCTGCCGTATTAAAAATATATGCATAATCTGAAAGTCCAGCACCTGTTGCGCCGGTGGGTCCTGTTGCGCCAGCGGGGCCAGTTGCGCCAGCGGGTCCAGTTGCGCCAGCGGGTCCAGTTGCGCCAGGGGTTCCGGTTGCGCCATCAGCACCTGTTGCACCAGCGGGTCCAGTCGCGCCAGGGGTTCCGGTTGTGCCAGCGGGTCCAGTTGCGCCAGGAGTTCCAGTTGCGCCAGGGGTTCCAGTTGCGCCAGGGGTTCCAGTTGCGCCAGGAGTTCCAGTTGCGCCAGGGGTTCCAGTTGCGCCAGGAGTTCCAGTTGCGCCAGGGGCTCCAGTTGCGCCAGGGGCTCCAGTTGCGCCAGGGGTTCCAGTTGCTCCCGTTGCACCGATAATTGATACAGGCTCAGGCCAGATATCCGAGGTCTTTGGTCCTGAAATAGTGTTTGTTGTAGTATTAATATAAAAATCACCATTCTGACCACCGGTAGCTCCACTTGGGCCACTCAGAATCGTTGCACCATTGAGACCCGTCGGGCCAGTCGCTCCTATGGGTCCTATTAGCCCTGCAGGTCCCATTAGACCTACAGGTCCTGCAGGTCCCATAGGACCTTGAGAACCATCGCTCCCAGCTGGGCCGCGATCACCGGTAGCTCCATTCATGCCTGCAGGACCTGTTGGACCTGTATCGCCCTTATCACCTTGATTAAATACTACTTTAGTTTCAGATCCGTTATTAGTTGAGGTGGTTGTTAAATTAATAATGGTAAATTGAAGAGGTTGGGTATTGGTGAGTAATAAGGTGGCGTTATAGGCGAGGAAAGGATCCTGGATTAGATTTGGAATATACAGTTTGCCATCAATACCTGTGTATTGAGCATCCTGTTCTTGTGGGCCGTTGGTAGTAGTGACAGATGCCAATTGGAAAATCTGCCCACCATGTATTGACCACCGTCTAAGGCAGTTAAGAGTCCAGCAACATTGCTAGAGCTATTATTTGGATTGCTGATCACAACATTATTTAAGATGATTTCAGCATTGTTGGCACCGGTAGGTCCAACATAATTAGCTGCGTAGACGTTGAAGCTTCACTGAAGCAACGTTTGTGAAATCGCTAGGGCTAGGAGTTTTTTATTCATTATAGTAATCCTAATGATGAAATTTATTAATTGGATAGCAAGAAAAACATTATGAAATTCTAATGAATGAGTAGACAGAATCTATGGTAGAAAGATGCATTAACATGAAGAAAAGCAATTTCGTCGACTAGCGCGAAATGCTTCAAAATATCGCATTTTAACTTGCAAAATAAACTTGTTCTTTCATAAATTCGAAATCAACATGGATAATATAGGATGTGCCTATTGATGAGCAAGTTAAATTTTGAAATTGCAAATCAGGATAATGAATGGCAAACCCAACAAGGTAGGGGCATTGCGCCTACAATGACTTTACGCCGTTTCGCGATGCCTTGTCGGTCTTCTTCGCAAGTTCCGAGAAACCGCTGGGCGCTACGGATCTCGAAGCTTAAAATTTTTATTGGTTTGCCCACTGACTTTTAGCAAGGTACACCATCTATCTGAACTAGAATACACTACCTACTGATAACGTAAATGAATTTTTGCCGATCAATTTGGAATTACTGATCTTTTGAAGTTTTTTTCAAAAATGAAAAAAAGGCCTTCTAATTGAAATTTCAAGGTCAGGTAAATCCAGCTTGAACATACTCAAAGGTGCGGTAACTCGTTTGAAAGTTACCACAGCCTTGATGAAGCTCTATAGTAGCCCGATCTCTGCAAATGACATGACTCCACTCCCTCCTATGACAAAATGATCCAGCACCCTCACGTCGATCAGGTTCATTGCATCAACCAACTTGCGTGTGATTTGCTTGTCGGCTTCACTGGGGTCTGGAGTACCCGATGGATGATTATGAGCCAATATCAATGCCTTAGCGTTGAGTTGCAGGGTGCGATTAACCACTTCCCTCGGGTAGACGTTGGCCTAATCTATGGTGCCTGTGAACAGTATTTCAAAGGAAAGCACTCGGTGTTGGTTGTCAAGGAACACAATAGCGAAGGCCTCGTATTCCAATTGAGCCAGTTGCACCAAGCAACGACTGAAGGAATCCGCTTTCGACTGGCTGGCCTAGCTTGGTTAAACTGTATAAATCGCTATGCTGCTAATCTATCGAGTGGTTTTATATTGGGCAATGGCTGTTGTTCCGCTTGCCACAAATCCCACTGTGTCTGCATCTCAAGCCAAGTCTCGGGGGTAGTCCCTAGCCATACTGAAAGGCGCAATGCCATTGTTGCGGTAATTCCAGCTTTACCATTCAAGACTTTTGAAAGAGTGACTCTGGAAATTTGCAGTTCCTTTGCCGCTTGCGTTACCGTCATATTTTCCGGTAACCATTCTCGCAATACTTCGCCGGGGTGGGCGGGGTTGTGCATTCTGCTCATAGTGATAACTCCTAGTGATAATCCATGTAATCAACCAGTTCGACATTTTCACCATGAAAGGTAAAGGTTACGCGCCAATTGCCATTGACTGTTACCGAATAATGCCCGGTAAGATCTCCAGATAAAAGGTGCAATCGCCACTTTGGTGCATTCATATCATTCGGGCATTTGGCGTTATCAAGTGCAGTTAGCAATGTGCGGAGTTTGGCTGCATGACTGGGCAGAATCCCGGCTTTACTTCCCGTTTTAAAAAACACCTCAAGCCCTTTATGTCGAAAGGTAACTATCATATTGGAATTGTAAACAGTTAATTAACACTTATCAACTCATAAACTTGTAGCTTTAAATTGACTAACATTCTGGCTATCTGGTTTTATCTGCTTGGCAATGTAGCTCTCTATTTTATCCAGTGATTCGCGTATAGTTGGCTCGTCATGGCGAATATAGCCCATCGTCTCGTCACTATCAGTCACATGGTTTACCAGTGTTTTAATTACGGTCATAGGCAATCCGCACTTGGTTTCGGCAATCGTCATAAACGTCCGGCGCAAATCGTGACTTGAGAATTTAACACCGGTATTTTTGATGATCTGATCAATTGGTTTGCTTTGAACACTCATAATAATAATCCGGTGCAAGTAATCGCAACAAGCTACTCGTTGGATGGCAGCTCGGCAACCTCAACCTCAGTGAATGCCGAGTGCTTGTTCAATAGCGTCGAAAACGACCCGCAATTGATCGATATTACCCAAACCTTTGGCCTTGAATTATCTAAACTGTTAGATAAATATCAATGCCAGTAAATTAGAATGACTCATCAAGCCCCTAGCTGACTAGGGGCTTGATGATAAAAAATACTTTGTTAAAGAAGATAAATGTTCTATTGGTCGATGACCATGCTGTTGTCAGGATGGGCTATAAAGCCTATTTCTCGCTATCCGATGAATTCGCGGTAGTAAATAGCCCAAAGTTAACTGATTTGTTTTGCTTCTTAAAACTCAACGCCTTTTTTAGCCTTTCATCTCCAGTTACCTGAAAAAATAAATTTGGATAAATTACAGCTAACATGACCTGTCATGTCAAATAATCTCCAGCAGCTGATAGCTAAATCAACATAATATATAAATATCAACGCCTTACTGATCATATAATTTTGGCTCATAAATTGCCAAATCGGGTTTAGCAACCTGTAAGGCCCAACGCGATAGCGGTTCCGTCGGATGTGGGATCAGCCGACAATGGCGGATCGCCGATCGGCCTTTCTACAAAACTCTCATCCTCGATTGATTCAATAAATTGTAACTATTCAGCGAAAATAATTTAAAAAGTACTTGACAAGGTTTTTTTCTATGAAAAGTGAAAAATACGAATAGTTTCACTGTTTGGTAAAAACCACCCTAAAATCGACATTCAAAGCACCATAGAATGAAAATCTAACCGATCAAT
>CANNKG010000192.1 GCA_947505105.1 Methylococcaceae bacterium | reverse complement strand
TTTCGCAGCATCTTTAATCGTAGTGATGTGTTTTTTTGATAAGCTGATCATTTCGGTTTTGATAGGTAAAATTATCCCCGTAGGATACATCAGTTATAGTGACGCTCTGATGAAAATTAGAGGGGGATATTTTTTGCGAGTTACCTAATGTTACTATAGCGCCGATCTAAATAGAAACGTAAGTTGTCATCAACGCGAATGAGTGAATCTTGCGTCTTAACCAACATCAATGAATCGACCAAATGCCTTCGCGTTAGGATATTTTATAAGTGACTTTATATTTTTGAAAAATATATGAAAATTAACTTTTTATTGTTGTCGATGCTTATATGGCTAACATATGCGGCTGGCGTTTTGGCGGCCAACACGCCGTCACCAGTGTCGCCCCCCACAGCTCCCGTCACATTGGACGGTAATATTTTGTTTTATATGCCGGGCTTTAAAACCATCAGCCCGCAATTGCGTGCCGAGCGGATTGCTGACCGCATCAAAATGTTGGCAGAAGAACCCTATTTTGAGCCTGAAAAAATCACCTTCGTCAGCGATCAAATTTCGACGGATGTGATGGCTGGCGATACTATTATCGTTTCGGTGCTCGAGAATGATGCCGTCGCGCTCGGAAAAGATCGCGCCGAGCTTGCCAAGCAACTGGGGGATCAGATTCGTTCGGCGATCATTGATTACCGGGAAAAACATAGTATCCAAAATTTGTTACTTGGCGCCTTGTTTGCATTAATCACGACCTTATTGCTGATTGGTTTTTTTTATCTGTTGTCACGTCTATTCAAACTTTTTGAATTGCGGTTCGATGCGTTTATTAGTCAGCGGTTGGCATCGACGCGCATTCGAGTTTTTGAGTTTTTGATCGAAAGAACCGCGTTTTCGGTGTTGAAGTTAATTCGACTGCTGATTGGCGTCGGAGGTCTTTATATCTACTTTAGCGTGATTTTAAGTTTTTTTCCTTGGACGCGCACGATTGCCAATCATTTGTTTGGTTTTTTACTCGATCCGATCAAACAAATGGGTTCTGATCTCTGGAACCAAATGCCGAATTTTATATTTCTGCTAATTTTGGCATTGATTGTGCGTTTTGTGTTGCGGGTCATGTATTTCTTCTTTAATGCCATTGAAAATGGCGATGTGGAGTTTGCCGAATTTTATCCTGAGTGGGCAATTCCCACATATAAGATCTCACGTATTCTAGTGCTTATTTTTGGATTAGTGATTGCTTATCCTTATATTCCAGGTTCTGATTCGCGCGCATTTCAAGGCATTTCGCTGTTTCTGGGCGTATTGTTCTCAATCGGTTCGACCTCTGTCGTTGCCAATATGGTTGCTGGGGTGATTTTGACTTATATGCGCGGCTTTAGGGTCGGAGATGTTGTCAAAATCGGTGACACAATCGGCAGGGTCACCGAGGTGTCTTTGCTGGTAACGCGGATTCGCACCCCTAAGAATCTGGAAATTACCATGCCGAATTCGTTGCTGATGAATAATCCGGTTACCAATTACAGCTTTGCAGCAAGCGAAGGACGTTTGATTATACCGGTCTCGATCACGATCGGTTACGATGCGCCGTGGCGACAAGTGCATGCTTTGTTATTGCTGGCAGCAGAGCGAACGGTGCATGTGCTGAATGATCCGGCACCGTTTGTATTGCAAACCGGGCTGGATGATTTTTATGTCAAGTACGAGCTGAATGTCTACCTTGGGTCTTGCGAAGATATGCCGCGCATCTATTCAGAATTGCACCGGAATATTCAGGATGCGTTTAATGAATTCGGCGTGCAGATTATGTCACCGCATTACCTCGCCGATCCTCAGATCGCTAAAATTGTACCTAAAGAACATTGGCATCAACCGCCTGCTGAAAGTTTTAAACCGTAATCTTTTTTTAAAGAATACCCGGATTTTCCTCTGATTACGCTCAGATACTCCTAAAAAGCGCCGTTAAACGCATAGAAAACCGTTCGTGCTGAGCCCAGTCGAAGCTTGGACGGTTTTCTATGCGTTCGTCCAGGCGGCGTGAGACCTTAAAATCCCGTTTAACCCATCGATAAACTCAGGGCGAATAGAATTTTAAGGTATTAACTGCTCATTTTAGGGTCATGGTTGCAGGGTGCCTTCGGCACGCTTGCAATACTTGACGTGCTGAAATTTGGGCCGGTTTGAAGCGGATTATTGCTTGCGATTGGCGCTATAAACACCGACCAGACTCGCAACCATGACGGCTAGGTAAAACTGGCCGGTAATGGCTTCCAGATAGGCTAGGGTTCTAGCTAAGCCCCCAATCGGCGAGATATCGCCATAGCCAAGGCTGGCGAGGGTCACAAAGCTGAAATATACCAGATCGGCAAACAGCTCATGACCGCCTGCGGCGATAGTACCGGAAAATTTCGCTAGATCGAAAACCAGTAATAACCGATAAAATAATGCCCAAATCAAGCCAAGTAGCAAATAAACGCAAAAAGCGCCGATCAGGGAATTTAAGTCAACGCGATGCAAAATGAAGACATTACCCGCCGCGATAAAGCAGCTGATACTACAAAAGATCAGCATCAGCAATAGCCCTCCGGTTTCAAGTATTGGATGGGGGCCGATAAACGTGCTGATGCAGACGATACCGCTAATCAATAACATGAGTAGGGTGCCTAGATGAAAAACCAGTCGGGAGGCTGCGAGGCTCCAAATCGCGACCAACATAAATAAACAAAATAACAAGGTCATCGGAAAACGGCCCACACTTGCTAGTGAAGGACTTAATGACATGGAAATTAGTATCAGTAATAAGCCCACAAATAGATAGTAGAAATTGCCGCCAGGATTTAGTTGCATGCGATGAATGAATTTATGGTGTGTCATGGTTCATCATTAAGGTAAGGTGAAATGATGTTGGCTATATTTGTGAATAGCGTTATCTGGAACAATGATGAGTTGTGTTACAGGCTCTCAACATGAGAACGCTTAAACCGTTCATGGTGAGTAGTTATTCATCACGAACGGCTTAATTTTAAACGTCCCGTCGACGGGAGGGAACTTTCTTTTTCTTGACGGTGTTGAATTTATTTACGGTACTTCCGGTAATATTGGATCAAGGTATTGGTTGAATCATCATGATGCAGAACTGGTTCCTGGGGATTTTCCAGTTCAGGGATAATCTGCTGCGCGAGCGCTTTACCTAACTCGACGCCCCATTGATCAAATGAATTGATATTCCAGATCGCTCCTTGTGTGAACACGATATGTTCGTAAAGCGCTACCAGCTTACCGAGACTCTCAGGCGTCAGGCGTTTCACCAGGATTGTGTTCGATGGTCGATTACCTTCAAAGACCCGATGCGGCGCTAATGAGTCTGCAACGCCTTCCATTTTGACCTCTTCAATTGTTTTACCGAACGCGAGTGCTTCAGCTTGGGCAAACACATTGGCGACCAGCATGTCATGATGATGCTCAAGTTTGTTGAGTGCCTGATCGAAGGCGATAAAATCGCAGGGAATCAGGTGCGTCCCCTGGTGGATCAGTTGATAAAAAGAATGTTGGCCATTGGTGCCGGGCTCTCCCCAGTAAAGTGCGCCGGTATTGTAATCTACTGGCTGGCCGTTGAGCTTGATGTGCTTGCCGTTACTTTCCATCGTTAATTGTTGTAAATAGGCTGGAAAGCGCTTCAAATAGCATTCGTAAGGTAAAACTGCGACGGTTTGCGCGCCGAAAAAATTGATGTACCAAATCGAAAGCAGTCCCATCAGCACCGGCATGTTTTGTTCAAATGGTGCGCTACGAAAATGGTCATCCATTTCTCGAAAGCCGTTTAACAGTTTTTGAAAATTTTCGGGTCCAATCGCCAGCATGGTGGACAGTCCAATTGCCGAATCCATGGAATAGCGTCCGCCAACCCAATCCCAGAAACCGAACATGTGATTGGTATCAATGCCGAATTTAGTAACTTCCTCGGCATTGGTAGACACAGCGACGAAATGTTTGGCGATCGCTTGAGGATCGGTGCCTAAGGATTTTTGTAGCCAATCTTTAGCGGATCGAGCGTTAGTCATGGTTTCGAGCGTGGTGAAAGTTTTAGATGAAACGATGAATAAGGTTTCAGCTGGATCGAGATCTAGGGTCGCTTCGACAAGATCGGTTGCGTCAATGTTGGAAACGAATCGAAAGGTAAGCTTTCGATCGCTATAAAACTTTAATGCCTCATAGGCCATGACCGGTCCAAGGTCTGAACCGCCAATGCCGATATTGACAATCGAACGAATTGGTTTTCCGGTATGACCCAGCCACATACCGCTACGGACTTTATCGCAGAAGTCGGACATTTTATCGAGGACATCGTGAATTTCTGGCACCACATTTTTGCCATCAACGGTAATGCTGGCATCTTTAGGAGCTCGTAGTGCGGTATGCAGAGCAGCTCGATCTTCAGTGGTATTGATTTTTTGACCCACGAACATCGCTTCAATGCGCTCTTTAAGGTGACATTCATTGGCAAGCTGTAGGAGCAACTGAATGGTTTGATCAGTGATGCGATTTTTAGAGTAATCCAGATAGAGGTCGGTGGCTTCGACAAACAACCTTTCGCCTCGAAGCGGGTCATCTTGAAACAGTTCGCGCAGGTGATGATCTTTGATTTCCTGATAATGGTTCTGTAAAGCTTGCCACGAAGGAAGTGCGGTAATAGATGAATACTCTGTTTTCATAAGGGTTTCTTTAATTAAAAAGCAAATAAGGTGCACAGTATTTGATGCGACCAAGTGAGTTGTAGCGATTTCAGCGTCAGGGATCTTGCGGTAAGGCCAATATTGAAAATTCATGATGCTTCGGTAAGCGCTGATATAACCATCAAGCTAATAACCGTTGTATAAAATTATTGTGCCCAGTCAGTATTTTAAGTATTAAAAAAGAATGATTCCAAGACTAGTGCCCCATAGCAGAGCAATGCTGTGCTTCTAGCTTATGGAAGGTGGGGAATAGAGAGTTACGCTTAGTGATTGTGCATAAAAAGCCGTGATTGTAAGTCTGCAATTACGGCTTTTATAGCACAGACCTTAGCGGGCAAACAAGACCTGAACGGTGAAATTAGCGGACCATTCGGGACTCTGGTCGGGTCTGACCGGATTATGGTAGCCTTCTATGCGCGTGTTAATTGCATTCTTGCCAATATTAAATAATTTACCGACCCCGCCACCGATGGGTACGGTCCAACGTTGGTCATTACTTCGACTCCAATTGGCGATCATGTCCATATCGGAAACTAAATACCAACCGTCACTCAAGTTATAGTTGATAAAAGGCTGGAGAATCATTTGGCTGACATTTTGGCGTGAATCGCTGCCTAAGGCCGACCATATTTGTTTGATGGTAAGACCAGCGGTCCAAGGTTTTGGCTGGGTAACGAATGTCACAGCAGGCCCAAGACTGAATTTTCCGCTTCCTAATTCCCGTGATCTTCGGTCTTCGATAGAGGAGAATAAAGTATCGGTCGGAAAGACAAAGGTAGGTCCGATGCCCCAGCTAAAATTATTCGAGCTGACCGGGGTAAAAAATGAAGTCAACGTAGTGTCGGCTAGGCCAGCAACACCTGAGCCAGCATAAGGTTCAGGTAATTCGGCAATGCCATTAACGACGCCAGGAGTTCCTATAAAATTCAATGACAATTGGTTAATCATATTCCAACTACCTAATGAAACAGGAATGATGGGTTGAATGCTGCCAATTGAGACATCGCCCTGTTGCGCGCCGCCGTGGTGGGTATATTTTAGGGGTAGGCTGTATACCGGGCTTAATGGATTTTGCGCTGCCGAGAGCATATCGGTCGTGGAGTCTTGAGTGTCACTAGCATTGCAAATAGCGGCGGTTAATAAAAATATTCCCCCTGAGAGGTACTGGTAAGGTTTAATAGGTTTGTCCATGTTAATACTTCGTTGTTATGTGAAAAAAATCGAAATGATCAATTCAAGCATCGTCAACATGATGACTATAACAAACAATTATCCCGATTCATTAGTCGCAAAATTATAAACTTAAATCGCACATTTGTATGAAAAGAGTTTGAGAAGCTATTGATATTGATTCAATTGAAAGTAAAATTTTCATTTGATTAAGCGGTTATGAAGAGTGTTTTAGCTGGGTTACAGCTTAAATAGTCGAGTTTTATCGTCGTAAAGTTATGCTTTCTATTGTGTAAAAGCATAAGAAATAGTGATGTGAGGCGGCAGGGGGAAACCGCCGTATCGAATTACTCGAGACGGCGATATATTTGGTTTTGAGTTGATTCAAGTCGGTTTGCGCTTACATTTACTTATGACAATTGACCAAACGTAAAATCATCAGGGACTGGCTCAATTTGGAAAACTCGGTTAGGCATTCCGGTGGTATAGGTTTTTTCGCGATTGTTCAAATCACGTTCTCTTAATTTGAATGAGTTGCAATCGGCAATTAGATGATTTCCGGAAGGCATTTCTATTGCATCTTGAACCCATTTGACTGGAAACAATTTATTGGTACCCGGAACCGATTTAATGAATTGAAACTGTCGATCATAAACCAGCACCTCGCCTCGGCGAGAGTTTGACAGCATATAACCTAAGGAATGCGGACGTATATGATGAGCGCCATTCAGATTTTCAATGACGATTTCATGTTGCAGAGTAGTTCGATCAATACGCGCCACTTTACCTTGATAAAACAAGATGGTTAAAATTTTATTAGGATCGTAGGGATCAACGATTGCAGAATTAAGATGAGTGGTTTGTAGGCGTCCGGGGTAATTGTTCAAGCGATGATCCAGGGTTTTATCGATAACTCGTTTGCCACCCCCATAGGCCATATCAAATCCGTGTTCGGTACCCCACCAAGACCACAGTATATTACCTGAAAAATCAAGTTCCAATATGGCGTCGACGCCGCTTGCCGTGACTAAAAAACCTCGTTCGGTGCGGCGTAACGAGCGAACCTGCGTTAATAGCGGACTGCGAATTTCAAGATCAATTTCACCGCTTGGATTGAGTCTGGCAATATGCTCATCACCTGCAACGCCATCTTCGCAGCAAGGGAGGCCGGTGATGAAATATAAGCCTTCGTCTGGGACGTAATGCATGCCAAATGGTTTGGTTGGATGAATTACACCAAGAGATGTGATGTTGCCCAAGTTACCATGGTGTTTAAATAATTCGATCTTTCCGCCTGGTGAGCCACGAAATACGTCATTGGAGCGATCTTTTCCGCGAATGATTCGATTTAATCGAAATTTTACATAGTCCCAATTGGTCTGTGGATAAGAAACGACAAATTTCATTTTTTATGAATTTTAGTGAGTGGATGTTGATTACGATATTATTAAGTGTCGTTAATAGTATTTACATGACTTAATAAGAATAGCTATGATCATAACATGAATATAGTAGATACATCTAATGTCAATACATCTAATGTCAATACATCTAACCAGGGTCACCGAATTTGACTTTTTATTTATCGCTAAATCAAGTAGTTGTAAAAAAAAATTAGCCAATTTTTAGCTTGTTTTTGTACCTGCAACCACATGATTATTAAAGTCAAATATTTTAATGCGTTTACCCTGTACATCTAACGTAATCAAGGTCTGTTTCTGACATGAACAGGCTCAGGAGGAACGGTTAATCCTTGTTGAGTGAGTGTCCGACCTTAAATTGGACGCTCAATTTTCGTTGTAATTCAGAGCAAAACCTATCGGCAAAGATAGTAAATTTCGGCTAAACTAAATTTAGTCAATTAATGTAATTTGTACAAACATTCAGGTGATGTAGATTCATTTTGGCACTTTGGTCGTGTGAGTCTTGACTGGCCATATCGAAATTTTTCTTAAAAAAATATAGTAATACCGCATGGACTAGATAAAACACTATCGGTTCGGTTTTCTTATCATTATGGAATGGTAATTTATGCAATTAATAAATAAGTCAACGAATGTTTTATTGCCATCATTACGGATCAGTTTTGCATTGGTGTTGATAACTATTAGTTTGTTGCTGGTTGCCGATTTATTAAATTTTGTACCCTCTGAGCGACGTGCGGAATTGAGGGCAAGAAAGGTCGTTAGCGAGTTTTTAGCGACTCAATTCTCTAGTGTCGGAGCAGAAAATATCAAATTGATCTACAAGTCACTGAGTATTTTAGTCAAAAGAGATAATGATATTTTATCAGCTGGTGTTCGAAATCCTGATCGGCAACTAATTTTTTCAGTAGGTAATCACGCAGAACAGTGGGGCGATTTTAATTCTGAAAAGTCGACCGCCACCAATTTGGTTATCCCGCTTCGTGATAATGGTAAGCTGTGGGCAACTGTCGAATTAAAATACAAAGTCCTTGCAACTGATGCATTTGCTGGCTTTTTTGGTATGTCAATATATAAATTAATAATTTATATTATGGTCTTTGGTTTTTTTGCCTATTTGCTGTTTATTTTGAGAATTCGTCGATTGTTGGATCCTTCGGCGGTAATTCCGGATCGTGTGAGTGCCGCTTTTGATACGTTGGAAGAAGGGGTGTTAATTCTTGATAAGAATGAGCAAATTGTTTTGGCTAATAAAGCATTTGCGACTAAGTTGGAACGTTCTCAAGAGTCACTGATTGGTGTTAAAGCCTCTGAATTACAATGGAAAGTTAATGTATAGTTTCTCAGATAAATAATATCCTGCCCGAGTTTGAATGAATCACACGGCAACCGCAAAATCTCTGCGCAATTTATCCATAACGCAAAGAATTTTACTGGCATCTTGCATGTAAGTTTCAAAAGTTGTGACGACTGAATCGTACA
>CANNKG010000191.1 GCA_947505105.1 Methylococcaceae bacterium | reverse complement strand
CGCATAGAAAACCGTTCGTGCTGAGCCCAGTCGAAGCATGGACGGTTTTCTATGCGTTCACCCAGACGGTGAGACCTTAAAATCCCGTTCAACCCTTCGACTGGGCTCAGGGCGAACGGAATTTTAAGGTCTCAACTGCTCTTTTTAGGTTAATTAAACACAGGCGAACGGTAGGCAAAAAAAAACCAATTCAGAGCTATGAAACACTGAATTGGCTTTAGAAAGTCGGTTACTGCTAAGTTTTTAAGTAACCTGATACTGAATATATCTTAAGTTTTAAAAATTACTACAGAATCGAACAAATTTTTACATTACGCAGTAAGCTTGGATGTCTTTCCTGAGTAACATGAAAATACCAATCCACACAGTCATTAATAACGAGATTCTATTGCAATTCCAGATAAATAGTTTTGGCTTGGTGTCTGCAAACCTACTACATCTATAATTTTGAAATCGGAAAAAAACTAAATTAAAGTCTATACTGCCTTACAAATCGCTACTATTTTTTAATCTGTCCTCAAACAAACTTACATCCCGAAATCATTTTGACAAATCGCATCTTCGTCTAAGGAATTGCACTATGACAACTCATTCCATAAATTCAAGTCTGAGCAACACATTGTTAGCTACTTATCTAATAAGTGCAGCGTTAATTGTAATGGGAAGCGCTTGCAGTACATACAGCTTATACAACGCATTAGAACATTACCAAAATGAAGTTCGGATAGCACACAATAATGCAAATTTGGTGCTGCACATTCAAAGTCAATTCAAGGTGCAAGTTCAGGAATGGAAAAATGTCCTACTCCGCGGCAAAGACCCGCAAAAGCTTGATAAATACTGGACGGGTTTCCAAGAAAAAGAAGCCCAGGTAAAAAAAGAAGCAGAAGAACTAGCATTGCAATTATCTGAAGGACAAGCATTACAAAATATTCACGAATTTATTAATGCCCACCAAAAAATGACCTTGGCTTATCGGGAAGGTTATACCGCGTTTATTCAAGCGGGCGCCGACTCAAGTGTCGGAGATAAAGCGGTGACGGGTATCGACCGTGAGCCCAGTAAACTACTGGATCAAACAGAACAAGAGCTCAAGCTTGAAGCCATCGAGACCAGTGCTACTGTAGACGATTCAGCACGTTTTGGAATTATGTTAGGCGTGGTTTTATTGATCATAACGCTGATTATAGGAACGGCTATTTTTTGGCTGCTCATCAAAAAATCAATCGTGCAGCCCACTGAATTATTAGTTATTGATTTAAAAAGACTCTCAGAGGGAAATCTTAACATTCCTGTTAATTTAAAAATCTCTGGTGAAATTGGCATACTGGCTAATAGTGCCGAAACCCTTCGTAAAAATTTAGTTGATGTTATTGCTAAGGCTAAAGATTCATCCGATTCCGTTGCCAGTAATTGTGGTGAGATGTATCAATCTTCGGTAGTCATTTTGAGAGATTCACAAAGCCAAAGTCAAATTGCTGCGCATATGATAGATTCAATGGATAAATTAGAGAAAAATATCAAGCATATCAGTGGAGAAGCTGATGTTGCCCAACATCAATCTGAAATTGCAAGCGAGAACGCTCTGGTAGGACAAAAAATGACTACCGAACTCATCAATGTCATTCATGCCGTGTCAACCAAGTTAACTAATGCAGTAGAAACCGTCAATCAATTTGATAGTTGCGCAAAAAATATTTCGAATTTGACTCAACAAGTTAAAGCAATAGCCAATCAGACTAATCTACTCGCGCTTAATGCGGCAATTGAAGCTGCACGCGCCGGAACTCATGGACGGGGATTTGCGGTGGTTGCGGATGAGGTGCGCAAATTAGCGGATAACTCTGCAAATACCGCAAGCCAGATTGAAGACGTTACCAAAGAACTAGAAGCCAGTACCACTCTCGTTGAAAATGCTATCGTTTCAAGCAAGCAGGCGCTTAATGTGGGTGTTTCCAACACTGATCAAGTATTGAATTCGCTGGCCTCGACTTTTGTGGCGGTTAATACCGTACGGCAAGAAATTAGTAATATTGCTGACACCGTCCTTGCCCAACAATCGTCTGTCGAATTAGTGCTAAAACAAGCCGGTGAGCTCGCCAGACAATCTGAACATAATTCTGTCTTAGTCAATGTTATTCATCGTGATATCGACCAAATGAATCATATTAGTAAGAAGCTTCAAGATGCTATGCGGGCGTTTGAAATCTCGTAATACTATGAATTAATATCAGACGTAGCTCACTTATTCTTAAAAGGCACGGCCATGCGGTCATTGTCATTCGCTCAACATTGCTTGATCCAGATCAGTCTGGATCTTTTTTCAGGAAAATTTACGCACCATGCCAAATATACGTGGCCACCGCGCCTGCGGGCAAAGAGGCCATAGCGTTTTTACCATCAAACCGAATACTAAAGGATTGCGCTTGTGCGCCATCATTAAGCGCAATTAATACGATATCGCCCGAAGGCGTCAAGAAAGCCACATTAAGTAGCGCGCTATCATCGGAATAGATTCGCACTGAATCTGGTCGCACAAATTTTGAAGCGTGAGCAATCACATAGTAAGCAACGTTTCGAACCACGCTATCGCCGTCACCAAGCGTCAACGCGCCGACACAGCGCGCCTCACCACCCGGCGTATGCGGACAACAGAAAGGATCCGAAGCTAAATTCCATTCCAACACGACTCGACTCCAATTGCGGATCGAACCCAGCAGCACATGTCGAACATGCCAGAGTAAATCACCTCCAAACTGCCCGTCTGACCCTACCCATTGCTCGGTAAAATAGAGTTTCATTTCGGGATATTCGGTATGGACATCTGAAAGCGTCGAGATATCGCCGCCATAGAGATGCCAGGCCGAGCCGCTCAAGTAGCTTCGCGCTTCCGGATCGTCAAAAACGGCCAGCGGGTATGCTTTCACATCACAATTATGATCCCAACAAAACAACTCGACCTCGTTTAAACCTGCCGCATGCAAGGCAGGCCCCAAATGGTTTTTGATAAAGTCCGCTTGTTCGGTAGCTTCCATAATCATGCTGGGTTCGTTTTTCTGATTCAACGGCTCATTTTGAGGCGTAATCGCATGGATCGTAATACCGTACGTTTTCATGATCTGCAGATATTTAACCAAGTAATCGGCAAATACTCCGTAACATTCAGGCCGTAACTTGCCGCCAATCCAGCTTTGGCTAGTCTTCATCCAGGTAGGTGCCGACCAAGTGGTCGCGATGATTTTGAGTGCAGGATAGATTGCCAAAATTTCCTGTAATAACGGAATAACTTCCAGATCACCGGCCTGAATGTCAAAAAATTCAAGCTCAAAGTCAGTCAGCCCTGCCGGACGTTCATCATAGGAAAAGCATCGTTCACTTAAATCTGATGCGCCAATACTTAGACGCAAAAAGCTGATGCCGATGCCATCGTCATCCGGTAAAAACAACTCCCGCAACAAAGACTCTCGCTCAAAGGGAGAGAGACGACTTATCAGCATCGCGCTACCACCAGTCAGCGAGAAACCGAAACCTTCAATGACTTGATAACGCTGTTCAGAATCGACCGTTATCACAGGCAGATCATCGATTTTGTCGATAAACTCCGCTTCAGGCTGGGGTTGAAATAAAACTTGTTGATCAGCGGTAGTTAACCATTGCGCCACATATCCAGAAGGAAGCATGGGTTCATAAGCATTCGTTTGGTTAGGCATAGCAGTCCTCGATTCCGTTAATTGCTGTCGAGCAGTATTAAACCAAAATGTCACTAGTTCACACAATATTGAGGAATTTGTTTACCGCAATAAAATTGGCATATTGCTACAGTAAGCTCAAATCCAAGGCAATTAGCACATCGTCAAATAAAGGATCGTATTACTTGGAGACTTATGGATTAATTTATGACTGGCACGAGCAATGCTTGTTACCAGATAATCACCACGGTTTATTTAGGAGTTTGATCATGAACACCATCGCACAACCAAATACATCCATTATTGAAAAGGCCGATTTTATCGATATTCTGAGTGGAGAATTCACCGTCACTAAAGGGTTTGGTGTTTACGCCTTCCTGAGCTTTAGAGACATTGAAAATTTATATAATGATTTTCAGCATAAAACGGTGCCTGCCAAAGTGTTTATCAAATTTTTTGTCAGACACTTTTAGCGATGGCAAAAATTACCTGACTTGGGAAAGTGGATAATCGCTTACTGGTCGTACTGAAAAAAATGCGTCGAGCAGAGCAGATTATTTTTTCAGCCAACCGACGATATCATCATGATATTGCATGGTCCATTCGCCCCAGTTATGGCTGGCCGTTTCATTGATGATCATCATTGCAGAAACGCCTGCCTGCCGGATTTTTTTGAGATATTTCTGTTGGCTATCAAATGAGGCCATTTCATCTTGTTTACTCGAAATCATTAACACCGGGGCATGGGTCGCCGTGATAGTGAAATTATCGCTGATCACAACCTCACCCTTTGCATTGATCGAAAATTGATCGGCATCCAGCCCATTCATCGTGACTAATCCGGCGATATCCCGATGATTTTTTGCAATGCGCGAGGCCATTGATACGCCGTTACTACCGCCCATCACATACAAATCTTTTAATTGCGGCAATGCTTGCCTCGCAGTATTGATTATCCAATCGATAAACTGCGTATCCGGATTATTGACGGTCGTCGACTCCCAAGCCGCCCAGTAGGGGCCTAAAATAAAATTCTGTCTGGCTTCCGGCAAAACCACCAGAAATCCGGCATCAAGCATCTTCTGGATAATATCTGCCGTTGGCGCATCTTTCAGCAATACTTCAGCATAACCGAGCGCGCCATGAAAAAATATAACCCCACTGCCATTAAAATTAGCCGGAAGACTGTACAGGAGTCGGCGAGATGCATCAGGGGACTTTAACTCAGTAAACGTCGAGGAAAAAGCCGCGGTGGTAAATAAAAAGACTAATATTAGGGTTTTTAATAGAAAAGCAAATTTGATTCGCATAATTCTCTTTAAGTGGATTTATTCGTTTTAAGATTTGGTATTGATTCGGTAAAACAGAGTGAACTCTCAAAAATTCTCTTTGGAACGAGCGTGAATTAACTTACACAACTTACTGACTCACTCTGGAGAAGGATGGGGTGAAAAAATTTAAGCGGCTCAAGTTATTTCGTACATGTTACTTAGCAAACCATTAGAGTAATATTAGCTTAATTACTAACCATAGCGGGGAAAGAACCGTTATTTGCTATTGTATAAATTATTTTTTTCTTAATGCCCACCACCTGCTTCACTCGACGCTTCCGATACTTTACTCACCCACGGCATTAACAAACTGATTTGATTGCTTTATACAAATCGCTAGGCGGCCATGCACGGAATTACTTGAGCCACTTAAATCCCCTCCCCCCAACCATCTCCCAGAGGGAGTAAGTTGTTCAAGTTATTTAGTGCTTATGCCTAGCAGTCAGATCCAAACCAATGGCCTGATTACGCCCTGCTTGTTTGGCTTGATAAAGGTAACGATCGCATAGATCAACCACTTTACTCGGGGGAGTCGATTCATTGTAGCGCCCCGTGACCACGCCTAGACTAATCGTAATATACGGCGAAGCATCAGAACACCGATGCGGAATTGCGAGTTGTTCAACGCCGAAGCGCAATGTTTCAGCTAGATCCATCGCGGTAGGATAATCGGTATCCGGCAAAATGATCACAAATTCCTCTCCACCATAGCGCGCAATGGTATCTATGTCTCGATGTGCAATTTTGGTAAGCGTCTGCGCTACCGCCCGCAAACAACTGTCACCCATCACATGGCCATAGCTATCGTTATACAGCTTGAAGTAATCGACATCCAACAGAATCAGGGATAACGGGCTATGGGTGCGCGCATGACGCCTCAACTCCAACTCCAAATGTTCATCGAACACCCGACGATTATATAAGCCGGTGAGCGAATCTTTACACGCGAGCTTTGCTAACTCCTGATTCATCGCATCAATTTCATGCACCGATTTTTCGACTAAGCGATGCAAGACGCGAATGGTTCGAAACTGCCGCGACTCAGGGTGGAGAGGATCGGCTTGCTTTGAGCGCTCAGCTTCATCCCCTTCTCCTCGGTTGATTTCAGCTAGACATAAAACCGTCATAGTTTGACTCAGAAACAACGGCTGTTTGTAGGCTTGTCCAAAGTATTCGCCATAACAGAAAAATCCTGCATTGGGTGCGAGACTATTGATAGGTTGAAGTTCAACCTGAATATCGCTATCAAGGATCCACTTGCGCGAAACACATGAGTAGACAAACGCGGCTTGAGGGTGGGTGGGTTGGAGCGAAGCGGTCAGTTTATTGACCGCTGATGCCAATAATCCGGCATGACAATAACCAAACTGTAATTGTTCGCCCGGATGAAAATGATGAATGTAATCAAATGAACCATCTGGATTCACACCTGTCGCATGAATCGCCATTTGCACACCATCACGCTCAATAATCAACGGGAAATCAGCCGCTGATAATGGCAGGTTATCGGCAACTTCCTGACCAAGATAGTGACTGTAGATGTCATAAGGAGGCTTACCGTCAATCGTATAGACCCGAGAACCACGCGCATGGGTGATAGTAAGCTTTTTACCGATCGGTACCCAGCTCAACGTATAGGCATTGTGAGCAACTAGATTGATTCCTGCAATCGAAACGGCAGCAAAACCTTGATCGGTAATGCCGATCTGGTTGAAGACCACGGTTCGAATTCCCAAACCATTATCACCTGCCTGTCCACCGGCAATAATCGCTTCGGGTAATCCAGCATGCAACGCATCCAGCATCGGAGCCGCAAATATGGTTCGTTGATTTTGAATACCGCAACCAAATACGATAACGGCTTTATTGTTAGGTTGAGCAAGTGCCGCAGCGAGTTGCCGCCCTGCGCTAGCCAAATCATCATTTTGCATGATCAACGTACTGCGCACAGTAGCATATTCGAAACAGGTAACATTAATGATGATCGATTGATCATAGGCCTTACCATCGACAATCTCACCCCCAGTCGTGGTCCCTAGCACCATCGCACCAGGCAAAACCTGATCAATAGAGTTTAACAAGGCCATGATGAGGCAATCATCCAACACCCCCGAATATACTTGAATCAACATGCGCTCGCGCGGATGCGTCAGAAATTCGATCGATAACTGATCCAGGTCAGTGTCATCGTGGTAAAAAATTGTCCGTGTTCGAATCATGAATTTTTTTTGGGCTAGATGATCAAGTGTATAACTAAAATTTGGATATTAAATGCATACGTTAACGTATATTGGCTCCCAAAAAGGGCTAACCACTTAAGGCGGTAAAGTTTCAAGTCAAGACCTTCATGGTGAGCTTGTCGAGCCATGAACGGCCCTTCGACAGGTTCAGGGCAAACGGTTAAGATTAGCCTCTCGTTTCGCCTCAAGTGGATAGTCCAAAAAAGAAATGAATAGTAGCATAAAAAATATCCAGCAGAATGACACACCATGACACTAGAACCACAATGATTCCTTAATCCTAAAAAGCGCAGTTAAATATTTAAAATTAATTAGAAAAAATTGTCAGCGATATTTTATTTTTAAGCATACTAAAATCAAATTAGATTTTGGAAAATATTGCAGTTAAAATCTTACTTCTGGTTTTTTATATATAAATACCATGTTTCAAAATTAAAATATTGATACAATGAGCATAAAATATTGTCTATCTGATTTGAATAATAATCAATTTTGAAGCGCTCATTTTAGATGAATGGATAGAATATAAATTTCAAATTTAAATAATAAAAATTATCATGGACGCTAATTCCTTCTCTAGCGAAACACTTCAGCGTCGCTACCCTCATAATAATTCGTTACTTGACTCTCTGCCATTTGGCATTGTCTATCAGGATTCCCAAGGTCAAATTATTTCAGCGAATCCTGCGGCCGAAAAAATTCTTGGCTTATCGCGCGATCAAATGTTCGGCGTTACTTCACTTGATCCACGCTGGCGAACTATCCATGAAGACGGTTCGCCGTTTCCAGGCTCAGATCATCCTAGCATGGTATCACTTAGAACCGGAAAAAGCCTAATGGGTATTGTCATGGGTGTTTTTAACCCAATGCGCCATGAATTAAGTTGGATCAAGGTCAGTGCAATACCGATTACAGATGACTCGAACAACTCAGTGGTCGGCGTTTATTCCATATTTGAAGATATTTCAGAGTTTAAACTTGCAACAAATAAACAAAAGGAAAGTGAGCATCGATTTTATTCGCTCTTTTCGACGATGCTGGAAGGTGTCGCTTTACATCGCATTATCTATAATGCGCATGGCACCCCCATAGACTATTTAATACTTGAGATCAATCAAGCCTTTGAAAAACATACCGGCCTCAAAAAAGCAGCCGTATTAAACCATTTAGCTTCTGAGGTTTTCGGCGTTCAAGAACCGCCTTTTCTAGAGATTTATGCTCAGGTAGAACGGACTCAAATCGGAACCACTTTTGAGCACTATTTTGCCCCTTTAAATAAATATTTCCTAATTAATGCGTTTAGCCCGGAACCCGGACATTTTGCGACGGTATTCGAAGATATCACTGAACGCAAACAAATCGGGAAAAACTTAGAATTCCATAGCAAAATCTTAAATAATTTGGCGGAAGGTATCTATCTAAGGTAACTCGCAAAAAATAACCTCCATTAATTCTGTTTAAATTTGAGGCTGGATAGTCATGTAGTATTTCGGTAGGGATGCGTCTCTTTCTATCCTATGGCTAATAGCTTTAAATGCCATTTTACTCATCTTCACGCCTTTTTGG
>CANNKG010000190.1 GCA_947505105.1 Methylococcaceae bacterium | reverse complement strand
TCTTTTTTGCCTTCAGTAAATTCAGCCCTGCTGGTTTGATGCAAGCATTCGGACGAGTCCTTGAGCAGTGCTTTGTAATCCTGTGTGCCGATTTCAAACTGTCCGCACGGCTACAGCATTCCAGTGGCTGATATACTGAGCAAACTCTATTTAGCCTACTTTGTATTACCGCTTTATAACGGAGTTTTGCAATCTCTTTGTCTTGCTGAGATGTGGCCTCAGTTTTCTTTTGGAAGCAGTGTAAAACATAGATCGCTTCTTCGAATTTCGCAATGTACATAACACGGTAAGCGCCGCTACTGTCTCGGATACGAATCTCTTTTGTTCCGCTTCCATCGCTATCAAAAGGTTTCCAGTTATCCGGGTCTAAACCAGCTTGCACCTTACTTAATTGTAAGCCTGCCTCTTTGCGTGGTTCAAGAGGAAATGCACGAATGTCATCATAAGAAGAGCCAATCCAAATAATTTTTTTATCTTCTCGCATAATCAGTCCTTGATCCGGGGTTTGTATGTACAAAATTTTATACACTTTTCACGAAATAGCAAACAGAAAAGACAAATTATCTAGCTTTCTCAAGCTCACTGGTCAGTGTTTTGGAAACCAAGAGCAAAGAAGACAGTAAGCCGAAACCCAAGGGGACGGCTACAGTTTCCTAAGCTAAGTTCATCATCCCGGTTTTGTTGTGTTTATGTTTGCAAACCTAGTAGAATGAAAGTTCTTTATTTATTTGAAAGGTTAGCATCATGAGCGATCAAAATTTAATCAAAATTTGGGACTTACCTATTAGAATCTTTCACTGGTTGTTAGTGGTTGGTTTTTTTGCTGCATATCTCACCGAAGATGAGTTATTGGACGTGCATGTCTGGGCCGGTTATCTCGTGCTCTTTTTGGTAGTATTTCGATTGATTTGGGGTTTTGTGGGTAGTCAATATGCCCGATTCAGTCAATTTTTATGCAGTCCGAAACAATCCTTTGCGTATCTGCAAGCGCTGATTCAAGGTAAGGCCCAGCGCTATCTCGGTCATAACCCTGCCGGTGCCTTGATGATCGTTTTACTTTTGATTTTCCTTATTGGGACTTCGCTTACAGGTATTGCGGTTTATGGTGCCGATCAAGGCTTAGGTCCTCTGGCAAGCATCGGTCCTGAACATGAAGACTTATGGGAGGAAACTCATGAATTCTTTGCCAACAGCACGTTGATCTTGGTGGGTGTCCACGTTCTTGGCGTTATTGTTGAGAGTCTTATTCATAAAGAAAGCTTGGTTAGAGCGATGCTGTCCGGCTATAAAAAATCCAACTAAGGCGGCGCCAGCCTTGGCCTTTCTTATAACATTGCCTTAAATTTGTACAATAAGGCCAAAGCCTCGCGCGGACTGATATTATCGGGGTTCAGTTCGGCTAACTCCGATATTACCGGGTGTGAATCATTCATGCTGAATAAATCCAGCTGAACACTGCCCGATTTAACCTGTTGTTCACGATAGGCCTGCTGTTCGAGTTGCAACAGAACATTACGGGCGTTTTCAATCACGGTGCGTGGCACCCCGGCGAGCGCGGCGACTTGCAGGCCATAACTCTGGTTGGCGGGACCATCTTTCACGGCATGTAGAAAAATGATTTTGTCGCCGTGTTCCATTGCATCCAGATGCAGATTATGGATAGTCCGATGTTTTTCGGCGAGCGTGGTCAATTCAAAATAATGCGTCGCAAACAAAGTAAAGGCTTTGGTCTGTTTCGCAAGGTATTCGGCACAGGCCCAAGCTAATGAAAGCCCGTCGAAAGTGCTGGTGCCGCGGCCAATTTCATCCATTAAAATCAAGCTATTCGCCGTTGCATTATGCAGAATATTGGCGGTTTCGGACATTTCCACCATAAAGGTCGAACGACCGCTGGCTAGATCATCGGACGCGCCGATGCGGGTAAATATCTGATCGATTGGCCCGCAGCGCATTGCTTTAGCCGGCACGTAACAGCCGATATGCGCCATAAGCACAATCAACGCCGCCTGACGCATATAAGTTGATTTTCCACCCATATTCGGGCCAGTGATCACCAGCATTTTGCGCTGGCTTGAGAAGCTTAGATCGTTGGCGACAAACGGCAGATTGGATACCTGTTCGACCACCAGATGTCGTCCGGCTTCAATCGTCATTCCGGCTTGTTTATCGAGTTCCGGTTGAACCAGATTCAAGGTATCGGCGCGTTCGGCAAAATTGGTCAGGACATCTAGTTCTGCCAAAGCGCTTGCAGTGGTTTGTAGGCGTGCGATCGATTCGGCCAGAATCGATAATAATTCCTCATAGAGGCGTTTTTCGCAGGCCAGCGATTTTTCGCGGGCGCTCAACACCTTGTCTTCAAAGGTTTTTAATTCGGGGGTGATGTAACGTTCTGCGCCTTTTAAGGTCTGTTTGCGTTGATAATGAACCGGCACTTTGGCGCTGTGTAAATGGGAAATTTCGATATAGTATCCGTGGACTCGGTTATATTGAACCTTGAGTTGATTAATCCCGGTTGCGGCGCGTTCGCGTTCTTCCATATCGAGCAGGTAGCGATCGGCATTTTGACTTAAGTTGCGCAACTCATCGAGTTCTGCATCATAGCCTTCGGCAATAACGCCGCCATCGCGCATCAGTACTGGTGGATTATCGATAATTGCGCGCTGGAGTAATTCAACTTCTACAGGATATAAACCGATCTGCTCGATGAGTTTATTGAGCACCGGATTTTCCAATGGGCTAATTAACTCGCCAAGTGACGGAACAATGCTTAAAGTATTGCGCAGCACCAGCAAATCCCGAGGCCGCGCCGAGCGCAACGCGATGCGCGCGCTGATTCGCTCAATGTCTCCGACTTGGCGCAAGCGCGTTTGTAATTCCGGAAAAATTCGATTGTAGAGCAGGCTATCGATTGCCAAATAGCGATTGCGCAAAGGTTCATGCGCGCGCAAGGGGCGATGCAGCCAACGACGTAGACAGCGACTACCCATCGCGGTTGAAGTTTTATCCAAAACGCCGAGCAAGGTGTATTCGAGTTTGCCGGATGGATGAAAATCGAGCTCCAAATTTCGACGACTGCTCGCATCGAGGGTGATGTAGGTATCGGGTTGCTCGACCCGGATTCCCTGAATATGCGGGAGAGCACTTTGTTGGGTATCTTTGACGTACTGTAATAACGCACCAGCCGCACCCAGCGCTGCGGGCAGATTTTCACAACCAAAGCCCGATAAATCCAGCACCTTAAATTGTTTTAACACCAAGATCCGTGCACTGTTTGGCTCAAAATGCCAGGGGGCTCGCTGACATAAACCGGGGCGTTGTCGAAAGCGATTGAGAACCGGAGAGTCTTCGCTGATTAATAATTCGGCGGGATCGTATGCGCTGATGATGCTCAGCAGCTGCTCAAAATTTGCCACTTGCTGCAATACAAAGCGGCCACTGCCTAAATCCAGGCAGGCCAAGCCGTAGTGTTTTTCAAAATGGGCGAGCGCAACTAACAGATTATCTTTTCGTTCTTCGAGCAAGGCTTCATCGGTTACGGTGCCCGGTGTGACCACGCGTACTACTTTCCGTTCGACCGGACCTTTAGTCGTTGCAGGGTTGCCGATTTGTTCGCAAATTGCAATTGACTCGCCGAATTTGAGTAAGCGGGCAATATAGTTTTCGGCGGCATGATAGGGGATACCGGCCATTGCGATTGGCGCACCGGCAGAGCTGCCCCGACTGGTTAAGGTAATGTCGAGTAATTGCGAAGCTTTTTTGGCATCATCGAAAAACAATTCATAAAAATCTCCCATCCGATAAAACAACAGCGTTTGCGGATGCTCAGCCTTAATCCGAAGATATTGCTGCATCATCGGCGTATGTTCCGAAATATCGAGTTCTTTAAGGGCTTGATTGTCTGGTGTTTTGGTCATTAACTAATTGTTATTATTTTGATTTTTGCTTGTGGATTAGGTTATGCGTTTACGCATTAACTTCACATTCTAAAGCCAAGCGTTTAATTTCGATAGCAGAGCCGCCAAGGCTTCAATGCTTGTTAAGTATATCCTATTTAAAAGCTATTCAGGATTGAGGAAACTACATCGAAAATTCGGGAAAATTGAGTTATCCCGTATAACTTTCCTCATTCAAACGTTATGGATACGCTATTTAAAACATCGTCGGCATAATCTGCTGCTTCTGTTTGCGACAGAGTTTGAAAGCAAAGCGCTCATTATGAATTAGACCCTGTAAAGGAAATTTTGCAGCGAGATTAGAAAAACTTTACTCCGAATTAAGCTTCAATCCTCTTGCATTTCCCTTCATCTCCTCTATACTTTGATAAACGTACACTTATCAATGTAAACTTATGCCAGTCATCCAACTCAACAAAACTCGCGGCGGTCTTCGCTCTGGCGCCGGGCGTAAAAAAGGCTCTTCAGCGTATGGTGAAAGCACCAAGGCTATACGAGTACCCGAAAGCCTAATACCGACTGTCCAGGCGCTTCTCAGTAGGCAAAAAATGCGCTTTGAGGATATGGCATGGAACTACCCGGTGTTTTACCCTAAACCAAATCCTAGCCAAGTTTCCTTGCCGTTATTTATGGGTAAGGTGTCGGCTGGTTTTCCTTCACCCGCTGACGACTTTGTTGAAAAGACGCTCGATTTAAACGAGCTACTTATCCAAAATCCTCCAGCCACTTTTTTTACCCGTGTGCAGGGGCATTCAATGATAGGGGCGGGGATTCATCCAGATGACATATTGGTGGTAGATCGTTCCTTAGAACCGGCTGACGGAAAGATTGTTATTTGTGCCCTTAACGGCGAACTCACCGTTAAACGTCTGATCAGAGAGGATCAACAGTGGTTTTTAAAAGCCGAAAATGCCGAATATCCCAACATCCCCTTACATGAAGACCTGGATATTGTTATCTGGGGTGTGGTCACTAGAGTTATCCATTATCTTCTGTAATGCAGCGGTATATTGCCTTGGTTGATTGCAACTCGTTTTACGTCAGTTGCGAGTGTGTGTTCCGCCCGGATTTATGGGAGAAGCCGGTAGGTGTACTCAGCAATAACGACGGCTGTTTTATCGCCAGAAACAAGGCTTTAAAAGCCTTGGGTGTGAAAATGGGGGTCCCGCTATTTCAAGTGGCCGACTTGGTTAAAAAACATGATGTTCATTTGTTCTCCTCAAACTTCGCGTTATATGCCGACATGTCATCCAGAGTGATGTCATTGTTAGAGACATTTTCACCGAGCACCGAAATTTATTCGATTGACGAGGCCTTCTTGGATTTGACTGGAATTTGTCAGCAAGACCCTATCGGTTATGGCCTCGCTATTAAACAATCGATTCAGAAAAATACCGGTATTCCGGTTTGCGTCGGCATGGGGCCGACTAAAACTTTGGCAAAGCTGGCCAATTTTGCCGCTAAAAAATGGCCTAAGACCAACGGTGTTGTGGATTTGTCTTGTCCTCAACGAAGAGAGCGGTTAATGCGCCTTTTACCGGTCAATGAAGTCTGGGGTATCGGTTCAAAACTGAGTCAGCAGCTCTCGCAACTCGGCATTAGCACCGTTTGGGCTTTGGCGCAGCAACCGGTCCGACAAATGCAAGCGCAGTTCAGTGTTGTTTTGGCTCGGACGATCATGGAACTCAATGGCATCTCCTGTCTGGAGCTTGCAGAAATAGCGCCGGACAAACAAGAAATCATGTGTTCCCGCAGCTTTAAGCGACCTTTAGATAATTGGATGGAATTATCCGAAGCTTTAGCCGAGTTCTGTAGTCGGGCGGCGGAAAAGCTTAGAGCGCAGGATGCGACGGCAGATTGTTTAACTGTGTTTATCAGAACGAACCCTTTTAATCCCCAAGAGCCTCAATATCAACGTTCAGCCACTTTGAAATTGGCAATAGGCACCCAAGATACACGCAGGCTAATCAACGCCGCCAAGCAGTTATTACAGGGTATTTATAAGGCGGGTTATCGTTACCAGAAATGTGGCATTCAATTAAGTGGCCTTCATCCCAATCGCATGCCTAGTCAGATAGATTTGTTTGCCAACCCGACATCTTCAAAGGAGCGAGAGTTAATGGCCTGTTTCGATAAGATCAACCATCGATTTCCTAAGTCCCTATCTATAGCCGCCGCCGGATTCAACAAAATCTGGCAGTTTCAACCCGAACACCTGTCAAAACGCTATACAACACGTTGGAATGAGTTAGCGATTGTAAAATGCAATTAACTAATATGACGCGGCATGGTAAAAAGCTAGCTAAAGAACTCATCAAACGATTGCTACAAGACGGCTGGTATAAAATAGGCGGCAAGGGCGATCATGAAAAGTTCGCGCATCCAACTAAGCTTGGGTATTTGGTTGTTCCGCATCCGCGTAAAGATTTGGCAATTGGGACTTTGCGCAATATATACCGGCAAGCCGGTTGGCAATGGTAGGAGAAGAAAGCGTGTTATATCCTGTTTATGTACACATGGGTGAAGACCATCATGCGCATAGCGCAACCGTGCCGGATTTCCCCGGCTGTTTTTCGGCGGCTGATGATGTGCAGGATTTGCCTAAAATGGTTCAAGAGGCAGTTGAGTTGTGGTGTGAGGGTCAAGAGTTGGCGTTACCTCAGCCAACACCGCTCAATCAATTGATCGTAAATCCTGATTATGTGGATGGTGTGTGGGTGTTGATGGAGATTAATACTGCCAAGCTTGAAACAAAGGCGGTGCGTTTGAATATTTCACTGCCGTAAGGATTGTTGACTGAAATCGATCGATATGCAAAAGCGCATGGGGCGTCGCGTTCGGGGTTTTTAGCGCAGGCAGCTCGGCAGGCAATGCAATAAAAATTAGCTTGCTTGACATCGGGCAGTTTGGCAATTTTAAGACCATTTCCAGTAATTAAAATTGGTAAACTTTTTAGTTTTGCTGATCACCGCAAATTGAATATAAGCAGATGTTGGATTTGCACAGGTAGGCTGGCTTGAATGATAATGGAACCCAGATTCGAAATGTATTAAGTTAAAGGATTGTTCAAATGAAAAGAAACTCAGTTATTTCAAGCATCTGCTGGGTTTCGCGTTGCTCTACCCAGCCTACGGCCCTGTTTCTTCAACAAAGCTGCGGCTTTTAGCAACAATCGAAATTTGCCGTTCCCCCTAATTATTATTGAAATAACAAAATCGACCCTAAGGTGTCATTAAATCATCATTGCTAATCGGTCGAATATCCGGAGAAAGCGGCCATTCATCCAAGCTGATCTTGACTGCATGCACCTACTCTAGCTAGGCTTTGTATAAGAGATTATTATTTTGATCTATTGGGTGAGTAGCGGCTATGCTTACGCATAACCGACCTCGCAGAACCGGACTTGGAGCGTTACACCCACCTGTCTCCCAGTTTAAGTCATCCACAATGGTTTGGGATACAAATTGTGCTGAATGCGCAATGATGGCATCCATGCCCTTAATACCTTGCTGAAAGTCGCCCAGTTACAACTTCGCCTTTGACTTCTCCGGTTTATCCATTTGAATAGCACGCGACTTATCAGGTAAGCGTAATTACTGATTTGCTTGGCGTTGCCACTCACACCCTAGAAGGCCACATGACCGACTAAATACCGCCTTGTCCGTGGATGGCCTACCACTGCTTCGATACCTTGTGTGATGTACTCAAAGATATTTTCGAAAATCTGGGCGGAAAATTCCGGATTAATTTTGCATAGTTACTTATCATATATAATTCGTAGTTTTTCTAAACTAGCTTTTACATTATCATCATATATACCTTCACCATCGCAATCTAAAAATTCACTAAGTGGTAAATTCACACAGCCCCTGAAGTCAACATTAAATAATGTGGATCCTTTTATTTTTACATTGAACATATCAGAATCTTTAAAGCTACAATCAGATATTCTACAATTCATGAAATCAACATTTGTAAGTTTTGTATTTGCGAAGTTACAATTAGCTAATCGTGAAAAACTTATGTCTACATTTGTAATCTCTGAATTACTAAAAACTACCTCTAATAAATCAATATTATTTAATCGGCACGAATTTATTTTAGAATTAAAAAATGTCAATTTAGAATAAAATCCATTTTTAAAATAAACTTGATAAAATAGAGAATTCTTAAAGCTTGCTTGCTCAGAAGGATATATCATTAAATCAATAAAGACCGACCCGTCAAAACTAATATTTTTATTACTAAAAAGCTCAAGTGAATTATTTTCATTTAGGCCAATAAAATACTCATTAATATTGGGCTTGCAAGCTATGCTATTACATTTTAAAAACTCAGATACAAGTGGCGTAATTATTATTTTGAATAAATCATCACTTTTGTAATCTCTTCTCAATAAAGCTTCAGCAATTAAGAATTCTTGAATTGAATAATGTGAAAACCTATATTCCCCATTAGAGTTCTTATTAAGCAACGATCTACCACCAATTTCTATTCTATGAATATTTTTAAGCTCTGGACTAGCAATAATTAATCTATCAATTTCGTGATGCGATATTGATCTAGATTCGTTTTTTTGCATTTGGATTGCAATCTTTATACAAGCTTTTCTGAGTACGTTGATATCAAGATCCCTGTTTTTAATTAGTTCTCTATTAATCCAAGCTGTAATCAAGGCTTTGTAAACATCGAATATATTAAGATTTTTGTGATCAGATTCTAATAAATCTTCTATGTGTGACAGAAGCAAAGGCCTTAACCCATATCGTTATACACAAGTCTGAGACTCACGAAAAGCTCGAATTCCAAGTGCAAAATCCATGACGCGCTGGAGACCCATCCATAGCGTTTTAGCGCCTGGATCACCATCATGTTTTCGCTCCAGGAATCCTCCAAAGCTTGCAATGACT
>CANNKG010000189.1 GCA_947505105.1 Methylococcaceae bacterium | reverse complement strand
TCATCGTAAATGCCTTCAGGATGTAAAAATCCGGCCACGCCTTTTGGACTACTCGCCATCCAAGCTTGCGGTAAAAAGCATTTAAACAAATTGGTTTGAACACCTTTTAATAATGGGTAGTTCACCTGCGCATTCAAAAAATTCTGCGTACCTTCGGCCTGTTCAAATTCAGTAAAATAATCGGCTTTGAGTTTTGGGTAATCAATAAAACTCTGCTCTCTAAGTTCATTTAGCTGTCCGGCAGAAAAGTTGCGCAGCACAAACAACGGATTGGCATCGCCCATGATGCCTGCTTCCTGCCATTCCACTTTCAGCCAGGGCGGATTACCCAGGATCAAATCGAAACCGCCGTTATAGGCAAAGACGTCGGCCAATTCCAGTTCCCAATGAAAAAAATGGTATTGTTCCGCCAGACGATTAGCCAGATTTAAACGTGGGTTGTCGCGGATAATTTTTTCAATATCCAGTTGCCCGAAACGATCATTAAAATCCATGGTGAGTTGTTGCGGCAGGGTATCGGGGAACAACTCCCCCGATTGTCCCAATTCGGTAATCGGTTCCAGCGTACCACCCATTAACAGCCAGTTAAGATCGAAGAAATACTGGTTTCTATCCGGCAACAGTTCCGCCTGATTGATCGGCCAAAACCATAACGCACACCAGTAATCCATCACCAGTTTTAAACGGCGATACGGCGAGGAATTTTTCAGGTCTTGGGATTGGCGTTCCTGAGCCAAGATGCGGTCTTTTTGATCCAACCGGCTGATTTTATGGCGTTGGTCATCCGGTTGTCCCCAGATATTGAAAGGATCGGTGGTTTTATCGCGGATTCGACCTTGTTCGCGGGTATGCGCCTGCCAAAGTTCGTCAATTTTTTCGGAAAAGGTTTGCAGTTGCTTGATGTGTTCGGCGCTAAAAGGTTTGCAGCTTTCCTTGCGCCATTCATTAATGGCTTTAATTTCGTCCGTTGCCAGACTTTTAACGACCTTGTCCTGATAATTCGCCATGTTGGGATCGGGCAGCAGAAAGTGGTAAATACGCTTGCCGCGTTCGTCCAATAACGGTTGGTTGTTATGGTCGGTTGGCGGGAATTTATTATTTTCCACTAGGTCAACGGCTGCTAATCCGTAAGGATTTAAGCGGCTGGGCGTTTGATTAAACCAAAGCTGTTCCTTTTTGCTTTTATTCAACACATCCGGCGCAAACACCTGCCGCCTAGCGCCAATCAGCGAGTTGCCGTTAAATAATTGCAAGCCAAACCAGGGCACAAAGCCGCTTTTATGGATGGAGTTGAGCCATAACGACACTTCAGCCAGCTCTACTGCAACGGGATTTAAATCGATACCAAAGACATTATTGTCGGCAATGAACAGTTTGACCTTTTGCAGTTCATCGGCATACGCCTCATGCGCTAGGCGATCGCTGGTTTCTTTTTCTTTGCGCTGAATATAGGCAACGGCCAGTTGATTAATGGCTTCGTTAAGAAACGCCGCTGAACCCATCGCCGGCTCTAATATCTTGAGCGTTAGAATAGCGTCTGCACTTTTATCCTGAAGTAATTCTTTCAGCGCATATTTCACTTGAGCTTGGGTTAATACTTCCGGCGTGTAATACGAGGCCGATTTTTCCCGATCCCGACCGCTCATCCGATAAATGAACGTGCCTTTGGGATAGACTTTAAAACCGCCTTTATCGTTGAGCACACGTTCTGCTTCGGTGTAATTTATTAGCTCTGTTTCCGGCACAAAATAAGCGGAATCCAGTTCAGTCGGTTGGCTATCGGCTTTTTTGACTTCATATAGATCATGCGGTGCGAAAAAGCCTTTGTACGATAACAGTGCTTCATACACGGCGCCGAGTTGGTTAATACCCAGTTGTGCGTATGAAATGCGGCCACGGCGACTAAAGCGCCCGGAACTAGGCCGAGTTAGTGACATCAACTGAATGATTTTTTGCATCAGGTGATTGGGAAAGCGCACCCGGTTTAACGTTGAGGTCTTTTTCGGGTCGAATAAATGACTTTTCAGCGGTGTAATACTAAAGGCTTCAGCATCACCGCTGCTAAATGCCAAGGTGCTTAGATTGGCATCTGGCTGAAAGCCTTGGTCAATCAAATCAAACAACAATTGAATGCTGTCGTTGATGTAAGTGCCTTGTTGCGCTTCTTCGGTATGCAAAGCAATCATTTCCAGACTGCGTAACGATTCCAGGCTATAGCCTTTAAGGTAAGCAGCCGAACCTTTGATTGGCACATAGTCCAGTTCTGGACGGGCTTCGATATAAAATAAAAACAGCAGGCGGTACATGTAGCGCAGACATTCACGGCTTAAGGTTTCTGCCATGACTTCGGTATAAACCTTTTCCTTACTCTGTTCTCGCCAATAACGCATGGCTTCATTGCCTAACAACTCAACGCATTCACGCAGGGCGAACTTTAAATCTTCAGAGACGGCAAAGGCGTGTTTGTGCGCGTTTTCATCCAAGCTGTCCATTAAACACAGGCCTTGTTCAGGCGTTAAATGGTCTTTAACCAGTAACGCGGTCATGGCTTTAAGCGTGCTATCTTCGCGGCGACCAAAGATTTCCGCCAAGTCGAACCGTAACAGCCGTTTTTCATGCCATTTACTGCGGTCTATTAACAGCATTTGGGTGTCGCTGAGTAATAAAATCCAGCGCGGCGGATGGTCAAGCGCAAAGATGGCTTTGTTAATCAGGTCGTCAATGCTGAGCTTTAGCAGTGCCGGTTGCGGCTCATGGTCGTAAAGCCATTGTTCGGGTTTTAGAGTGAGATTAAGTGGATCGTCTTTATCGTCAAAATTATTCCACGCTCCCAGTACCCACAACGCCGGATTCATTCCATGCGCTACTTCAGACAGTATCGGAATGTCTCCGGCATCACCGAGGCTAAGCATCTTCGGTTGCCAGGCATAACCTAATGCTGTTAGCAGCTTAGCGAAAAAAGCGTTTTGCAGTGGTAAACGGGATTGCGGGTCGCGGTCTTTTTCGAGCTGATTAAGCAAACGGAAATAGTCTTGCGCTAATGAGCGTAATCTTATCCAAGGTGCACGCTGCTCGGCAAACGGATCGCCCTTTTGTGACTCGGCCTTTTGGTCTCGATAATCGTCCTCCATCGCCTGCCATTGGCTGAACGTATCTTTAAGATCGCCTTCAAAAATCGCCGATAAATAATGGTGACTGTAATATTCGTTTTCGTTGCTGATGCCGGTGAGGTCGAGCGACATGGATTGTCTCTTGTGATAATTGGTTATTCTGGATCAAGCCTGGACTATGGCTGCGATAACTTGGATATAAGGCTGATCTTCAGTATTCATGGTTTCTTGTATCCATTGCCGATATTCTTCGAAACGGCTGCGAATCGCTTTGCTTTCTTCCTGATAACGCTTTTCTTTGACTGTTGCCAGTTGGGTTTCTATGAATTTATCGAGCTGCTCAAAATGCTTGTTTTCCAGGGTTTTGAGCTTTTCCAGTTGTGCGTTTAATTTAGGTCGGTTTTCTTGTTCAAAGGCTTTACGGTAAACCGTCATTTGCTGTTTGGCCTGTTTAACCACTTCGGGAAGCTGGTCTTTTAGTTGATTTAAGGCCGTTGACACTTTCCCCGAATTAGGCAACCCTTGAGTTAACCCTGTACGGTTAAGAACGTCCTCTAAGGCGTCAATGCTGTTGAATTGCCCATTAATAAAACGAATGCCTAACCAGCATTGAATCAGCGGCTGTCCCTTTTGATTGGCGATTAAACTGTAGGTGATATAAATCACTTCGCCTTTTGCCAATTTATCACCCGCCACAATGACAGGGGCCTGCTGTCGCTTAAAGCCGCTGGCTACTTTGTTGTTAAGCCATTGGAATACCGGATGCTGTTCCCATAAATAATGCACAACAGGCCAGCTTTGCTCAGATTGTCGGCTTTCTTTGATAGCGGCTTCTATGGCCGATTTTTCTGCCGATAGGATAAATTGTCCATTATTCGGCCAGATTTCTTTGCTTAACGATTTGAAGCGGAGTTCCAGGCTGGTCGGTGCGGTAAACTCAACGCGCTGTTGTTGGACATTGGCTGAAAATTGAGTGATACGGTCGCGGGTTTCTTTTTCCGCGATGCGCTGAATACCTTTAGACAGATAATCAAAGTCGGAACTGAACAGGCTGGGGGTTTTACCTATTTCATTGAGCGGGTCATTGACGGCAACTTGATTTTCAGTCGCAAACCAGTCTTCTGCAAATAAATCGAAGGCTTCGGCTTTAGACTCCAACTGATGATCAAAGGCGTCTGCCGTAACTCCGTTTTCGATAGCTTGCGCGGTAATTAATTCTTCAGCATCGCTATCGTAGACACCCATGAACACGGAAGGATCGCCAATGTTTTTAATGGCTTGATCATCTTTTTCAATCAACACTTCTAAAATGCGATTATCGCCTTTGATTACATCATTGGCGCAATCCGTCATTAAATACAGGATATGCGGCGAATATTCCTGCCCATAGCGATCAATACGACCATTACGTTGCTGGAAAACCATCAGCGACCAGGGAATATCAAAATGAATCATGCGATGACTCAAAAAATGCAGGTTAATCCCTTCTGAAGCCACGTCGGAACAAATCAACAAGCGCACAGGCTTGTTTTCCTGTCCAAAATCTTCAACGATGCGTTGTTGTTCGGTGTCGGATAAACTGCCATAAAGCACTTCGATCTGGTTATCTTTGAGCTTTAAATCCTGCTGTATATTTTCTTTTAGGAAATGCAAGGTCTCTATACGCTCGGTAAAAATCACTAGCCGGTCTTTGCTATCATTGGGTTTCCAACTCAGCCCCTCATTTGGATCAGTAATGGTTTTAAGGAGACATTGATATTTTGAGAAACTTTCGGCTTCAATCTTGGCTAATAAAGCATTGAGCGTTATGAGCTGATCGCGATCATTTTGATAGGCACCATCCTGTTTTTGCTCCAGGGTTTTCAGCCGATTCTGAATGGTTTGCCTACAAGCAACCGGACTGGAAAACAGTGCTTTTGTTAAGGTGGTTTTAAATAATAGGCCTGCGGAACGGACTTGGTCTATTTTGGCAAACTGAATTTCGGTTAAATAATCAAAAGCCGCTTGCTCCAACGCGGAAGCTTGCGTCTTAATTTGTTGGGTTTTACGTTCTTTAAATTCAGTTTTTACCTGATCAATAATGTCTTTTTTGAAGCGTCGGATTACCAGACCTTTATCGGCATAATCGTCCTTGCTGTAATTCTCAGGATTGGCGATAGCCGTTGCATCCAGCATGTTTAAGAGGCTGGCAAAACTTTTAGCCCGTCCATCATGCGGCGTGGCCGAGAGCATAATTAGGGTATCTGAACGTGTGGACAACAATCTTGCCAGTCGAGCCCGCTGACTGTTACCTGATCTTTCCGCAACATTATGAGCTTCGTCGATGACGATAATATCCCAGTAAGCATTTTCCAGATAATTCCGGTATTCGATACCTTGTTTAAGGGTATCCACCGAAACAATGGCTTTATCAAAATAGAAAAATGGATTGTGATTAGACGGAATCTGATTTCTGACCCGCTGAATGCCAATTGAATCCAAGCGTGTTAATGGTATGGTGAAACGATTCCAAAATTCTTTTTGAAACTGAGTCAGCATGGACTTAACAGCGACCACTAGAATGCGTTTACCTTTACCTCTCCGCATCAGTTCCGAAACCAAAATACCGGCCTCCAGTGTTTTACCTAAACCAACGGCATCGGCAATCAGAATACGTTGTCTGGGCTGATTTAAGGCTTGAAGGGTCGGTTGCATCTGGTAAGGCACCACATCCATCGCCGCTCGATGACCAACATAGAGTTTGTTATCAGTAGGTGGAGATTCTCTTAACAAGGCTTCCAAATAAAGTCTGCTATCAATAAAACCATTCGATTGATCCTGCACAAACTCAGTATCTTCGGGCTTTAGCACATTGATGCGGGTGCGGAAGGTCGGGTTATTATCCAGCTCGGTAAGAAACAGGGCTTCCTTATCTTTGACAAGTTCACTTAGGCCGATGCAAGTGAGTTGCTGACCGCCGCTGGTCGTCATATCGACCCGACGCACCAGCCATTCTTCATCTCTTAACTCAATGCGTGTGCCTGGGGCAATAGTGGACTGGGACATGAATCATCCTTGATAAGGTTTAGCCGTTAGATGTTGACTCGTAGTATATGTGCATGAGAATTAAATTACTATAATTTGATCGATCGCCCCACTTGTAATCTTTCGGAAGGGTGTAAATCACTGCCGATCACACAAAGCCGATACTCTGTTAGTCATGATTTCCATTTTTTCAGTCATTCCCAATAATGCCTGACTTGAATAATCAAAAAAGTCATTTACCCGGAATTCATCATTTTCTTGGTACTCAGACAAGGAAAGTCCGCGTGGCCTTGCTCCGTCAAAAGATAGTGTACCCAGCAAAAACATAAAGCCAAATGCGGCCCACTCTGCAATTTCCGATGCATCGGCGTCGTCTTCCCCGGTCATTATTAGTTCGACCCTTACAGCAAACTCGGCTTCGTCAGGTCCCGTTAGGGTGGCTTCATCGATGATCCTAAAAGATATCAAAGAGCCGGTTTCAAGAAGACTATATTCAGTTGTTTTGCTATCTGCTGTCATGTTTACATTATCCAGACGTAGGTATTTTTTCTGCCATGGATGCGAATTCAAAAATCCTCAATACTTATATCACCATTATAAACGGTTGAGGCACCGCCTATTTCTGCAAATTGGAAAATGTTGAATATCTATATCATTGACTGGGTACACCATGCCCCACCCATTCCCAACAAAGGAGTCCTAAAATGATATTAACCTGTCCCAATTGCCAATCTAGCCGGATTGGCACTAAAGATTTTTCGAAAAAAGCCTGCGGCATTCTCGGTGCGATTGGCGGAGCAGCCAGTGGCGCAACGGGCACGCTAAGTGGTGCCGAGCTTGGCGGAAGCCTCGGATTAAGCGCAGGCCCGGTCGGTGTATTTACCGGCGCGGTTCTCGGTGCGCTGGTGGGTTCGGTAACCGCCGGTATAGCGGGTGCAAAACTGGGCAAATTCATCGACGAAAAGATTTTAGATAATTACCACTGTCTTAATTGTCACTATGTGTTCAGCCAGCGCGTCAACTAAAGCGTTTCCATCCGCACACGGGGTCTAGTTGTAAGAGCAAAGCTATTGTACCGCTCAGACCGCTTACTCTACGCACATGATTTCCTCTGCTGCTCTGCGCTTGACCTTTTAGCCGCTACGGTACCTTTTAACCCTTTGGGGACGTCATTCCCAGAGGGGAGTGGCGCCCCCTCTTTCCGATTTTCAATGCTCGATCAGGAGAAACGTCATGTCTTATTCAAAAAATAACCCCTCACCGAAAACCCGTCATCTGCCTATGCCTGTTGAGGCTAAGCAGATTTATGAACTGTCCGAGCAGTCGTGGAACGTGCTGACGGAAGTGACCTTTCCAACGGCTAAAACGCCGGAAGCCATTATGATGGCGCTGGATTACTGCCGAACTCGCAAGCTAGATATTTTCAAGAAACCCGTGCATATCGTGCCGATGTGGAATACAGCTTTAGGCCGTCACGTAGAAACGGTCTGGCCATCCATCATGGAAATCCAGACCACGGCCTCGCGTACCGGTCTTTGGGCGGGTATGGACAGGCCGGTTTGGGGGCCTGATAAGACCCAGACCTTTAGCGGTCGTTATAAAGACGACAACGAGCAATGGCAGGAGACCTGTATGGACGTTACGTTTCCGGAATGGGTCGCGGTGACGGTCTATCGTTTAGTTAACGGTCAACGCTGTGCCTTTACCGAAGAAGTCTACTGGCTGGAAGCTTACAGTACGGCGGGGGGGCGCTATTCGCAAATTCCGACCGCGATGTGGATCAAGCGTCCGAAAGGTCAATTAGCCAAGTGCGGTAAGGCGGCCTCATTACGAACCGCTTTTCCGGAAGAATGCGGTTACGCTGCCGAAGAGATGGAAGATAAAAGCCTGGATGATTTGAATGACGCTCATGAGGCGACGGTGCTTGATGGTCAAGCGACGCGGGTTGATACGGCATCGGGTTTAACGGAGTCGGTACAGGTCATCGATTTATCGCTGATTGATGCCAAGGTGCAAAAAGCGGTGGCGGAAATGGTGCGTCGAACGACGTTGGCCGGTGCATGGCAAGCAGCTTACGACTATGCCAATAATAAGTTCTCGGGACTGGATTTGAGGTTTGCTATGGCTGAATTGGATAAGGCTTCTGCGGCATACCAGTCGGCATCATCTAGTTCTAATCAATCGATTGAAGGGACGGAGATGCCGCCATTAACACCCGCAAAGCAGGCATTGAACCCAGCGCGTGAGCATTGGGTTTAACTACCGAGTTGATCTTAGCTGCTGCAGTGCTTAGCTGCTGGACTTTATGATGAGGAGGACCTGTATGAAAGTGATTAATGTTTCGCAACGGTCTGAGCCTTGGCGAGTTTGGCGATCCCAAGGCATTAGTGCCAGTGAGGCAGCGGTGATCATGAATCGCTCGCCTTACAAAACACCGTGGCGGCTGTGGGCTGAGAAGACCGGCCGGGTGTTGGAGAAAAGTCTGGAAAACAATCCCTTGATCCGCGCCGGTATTCAACAGGAGCCTATCGCCTTACAGCACTTTGAAGAAAAGCATGGCGTACTGTTGTTGCCGATCTGCGGCGAGTCTGAACGCTATCCGTTGCTGCGGGCTTCGTTTGATGGCTTGTCAGAAGCCAATGAGCCGGTGGAAATAAAATGTCCGCATGAGAGCACGTTTCTGGATGTATTTTTGAATCGCGAACAGTCTACGGCTTTCCAGCTTTATCGCTGCCAAGT
>CANNKG010000188.1 GCA_947505105.1 Methylococcaceae bacterium | reverse complement strand
GGCAATCGTCAGTTGTTTTGAGCTACAGTATCGGATCATTGGTGCACGGTTTTTGAGGGTTACGGCTCATTTTTCGTGCACAATTATACCCAAAAAATGCTATTTATTCAATAAATATCAATAAGTTGTATTAATTGAGCGGACTCTAAATACCCCGTTCGTCCTGAACTTGTCGAAGGATTTGCGGTTCATGGTTCGACAAGCTCACCACGGAGGGGTTTTTTTTTGAACTACACCCGCCATAATTAAATTGACTGAGTACTAGTAGTTGATTGAATATCATATTCACGGATGAGTCTTAGCGACAGAGAATTACTGGAGCAACGTTAATTTAAAAATGAATTTTTCATTATTGACAGCGTTAATAATGCTTGCTCATATTGGATATTCATTATCTGTTTTTGTAAAGAATTAAAATTATTTAATTGATTAGAGGGTAGCATATCTTTTAATTCGCACAAAGCTGCTATTGAAACATAATTATTATTAGCTAATAATTCTTCAATTGCGTTAATTGATTCAAAAAGCTTTTCTGATGTATCAATATTTTTTAGTTTATATTTTTTATTAAAAACATCTAAATTTCAAATAGCTGATATTGTTTCACTTAAATCTTTCTTTATCACATCAAATAAATATAAGCTAACATAACCCTGCTGTAATTCAATCTAAAATTTTTTCTAATGATAATTCTGAATAAACCCAACCAATGGTATTCCCTGCTACAATCGGTACCCAAGCCTCTATATAATCGCCCTTGATAGTAAACTCGGCGCTATCATGTGCTGATAAATCAATTGTACCTCCATGTTTTAACTTAGGGGTCTGGCGAGCAAACGTGGATTCAACAATAATATTGCCATTGAGGTTAATCACCTGCAATTTAGTGATATCTTCATTAGAGCTTGCTTGACTGATGGTGCGTTCGATACCTGCATAATTCTTGGTAAGCAGATCAGGCGCTAGCGCATTTGCAACAGCCTTTGAAATGGTGTTGGACTGCTGTAAAGCCAATAAAGTAGCTTGTTTACCTTGTTTATAAGCAATATGTCCGCCCAAGGCAAATACCGATACTAAGGTTCCTAGTGCCCCTAAAAGCACCAAGCGCACATAAAGACTATATGGTAATAATTTCAATCGCTTCCTTTCACAAAGAAGGCATCCAAATTCATCGTTTCGAGTACTTGGTAATCTCTAACGTAGTTGGCATGGACGGGTTGGGGAATCTGAATTGCGTCTAATAATTTATTATTTGCCGGATCGGTTGCTAATTTTAAAAATGCTTCTTCGACAAGTGTGCGAACTGCTTCAGCAACTCGAGGATGAGCCGCTATTGGATGAGGTGCAGTTTGAGGAGTTGTATATAAAATTTTAAGTTGCTCCTGAATATCTTCAGGTTCACGTTTAAAGGTGTTATTGACTCCGCCCCCCCGCAACATAATCATTAAGAAGAACACTCCGATAAACATTACTGTGCGACTTCACGTATTGAGGGAGGATATGAATATTATTTTTGGCCAACATCGCTCGTATATATAAATAGGCAGCAAATGCGTTAGGTGCCGGAAAGGCAATTTGTTTATCGTTTAGTTGGTCTAATGAATTAATTGGGCTATCTTTCCTAATGATCACAATACCCTCTAGCAATTTTTTGGAGTCTCTCAATAAAGGTATATAACCCTGTTCACGACGCGCCACAATAAAATGATAAGGATTCATAAAAGCAAAATCCGCTCCGCCCTTAAATATGACATCTTCAAATTCAGGAATACTGGGCAATATTTTGATTTCAAAGTTTATATTCGTCAGTTCACTGATCTTTTGTAGAACAGGAAGCCACGCTTGGTGAATAGCGACTGGATCAAGTTGAGGGACAATATAAAAACTATAAGTTTTTTTGATCTGATCGTTGACGGTGGTTTGGGCGAATGATGAAAAACTGCACAATAAAAATATTGCAATGATGTTTACAACAAAAAAAATTTTACGCATATTTATTACTTGGTTAAATGATTGGATCGATACAATTGAGTTTATTTGAAATAACTCCAATCGGATCTATTTTTTCGAGGTTTGGATTAATCTCAACACCGTTTCAAAATCGAATTGATTGATGAGTTCACGTAATTTATGCGCTAATTCCGTTTCTAATAGCGATATATGGTCAATAATATCAATGCTTTGTTCAATATCCAGCTCAATAACTGAATTCTCGAGTGTCGCAAGCAATTCATCGGGCAGGGTTCCAAGTTTTTCAATTAAGACATTTTTATTTGATTGAACAGCTTTAGCAGGTGGTGTTTCGGTTTCTTCGTAGATGAAGCGTATTCCTAATTGGTGTTGCATACATTCAAAAATTTCTTCATTGCGATAGGGCTTATTAATAATGGTGCAGACCCCAGCGCGCAACAATTCAAGACGTTCTTCCAGATAGACAGAGGCCGTTACCGCGGCGATTTTGACTTTATCACCTCCTGGTAATGCCAAAATAGCTTTGGTCGCCTCAATTCCATCCATCACCGGCATGCGTTTATCCATCCAGATAAATTCAGGATGAAATTGTTTGAATAACTCTACCGCCTCAGCGCCATTGATTGCTTCAATAACTTGAAAGCCTACGGCTTCAAGTATTTTTCTGAGTAATAAACGACTTTCGGCCTGATCTTCGGCAATCAGAACCCGATAGCAAGGTTGGTTTGGCGCTAGGCCGATAACCCGTTGATGAGAAATATCATTTAAGGCTTTAAAAGCCGATTCTGGCATCACGGTTGCGGGAAGTTCGACCCGGAACAGCGAGCCACTTCCTTTGATGCTGGAGACTTGAATTTGTCCCCCCATAAGCTCGACGAATTGTTTGGTGATCACGAGACCTAGCCCTGAGCCTTGCTGTTCCGATTGAGGACCTAGTTGAACAAAAGCATCAAAGATCCGCGCCAAATCTTGTTCTGATATCCCAATGCCACTATCTTCAACCTCAAAGATTAAACGTTGTTGCTCGGAAGTTATGATCGACTCTGCGGTTACCCGCAGGATAATTTGCCCCTGTTGGGTATATTTAATGGCATTACTGAGTAAATTAATCAGCACATGGCGAATTTTGGCGACATCGGCACTTACGAATCTTGGATATTTTGAATTCGGATCGAGGTTTAGGGCAAGCCCTTTAGATTCAGCGCGTTCATGCATCATGTCGACGCTATCACGAATCAAACCCTCCAGATCGAATGGAGTATTTTGAGCAATCATTCGTCCGGATTCGATTTTGGCCATGTCCAGAACGTTGTTAATTAATTCGAGTAGATGATTGCCGCTACGATTGATAATGTCGAGATATTCTCGTTGAATTGAGTTAATTTCGCGATCTTCTTGCATTAATCTTGAAAAACCCAAAACTGCATTCATTGGTGTTCGAAGTTCATGAGTCATGTTAGCCAAGAAGATGCTTTTGGCTTTATTGGCGGATTCAGCGTCATTTTTGGCTTTTTCGTATGCGATGGTCAGTTTTTGCAAATCGGCATTGATAATTTCGAGATCGGCGGTGCGCTCGTGAACCCGTTGTTCGAGGGTTTCATTCGCACGGGTCAGTTCCTCGGTCATCAGATCCCGTTCGGTCTTGCGCATCAGCAAATTTTGCTTCATTTCGTTGACGCCTTTAACGAGTTCTCCAATTTCATCGATGCCGGGCCATTTCAACGCATACCGATAATCTCCTTGAGAGATGGCCTTTAGTGCTTCTAGGATTTTTGACAGTGGATTAATGATTAGGTGATTGATCATCAACCGTAAAAACAGCACAATCAGGAATATAAGCGCTAGGGTTCGTGTGATTGACTTCAGGGCTTCATACTTGAGTTTTTTTTCAATGAGTCGCTTACTAAAATACAGGTGAACCTTGCCAATAGGCAGTTGGTCGCGGATGATGTCCTGACTCCGCTCAATGAAATCGCCTTTAATCGAACGTTCAAGCATTACCATAGACTGCCAGTGATCATTGCGCATTCTTCCGGCGAATAGATTTTCATCTCCGCTTACTAGCATCCCATAAAGATTATCATCGAGCATTTCGCTGTCAATTAATTTACCGATCCAGTCATCATCCATTTCCCACAATGGGATAATTAAACTTTCATTCAAACGTAATATGGTTCGGTCGGCCAAGATTTCAAGTTCGGTATTTAAACGTCGTTGGGTATTTATATAATTCGATATTTCATAAGGAACCAGCCCAAAGATCACAATAGCCAAAAAGGATAAGGTAATTTTAGTTTTAATGCTTTTAAATTGTAAAATCATAAACTTAATCTATAAATCAAAGGCGTACATTTTCTGAAAATGTTGTAGCTCCTCAAACCAATGCTCCGGAATTTGTGCGTCGGGATAATATTTACGCACGATCTGTTGATAGCGACCGCTTTGGATGATGTGGGCTAATCCTGCACGATAGCGTGCGGCGATGGTTTGAACATCCGGTACATGAGCGTCCAACATAATGGCAATGGGGGAACTTGAATTAGGTAATGGTTCTCTGGCAAAGTTCGCAATTTGATCTGGGTATACTTTATTAATTATTTGCTGACCTACTAGGTCAATTTCAAAGACGAGATCAAGGCGTCCAAGTTTTAACTTCTTGAATAACGATGCTTGGGCGTAGCTTGATTCAAAATGGATGCCCATTTGTTCAAAAGCATGTCTATCGATTAACGTCCCTTTTAGTACTCCGATCTTGTAAGGTTTGAGTTCCTCAATGCTTTTGAAATCGAAGCGTGTGGAGTGGTGGGGGCGATAATAAAAAAGCGCGATTTGTGAGACGGCAATGGGAATAACAGCAGCGAATTCCTGTTTTGGCAAATAGAATTCCGGATTGCCCAGATCATTATTAGAATCGTCATCAATCATGCGTTGCAGTGGGGCAAATTTGATACGGGTTTCAAGTCCGGCGACTTCTGAGATGGCCTGAATTAATTCTGCTCCAAGTCCCCCTTCAACGGATGATTGTGTCCAATAAGGTGGACTTTCGTTGGCATTTAGAATAACGATCGGTTGTGCCGCAACATTGCAATTTAGCATCATCAGGAAGACGATCCAAATAGAACAACTTTTCGCTTCCTGAATGCACATCTCTTAAGCCTATTTGGAATCTACTGGTAACGGACTGAATATCTCAGTGAGCTTTTGACCATTACCTAATTGTTGTGTTAACAGAGTGTTGTACTGATCATTAGTGAGCATTTTGCCAAGTTCCATTTGGAATTGCTTAGCGATAACGTCTCCCTGAGGATGTTTCTTATTAATAATCAGATATAAAAGTTCATCGCCAGCTTTGGGCTGCATTTTAATGAATTGCGTTTTTTCACTGAGATAGTGTTTGTCCAGATACCAATTGACAGTTAGAGGTGAGTCGGCAATAAAATCAAGTTGGCCGGCATGAAGCTTTTCATATAAGGCGCTATTTTTACCTGTTTGAAGGTTAATCTCAGCTTTTTTATAAGGCTCAAGGTTTTCGTGTTCGTTAACGCCGAAGCTCAGATGGGCTAAGGTTTTTAAATCGCCGTTCCACGGTAAGCCCTCAGGATGCTTGGCTTGAAAGTAATAAAAATATTGTTGAATTTGCAGCAGCGGTATATAGATGAGATCCTTTTGTTCCTCCTTGTTGATTTGAAGATGACTGGTGATTAGACCAAGGGCCTGTTCCTGCAACAGGTAGTATTTCATCATGCTGGCTACCGGTAGGGTATTGATAACGGCATCCAGCGATTGAGCTTTTAAAAGATTAGTGACAAGTTCAACGGCAATCCCGCCGGTCGGTAATTCGGTGGTGACAAACGGTGGAAAATCCAGTGCATAAATTTGATTTGGATTGGGGGCGAAAATATCCTGTTTGATCCGAGGACCGGTAGCGCTGACCCATGTCGGTAACATGATCATCAATAAAAAGAGTAGTACGAATTGCAACAAGCGGAAAAGTGGTTTCATGATATTTCCTCCTATGATTAATTAATAATCGCAGAACCGGATAAAACCAGCAATTTATCCCATAAATTGAAATGCAGGTTAAACGGCGAAGTTTGCGACATGAAAATGGTAATTTTTTGTTCTTTAGGATCGATGCTGAAGCGCGTCGAATAAATTCCAGCCCATTCATAAACCCCGGCATCACCGGCATCGACGTCATGCGCTCGATCTTGTTGGATGGCAAATCCCAAACCGAATTTCCAACCGTGATCATGCAGGAAGGTGGCATCAAAACTGCCGATATGATTGGTGGCGGTCATTAGTTCTACGGTTTTACGACTCAATAAACGTACCCCGTCAAGTTCGCCCTTATTTAACAGCATCTGGGCAAAACGATAATAGTCATAAACGGTCGATAAAACATTGCCACCGCCGGTTAAATATTTGGCTGATAATGCGTACGCATCTGAGGGGCAGAGTGCTAAATCGCCATCAAGCATTGGTTCGTTGCCTATACGCGTAAGTGACCCTTGCCAATCACTTTTCCAGACCGCCGATAATCTGTCCAATTTTTCTTGCGGAATAAAAAAATGGCTGTCCCTCATTTTTAAAGGGGTAAAAATATGCGCTTGTACAAACTGATCCAGCGGTTGTCCCGAGACGACTTCGACCAAGTAGCCCAGGACGTCGCTGGCCAGACTGTATTCCCATAACTCGCCTGGATGTTTGTATAACGGCAGGCGCGCTAAGCGTTTGACCATATCGCCAATCGTTTCGTTCGGACGGCAAAAACCATCGGAAATGCCGGCTTCTTTGTAGAAATTAACGACTAATTGCCGCTCACGGTCATGAAAATAATTATTCGGAAATAAATAAAGTAAGCCCGAGGTATGACTCAGTAAATCACGCACTGTAACTTCGCGTTTTGCGGGGACTAATTTATATTCGGATGCGGAACCTTGCGGTTGAAGTTCCAACACTTTTTGATCTTTGAATTCGGGAATATATTTTGAAACGGGATCTGACAGTAGGAGCTTTCCCTGTTCGTAAAGTAACATGACTGCAACGCTCGTTAAGGGCTTAGTCATCGAGACAATACGGAAAATAGTATCCTTTTGCATCGGTTTGTCGGTGTCTGCAAGGCCTGCTACCCGAAAGTAGGCGATCTTACCTTGACGCGCGACAAGGACAACTGCGCCAGCAATTTTTTTATCGTGAATATGTTGGTCGATGATGTTATCGATATGCTGCAAGCGTTTTGAGGACAAACCCACTGATTCAGGCTTGACACCGATAGAAGCTTCCTGAGCATTCGCGTAATTCAGAAATGCCGATACGAAAGAGATACAAAGCCAGAGAAATAGTTTCATGCGGGTTATCCTATGAAAATTTATATCAGTCAGCGATGAAGGAATTGACGGATTATTTTGCCATGCCGCATGGGTTGAAAATGTTTAAATTAATGAGTGGCGCGTATGGCTAATAGATCGTCCAAGTTTTCAAACAGTAGATCAATCAAGGTTGGATCAAAGTGCCTACCGCGTTCATTTTTCAATAAGGCCAAAATATTTGCTATATCCCAAGCAGGTTTATAACAGCGGGCATAGCTTAAAGCATCGATTACATCGGCAATAGCGGTAATGCGCGCGGCGATATGAATATCTTCACCGGTCAAGCCCTGTGGGTACCCGCTACCATCCCATTTTTCATGATGTTCATGGGCTATGATTGCGGCCATTTTTAAGATAGGTCTACTCGATACCGACAACATCCGATAACCCAGTTGACTATGCGATTTCATGATCTCCCATTCTTCGGAGGTCAATGGTGAGGGTTTGTTGAGAATCAAGTCAGGAATCCCGACTTTACCGATATCATGCATCGGAGAGGCCAGTTTAATGAGTTCAAGCTCGGGAAATCCAATTAACCGCGCCAACCAATACGAATAATCGGCAACCCGTTTAACATGTTGACCGGTCTCATGTGAGCGTGTTTCACAAATTTCACCTAAAGTCAGAATCAATTCATGTTGAGTATCGGTGATTTCTTGATTCAGATTCTGGATATGCTCAACACCCTGAGCAATTTTCAGTTCCATCTGATCTTGTAAAGATTTGAGTTGCAGATGGGTAGAAACGCGCGCCTTGATTTCTTCAAATTGGAACGGCTTGTTGATGTAATCGAGACCACCTACGTTAAAGGCACGAACTTTATCGTTAACATCGTTCAAGGCGCTAATAAATAAAACCGGGATATGTTTAGTTTGATTATTACGTTTAAGTTGAGTACAAACTTCATAACCATTCATTTCCGGCATTTTAATATCAAGCAGGATTAGATCGGGTGGGCGCTTTGAAACTGACTCCAAAGCCATTTTCCCGTTGGTCGCCGGACGAACTTTATAGCCTTCTTCTCTAAGAATAGAGGTGAGTAATTGTAAATTTGCAGCCGTGTCATCTACAATTAAAATTTCTATATTAGCAGCATCCATTTTTATATTCTTAATTAAAGAAATACATATTATAAATTGTAGTTGATTATTATTTTAAAGGGGAAAATAGCTCGTGAATTGCGTCGATAGCCTCTCAAGTGTTAAACAAAATAATATCAATGTTCTCCGAAGAACTAATCCTCGCTCAACGTTTTATACCATTAATGGGCTGCGTGTGTCCCTCAGGAATGTTCCTTAATCATCAAGGCTTTCGTGGGCCATATTGGTTGATACGTGATCAACGAACGCTTTTTTTAGAATAGAGACAGGCTATGTTTAAACATAGCCTGTTGGATATTGCGTTATCTTAAAAATTTAGTAACTATTCAGCGAAAATAATTTAAAAAGTACTTGACAAGGTTTTTTTCTATGAAAAGTGAAAAATACGAATAGTTTCACTGTTTGGTAAAAACCACCCTAAAATCGACATTCAAAGCACCATAGAATGAAAATCTAACCGATCAAT
>CANNKG010000187.1 GCA_947505105.1 Methylococcaceae bacterium | reverse complement strand
TAAGGATGTCGAGGAGGTGATGAAAAAACTTAACCATCGACCACGGAAAAGCCTTAACTATAAAACACCTCATTCAGTCTTTTTTGCAGAATCTTTGCCGAAGGCCGCATGACAACTAGGATTGCACTTCGGAGTTGAATCCGCCAATTATTAAACTCATCTCATTTAAGAATATGCATGAACCACTGGCTTAAAGAATATCATCTAGGCTATTTCAAATTTATTTCTGAAAGGACCTTGTATATTGTATCTCCAAACAATGAGGTCACTATTCGATTTTAAAGATTTCACCAATTCCATGGACATGTTGGCAGCTAATTTCATTTAGATTAAAGTGAATAAATTAACTTGAACATGGATAATTCGGGTCTTAGCCCAAGTTATGTTATTTTCCCTATCCACCCATTGATGCATTTATCGCCTCTCTCAAATCGGCAACGCAATAGGCATCCATCATAAACGTTACATAACCTTGAATGGATATCTGTTCAATAGCGAAATTCATTTTCAACAATAACACAATATTTTGATCGGTGTCGGCGGCCTGATTCTTGTTGATAATATTTTCTAAAGAACCACTCACAAATTCCGGAATTGAGCTCTCGATTTTGTTATGCAAGAAATCGGCGATACTGCACAAACAAGCATTTAAAATAACGTTACCAGTTTCAGTAATAGCTTCCTGTTCCAACTCGCTCAAAACGTCCAGAGCCAGATCATCTGGCTTTATCAACGCACGAACAAGCTCCAAACTTTGTCGCTCAGGAAATAATAAGATGGCTGTTCCACTAAAAGGACCACTAAAACTTTCACTAACGCCACTTAACCGAAAGTTTTTATCCGGATTAATTTGCCGAATTGCCTCATTTCTTGGAATAAACTCAACAACAGGCGCACTCAGTATGACTTCCTTTTCGATCATTTCACTCAAGGCCGCTGCCGCGACACCCATTCCGATATTGAGTACCTCTCCAACTGCATCAATTAAAAACTCATCATCCTGGTAATTATTAGCTAACATAGTTGGCGATTTTCTCGAAGGTAATCGGTTTGGGAATAAAATCTATCTGAAGTTCTTTCGCGAGGTTTCTGATTGAATCCTGGACATTCGCCGTCAAAAAAGCAATTTTGGCGTCTGGAAATTTTGGTCGAAAATACTTAGCGACATCGCCACCATTCATCACCGGCATATTGTAATCTAAAAAAATCACTTGGTAATCTAATTCAGAAGCTAAATCAATAGCTTGCTGACCATTTTCGGCTTCGATAATATTCCAGTCCGGATTGATTTGATGAATAATTTTTGTCAGAAACATGCGCGAAGTACGACTATCATCTACCAACAAACAATTTATAGAGCCCATTTTATCCTCAGTTTTCAATTTCTACTGTTCAGAATTTAGCAGATGAATCTACCTTATGCCAATACTTTTGATTTATCGCGCGAAAATAACTAAATTTTAGATTGTTGCTGGAGAATTCAACCGTAATGGCACCCTGCTCGGACACATTTAACCAAGATAAATGATTCAACTGATAACGTTCCAATACTGACGGATGCGGAAAGTTAAATTGATTTTGGTACCCTGCCGGAATCAAAACCATCTTAGGGTTAACCCGCGCCAAAAAATCTTGAGAAGACGAAGTATTACTACCATGATGAGGGGAAACCAACACCGAAGCCGATAAGGCATCACCATAGTTATCAACCAACCACTGCTCAGTCGCTTTCCCAATGTCGCCAGGCAATAATAGCGCACCTGATGCGGAACTCACCTTTAAAACGCAGGAATGTTCATTACCGACGTTATCATCATTGACAGCGGGCGCCAAAATTTGAAAAATCACACCATCGATCTGCCAATTCAGTCCTTGATAGCATGGTAACACAGCAAATGCCGACAATCGCTCAGGAACGCTGGTATAAATTCTAGTCGGTTTAAACTCGGCTAATAGTGATGCCGCACCGCCAATATGGTCATTGTCACCATGGCTAATGATTAGTGTATCGATGTGATGAATGCCTTGACTTGCCAGGAATGGCAATAACACGCTTTGCCCACTGTCTGCTTGAGCCGAAAATTTTATCCCCACATCAAAAACCAAAACGTGTTCAGCGGTCTGAATCACTGCCGACAAACCTTGCCCAATATCCAAAAGCGTCATTTTAAACGTACCGGACTCCGGCCTAGCAGGCGCATTCAAAAATAGCGGTAAACATAATAGTGCCGATAAACTTCGCCCAGGTAGACCTCTAGGCATAAACAACACCAAAAAACCAATTGCCGCCAACAAAATAGCAGGTCCTGACGTAGAAAGCCCCGCTAAATTGGCATAATCCCATCCAGCTAGCCACTGTAAAAATTGGTATAACTTATCCAAAATCACATCAAGCCAGGAAAAAAGCCAAATCGCCAAAGAGGGGGCACAAAAGAGTAACACAACCGCAACGAGTGCCGGCGGTACGATTAACAAATTCACTACCGGCACAGCAATTAGATTCGCAACCGGTGCTATTAAGGAAAACTGCAGAAAGAACAGGATCATTAAAGGGGCTAATCCTAATGCGGTAACGCTATTAACCTTGATAAAACTGAGCCAGTGCCGCTCTTTTGCCAAACGACCCGAGACCACATACCAAATCAATATAACCGCAATACACGACAACCAAAACCCTGCCGACAATACCGCCAGAGGATCCAGAACTAACATCAACAGAATAGCGATTGCAATAAGTCCCGTAATTCTGATGTGACGTTGTAAAATCACACCAAGGAGCGCTACGACCAACATTACCAAGGCGCGCTGCACAGGAATTGAAAAACCCGCCAATAAGGCATAACTCCAACCCGTCAATCCGGCACCGATAGCTGCAATCCATTGTGGTGAAACTCGCTCAGGAAGCATGCGCAAACAGACGTGCAAAACTAAAAAATAACTTAACCCAGCAATCAAGCTGATATGTGAACCGGATATTGCCATCAAATGCAAAGTACCGGTTTTGCGCAGAATTCGCCATTGTTGATTAGACACACCATCGGTTTTACCAATCGTCAATGCTTCCAAAAATCCCCGATAGCGCAGATGAGGAACAACTGACAGACGTTCAGCAATCAATTGTCGAATGACCGAGAAATTTTGCCAGAATGAATCTTGCTTGATTAATTTAGCCAGCTGCGGATCACGGACATAGGCCGTAGCACCAATCCCCTGAGTAAACATCCATTGTTCGTAGTCAAAGCCTCCAGGATTAGCTAAGCCATGTACGGCTTTTAATTTGATCTTAAACACCCAATGCTGTCCAACCCCTAGACTTACTTCGGGTGAATACCAACTCACTCTTATTTTGGCGGGCAAGACCAAAGGATTAGCCGTCAATTGAAAATCAAAGCGCGTTTTGCGTTCATCCACAACCGGTAAACTGCAGATAAGCCCTTCGACTTGAACTTCCTGCCCCTGAAATTCAGGCGCTAAATAGACCTGTTTGAGCTGAACCAGCGCATAGCCATAAGCCCAGAGCCACCCCATCAGCAACGCCAACCCGAACCATTTGCGTAACCAAAGACAAACGAAGAGCATCAGTAAAACACACTTTACGATCAATAGATCCGGTAAACGTATCAACTGCTGAAACAACAGATCCCCAAGCAAGAACCCAAGAACACTGACAGGCATCTTCAGGCGCCTATAGCGTGAATGGGGAACATGTAATTTTGAATACCCTCAAAGTTACAGATTCCCCAAACAAAAAGCCAATGCTAGGTCTTCGGTTCCACCGCTGCATCTGAACTTGCCGATGTGCTGGTGTTCGAATTCTTATAATTTTCGACAAAGGATTTTAAGCCCTCTTGAACTAACTTATAGGTTTCATCAATATTTCCACCAATATTACCCTGATCAAGCACGTTAAGCCCACTCAAAATATCTCGGGCTTCACCAAAGCCTTTATCGATGCCTCCGCCAATTAAGCCGACAAACGAATTTAGAGCATCCTCGACACTCATATCCGCATGATTAGCTTTATATTGTTCAAAAAAACCGGTACTTAAACCCACAATTCGATCTGCCGTGGCCTTAGGTGAAACATCAATTCCCTGGTCGTAAGCTTTTTGAATCGCGTTATCACCCAACTGCCCTTTCAACGCCTCATTGATACCCTCTATCGCCGTTTTAAACAGCAGAGCCATCGGTTCGTTACCGGCACTAATACTCACATTGGCTGAAGCTTCTAAGATACTGACCTTTAACTGAGCTTTTGCTGAAACCTCCGTTGACGGCGTGACTTCCTGAGTTTTTTTAGCCTGCGCCAAGGTTGAAACTTCTGCACCCGGCGGAGTTTCTGACTGCTTGGCAGGCACCTTGGGTCTATCTTTTATCGTTTGACCAAACGATTCTGATTTAATGTCCATGACAGCACCTTCTAAACTGCAATTTTAACAATAATTCCCTGATAAACCGTTAAAAAAATTTACCAGGGCCGATCAGAAATTATAGCGGCCAAACTTCAAAAAACTTAAGCGCTAATTTTTGGCGGTCAGGAAAAGGTGTATTTTGACCCTCAAAAACTGATAGACTAAAAGTGGTTCCTCGAAATACTCAACGCACGTGGGAGAGCGGCATGCCAAAAGAATTCCTCAAAAAATACTTACCTGATGCTGAAAAACTTAAACAACATAAAAATTTGCAGTTTCTAGGTGAACGTCTACATGAACCGAATCTTTGGCATTTAAATCGCCATTCGGTTGCCAAAGCCTTTGGTATCGGACTGTTTTGCGCTTGGATACCCACGCCGACTCAAATGGCATTCGCGGCGATCTCCGCTTTTTATCTGCGCGCCAATCTTCCAATTGCAGTCGGTCTGGTTTGGATTACCAATCCGGTGACCATGCCGCCCTTGTTTTATTTTTCTTATCGTGTCGGTCTCTTGGTCATGGGTCGCCCATCGCCAACGGACAGTTTTGAATTTTCACTCGATAGCATTTTTTCAGGTCTGGGAGACATCTGGGCGCCATTCCTGCTCGGCTGCCTGATTATTGGAATTATCTGTTCCTGCGTGGGATACTACGGTATGGATTATATCTGGCGTCAGCATATTGCTAAAAAATGGCACCGTAGACAACAAAGACGGGCCGGTATCGCGACACCTGAACCAAGCGCCCCATTCGAACAAATACAGTTAACCCTCGAAGGTTGGTTGCGTAATCACCCACAGGTACAGGAATCTTTAACAACGGCTTACACACAAATTAAAGCTTACATTCCACTCGTCAAAGCTGAGGCAATCAGGGTATTCGCCAAACTTTCCGATCAAGAAACCTACCGCCCCTTGCAACCACTGTTCGAAAAAGCCAGTGCTACTCTGAAAGTAGCTCAAGAACGCGGTAAAGATTTATGGCTGAAGGTATTTAGCCAGTGATGCATCCAAGTAGCATCAACCAGCACTCATTAGCGCGAATACGGCTATATATAAAATGGCAATCCCTGATCAATCAGGGATTGCGAAAAGTAAAGTTATTAGATGCGGTATGCAGTTTCACCGTGTTCAGAGATATCCAAACCTTCCCGTTCAACTTCGTGACTAACTCGTAACCCAATCGTCATATCAACTATTTTAAAAGCGATAAAAGAAACAATGCCAGTCCAGACGATGCAAATCGCAACTCCCCAAATTTGACTGGTCAATTGGGTAGTAAAGCTATATTCACCGACCGCATTGGTCACATAGTCCCATACGCCGGTTCCACCCAAAGCCGGATTTGCCACCACTGCCGTTCCAAGGGCACCTATGATTCCACCCACCCCATGAACACCGAAGGCATCCAAGGAATCGTCATAACCAAAACGATTTTTAAGACTGGTTACTGACCAGAAACATATCGCTCCGACGACCAAGCCTAAACCGATAGCACCCATCGGGCCTGACCAACCGCATGCAGGCGTAATGGCGACCAAGCCAGCCACTGCACCGGATGCGCCACCGAGCATACTCGGTTTGCCACGAACCAACCATTCTGATCCTGTCCAAGCGAGGGTTGCTGCAGCACTTGCCAACAATGTATTTACAAAAACCAGTGCCGCCAAGCCATTGGCTTCGAGATTCGAACCTACGTTAAAACCAAACCAACCGACCCACAATAATGACGCACCGATCATCGTCATCGTTACACTATGAGGTGCGAGCGATTCTTTACCGAAGCCAACACGCTTGCCAGCCATTAAGCAGCCAATCAAGCCAGCCACACCGGCATTAATATGTACAACGGTTCCACCTGCAAAATCCAGCGCACCTTTTTGAAATAGGAAGCCAGCGGTTGCTGCGGCAGTTTCAGCGGCTTTTGCATCTGTATACGCATCAGGACCGGCCCAGTACCAAACCATGTGTGCCATAGGCAAATACGCAAACGTAAACCAGATCAACATAAATACCAAGACCGCAGAAAATTTCACGCGTTCAGCAAAAGCGCCGATAATCAATGCCGGCGTAATTGCCGCAAAGGTTAACTGGAAAGCGACATAGATGTATTCCGGTATATAAACACCTTTGCTAAACGTTGCCGCTAGCGAATCAGGGGTAATCCCAATTAAAAACGCCTTGCTCAAACCACCAAAGAACGGATTGCCTTCCGTAAAAGCGACACTATAGCCGTACAATGCCCAAAGAATAGCCATCATCGAAAAAATGACAAAGACCTGCATCAACACTGACAACATGTTTTTAGCGCGCACCATACCGCCATAAAACAGCGCTAGACCAGGAATAACCATCATCGTCACGAGAACAGTCGATACAAACATCCAAGCGGTATCGCCCTTATTCGGTGCCGGAGGAACTACCGCAGTATCAGCCCACACCTCTTGAAAATAACTCATGCATAACAACACACCGCATAAACTACAAAATCTTAACAATCGACTGTTCATAATTTTTCCCCTAAATTGCATCATCGCCAGTTTCGCCGGTACGAATTCGGATTACATGTTCAAGACTGGTCACGAAAATTTTTCCGTCGCCAATTTTGCCAGTATTCGCAGCCTTAGTAATTGCGGTAATTGCCTGATCAACCTGATTGTCGCTGATCGCTATTTCCACTTTTACCTTCGGTAAAAAATCCACTACATATTCAGCACCGCGATACAATTCAGTATGGCCTTTCTGACGCCCGAAACCTTTTACTTCTGTTACAGTGACTCCTGAAACGCCTATATCCGATAATGCTTCGCGGACATCGTCCAATTTAAAAGGTTTTATGATTGCTGCTATCAGCTTCATAATTATTCTCCCGTTAGGTAAAGTTATATTTAACATTTCACTTAATGCAGAGAGTATGCCAGTTTTATTCTAAGTAGATTTATCCCTTCAACAACACCCCTAATCCAACCAAAATAAATGCGGCAATTTAGGGATTACTAATCGTTTTTTTAAGGATTTTTAAAATAAATCTGGCATTATTTGAGTTTTTAACTCGCCATACCGATCAATATAGGGATGGTATATTTTTCTGAATTATCCAACACCTTAATCACCCGTAAAATACCCGCATCGACAAGACATTTAACCACCCTGCATGGTTGAATTTGGCCTTTTTGAGATCACTGATCTTTTGAATATACATTCGTGCATTGGCTATGCATACGCACCATAACAGAACACAGAGAATCGTCATTGCACCAAAAAGATTTTTGGAGGCATAGGTTTCAACAACATCACGGACGCCTGCAAGCAGACTTGAAATTGCAAAAAATTAACGCAGCTATCGCAGCATAGATCGGAATTTGGCTGCAAATGATGCCCCCTTCTAACGCCAGAAACTTAGCTGGCTATCGATGCCAAACTTCAAATTTTTACAAACTATTAAACTTAAATATCAAGGTCATTTTGATAAAAAAATTGGAATTAATTGTTTATATCTATCTTTTTTTACCAATTTTTTAAATATTAATTAGAGTTGAAATGGTGAAACTGTTAGCATGATTTCAATCAGGCCCCTCCAAGGCTTTTAATCAACCGATAGACGACAAACCAAACAGGGTGCGTTTATGAACGGCAAGTCGATGTTTTGGGGTAAGCAGTTCCTGCTTCTGGTGGGGATTGCATGTGGTCTGGCAGCGAACGTGTCAATCGGCGCTACCCATCAATACGATGTACTGTTCGATGTGGACAACAACGTGACAACCGGTTGCAAGGTGTCCACAGTGAAAGGCATTAGCGGCGGAATCGAGCAAATTTTGCGCGCAACCGTCGATACCACCACGACCACGGCGACAGTAAGCGCGTTGCAACAATTCATTTGCATTAGTGACAGCACATTTTCAGCGCCTACCGCGCTTGCTGGCGCGCCTTATACACTCACACTTGGCGCCGGAAGCGGCAATACCAGTGCAATAGAGCTCACACTGCCGCTATCTGCGATTGCACTGAATCCCGACCCGACGCAACCCTCGATCATTCGCATCGGAGCCTTGTCCCTCGCGGCGGATGGTTCAGCGGATGCCTTATTGCCGTTGACGCCGTTTCAAATAGTCGATAGCGTGCCTATTGTCGTGGTTCCACCCGCTGTAATAGTTAATCCTCCGCCCCAAATTCCGCCCAGTGTTGCCATTCCTGCGTTAAGTTTGGAAGCTCTGCTCGGCCTGGCAATCAGTTTGGCAATTCTCGGTGGCTTGATGATTCGACGCTTTAATAAAAAAGCGTTGAATAACCCTATTTACACCTTTATAGCACTCGGCATAGGTATCGCTTTATTCGGCTTGGGCAGCGACATCACTCACGCCCTTAGGTAACTCGCAAAAAATAACCTCCATTAATTCTGTTTAAATTTGAGGCTGGATAGTCATGTAGTATTTCGGTAGGGATGCGTCTCTTTCTATCCTATGGCTAATAGCTTTAAATGCCATTTTACTCATCTTCACGCCTTTTTG
>CANNKG010000186.1 GCA_947505105.1 Methylococcaceae bacterium | reverse complement strand
TAAGGATGTCGAGGAGGTGATGAAAAAACTTAACCATCGACCACGGAAAAGCCTTAACTATAAAACACCTCATTCAGTCTTTTTTGCAGAATCTTTGCCGAAGGCCGCATGACAACTAGGATTGCACTTCGGAGTTGAATCCGCCTATTGAAATAGTGCAACCCACTTATTTTGCTAATAGTAAGGATATTGCAGAACTTCCCTTGTTAAATGCCCCATTTCCGGATGAGTTTAATCATTACCAATATCTGATGGTTTGTAAAAAAGTACCGATCCACCATCAAAACTACGAATTATTCCCCTTACTGCAACGTTGTTTACTCTATCAAGCAGGTTATTACCAGAAAATCGGCATGTCTGCTATGGCATTTGACACTTATCAGCAGCTAGTAAAATCGACAATATCAGGGCAGGAAGTATGGCTTGCTTATCTTGAACTCGCGAAACTCGGCGAAAAATTTGCTTATTCAACACAAAATGAAATTGCGGCCTATTTGTTAAAAGCTTTTGATGTTCAGCCATTACGCGCCGAATCTCTGGTTAAGCTAGCTTGTTTGTATCGCGTGCAAAAAAAATATCGATTAGCGTATCTTTTTGCTAAACAAGCCCTTGATTTACCTAAACCACCACCGTTCAGTTTAGGTATCGAATACGCTTGTTATGATTGGCAAGCAAGGGATGAATACGCGATAGCGTGTTACTGGATAAATGACTATAAGGCCGCAGAAATAAGCTGTCGGCAATTATTAGCCTCAGAATTTCTACCAGAAGATCAGCGACCCAGAATAGAAGACAATCTTAAATGGGCTCTACTTGGACCAGCTAAAAATCCATAATCGGTCACAAATTCTAAGAATCTTGACTTAAATAACCTATTCAATGTAGTTAATGTCGTTTGTTTGTGAGATTTATTATTTTGACGACAGATATATTGGCAGATAACGAGGGAAATATGTCATTGAAAAAACCGAAGAAAATAGTAGAGTGTGGTACTAGGTTAAGTCACTTTCGGATAAAACTTACCAAGCATTCGAAGCTTACAATCCAAAGTGGTTAATTGAATTCACGGGTATGTAATGTTTGTTAACAAACCGGAGTAAGATCATGCACAGATTTACTGTAAATTTCATTTGTACCGATAAAGGTGGTGCAAATGTGGTAAGAAGCGAAGAGTTTCTTGGCGATAAAGTTGACGAAGTCGTTGAAATTGTGAAACGTAAATGGGCGCTTTTGCAACCCATCAGAATATTATGGGCAGGTATGAGGCGTACTGACGGCGAGGTATGATGTTAAAAACCTGCAGATAAGTCGTGGTTGTTACTCAGCCACGACCCTTTTGCTTAATTGTAGATTTACCGCTCTATTCATAAAAATTTCTCGCTGACCCGTCGCAACACTTTACAAATAGCAGGCGGGTGCTTTAATACTCCGATTACACCTTCAATTAGAGTATTCACTTAAATCATGCATAAAATTCCCGTCGGTATCAGTAGTTGTCTATTAGGCCAGGAAGTTCGCTTTGATGCGCAACATAAGCGCGATGCCTATATCGTTGGCACGTTGAGCCATTATTTTGAATTTCATCCCTTTTGTCCGGAAGTCGAAATTGGCTTAGGCATTCCGCGCGCCACGATTCGCCTTGTCAAACAAGACGATCAACTCCGCTGTGTCGGCGCAAAAGATCCGAGTATCGATGTGACTGATCGCTTGCGTTACCGGGCGATGGAGTTGGTCGACGCCCATGCGGGATTATGCGGCTACATCCTGAAAAAAGATTCACCCAGTTGTGGGATGAGCCGGGTCAAGGTGTGGCATAAAGACTTAGCCACACGCGATGGCGTGGGGATTTATGCGCAGGAGATGATGCGCAACAATCCGTTATTGCCGGTAGAGGAGGAGGGGCGTTTAGGTGATCCCGGCTTGCGGGAAAATTTTATTCAGCGTGTTTATGTGTTGCATCGCTGGAAAACCATGCTTGCCGATGAACTGAACGCGCGGAGTTTGACGACTTTTCATGCCCGGCATAAATTAATCATTATGAGTCATGCCGATTATCGCGAGCTTGGGCAATTGCTGGCAACGTTAACCAAGGACAATGTCCAGGCCGTTGCCGATCAATACATTCTGCAATTGATGCAACTCTTGAAAAAACGCGCGACTCGAAGCAGTCATGTCAATGTGCTGCAACATATTCAAGGTTATCTGAAAAAAGCGCTCACCGCTGATGATAAAGTCGAGATGTGCGAAGTGATTGAAAGTTATCGACGTGGCGACGTGCCGTTAATCGTGCCGATTACCTTGCTTAAACACCATTTTCGTAAAACCCCCGATCCCTATATTGACGACTCGTATTACATGTCGCCTTATCCTCAAGAACTGCAACTTATCAATCAAATCTAACTTATGGCTAAGATATTAATAGTCGGCTGCGGTGCGATTGGCCTTCAATTCGCTGAGCTTTTGGCTCAACAAGGGCACTCAATCACCGGCCTGAAACGCACGCCTCCTGAGTCTGCACATCGTTTGATCAATTTCATGACGGCTGATCTTCGGGTGCCGGCACAATTGCAGACCCTGGACGATGATTTCGAGCATATTTTTTTCATTTTGTCGGCGGACGAGCGATCGGAAGCTGCCTATCGTGAAATCTATGAAAGCGGATTAAATCATCTAATCGCTCAATTTGAGGGGGCAAGCATCAAACCCATTTGGTGGATGGTGTCTTCAACCAGTGTTTACGGCCAGACTCAAGGCGAATGGGTCGATGAGGACAGCCCTGCCGAGCCGACTGAAATTACTGGACAGTTGATTCGTCAAGCCGAACAAACCCTTACTCAGCTCGATCCGCGCAATTGTGTGGTGCGTTTTTCAGGCATCTATGGTCCGGGCCGAGAATATCTGTTGCGTCAGGCGCGGCAAATTCCGGCCATTCAACAATCGCCCCCGTATTATACGAACCGGATTCATGCGCAGGATTGCGTTGGAGTATTAGATTTTTTATTAGCTAAACGTCTGGCTGGAGAGGCGTTAGCGCAGTGTTATCTAGCCAGTGACGACGATCCGGCCCCGCTCTGGGAGGTGATGAACTGGCTGGCCGAGCACATGCAGCTAGCACCCCCTAGCGTAAAGACTAATCTTGCCCGAATCGACAGCAATAAACGCTGCCGAAATCAACGTCTGAAACAATTAGGTTATCAATTTCTGTATCCAAACTATAAACTAGGCTATGGTGAACTGATCGAGTAGTATCAATTCAAATTCATCCCTGCTAAATCGAGACAACCATGCAATCTCTTTACTCTCGTCCGATTCAACATCGCGCCCTAGCATTCTTAGTCTTATTATTACTAGCGTTTGCAACCTTAGGGGGCATGATCTGGCGTAATTTACACCATTTTGACAAAGTGCTTTCGCATGTCAATTATTCGCATAGTGTGCAAAATGTGTCCTTTGAATTACAACAAGCCTTAATCGAATATCTAACCGAGGCCGCACCGATCCATAATCCCGAGAAGTTGACTAAAACTATTGCCGCCTTGACTAAAACGCTCGATGAAATGGATGGCTTGATGGCGGATGGGGGATTTTTATCTGGGCATACTCGCGATAGTATGCAAGTGGTGCGGAATTTTCTAAATGAGCAGAGTCGTCTCGATAAAAACGAACGCAACAATCGATTGATTGACGCGCTCAAGATCATGAGCATCGCCCTCGATCACGAAGTTCTGGAGCGTGATCGATTATTACAGAACATTAGTCACGATACCGAAGCCGAGCTATATATGGCCTCAATCACCTTTATGGTGATCTTGATCGTGGCGGTATTATTTTTACATCGGCGTATCTTGCATCCCCTCAATGATCTTAAGCAGCTGCTGGAACGCTTAACTGAAGAAAGCTATATTCCGTTTACCACCGATGGGCTTGATCCTTTACTGCTACCGGTTTTTAATAGCTATAACGAAATGGTCGCGCATCTGGCTGAGCTAGAAGAGGCTAAACGGATGCATGCCCAATCCTTGCAAAAAGAAGTGCGATTAGCGACGCAGGCACTTTTGGAGCAGCAATCCAGTTTAGCGAGGGCGGAGCGCTTGGCCGCGATTGGTGAAGTAGCAGCGGAACTTGCGCACGAAATTCGTAATCCTTTAGCCGGAATTCAAATGGCGTTTAACAATCTGCGCCGCGAAATTGATGATACCCAACAGCGTGAACGAATGAGCCTGATCAGTTCCGAATTGAAACGTCTGGCAAAGTTGCTTAACGAAATGCTCGATCAAAGTCGTCACACGCCTGAACCGGTTAGTCAGTTTGACGTAACCATATTAATTCGTGATCTGGTCACCTTGACGCGTTACCAAATTGCTGAAGACATTCATTTAGACATTGAGGCAAGTCCACCTTTGGCGATTAAGTTACCGGAAAGCGGGCTGCGGCAAGTATTATTGAATTTGATTCTAAATGCCGCCGACGCTTTCGAAGGCGAGCCTGGAAGGATTGTTATCAAAGCTTATGAAGACAGCGTCGGCGTTCACATCAGTGTTTTGGATAACGGCCCCGGCTTTTCCGACGATATGCTCAATAACGGCATCCGTCCATTTCGAACCAGTCGTTCCAAAGGGACAGGACTTGGACTTGCGATGGTGCAGCGTTTTATTAAAGAAATCGGTGGCAGCATTAAATTATCTAATTATTCACCTCACGGCGCCTGTGTGGCGCTGCTTTTACCCAAAGAATGCCTCATCGGAGCGTAGGTGTGATTGAAACCTTATTGATTATTGAAGATGAAAAACTGCTTGGTTCGGAATTATCGCGCCATTATCGCCAATCAGGCTGGGAAGTGGTGCTGGCGAGCAATCTTCAACAGGCTAAAGAATTATTAGTGAACCAAAGTCTGGAACCCTTGCTGATTCTGAGCGACATGAATTTACCCGATGGTAATGCCCTGGATTTTATGGAAAACCATAAAAAAAATGTCAGTCATGCTGAATGGCTATTTCTGACCGGGTATGGCAGTGTTCCGGATTCGGTGCGCGCGCTGCGCTTGGGCGCCTATGATTTTCTCGAAAAGCCCTGCGATCTTGAACGCCTGGATTTAATTGTCACCAGTGCGGCGCGTAGCGCTGCCATTCAACGGCGGGTGATCGATCAAACCAAACAACGGCATCGACGCTATAGCCCGGAAGCTTACTTGGGCAAGAGCGAACAAGCTCAGCAAGTGAGAGATATTCTGGCGAAGTTGACCCAAGTGCCGTTTTCGGCGCTGATTATTGGCGGTGAAAGCGGTACCGGCAAAGGCTTGGCCGCGCGGATTTTGCATTATGGGGGGGCGCGTGCGCAGCAACCCTTGATTGAAGTCAACTGCGCGGCTTTGCCCAGAGAATTGCTTGAATCCGAATTATTCGGTCACGAACCCGGTGCGTTTACTGGCGCGGTAGGTCGTCATCGCGGCTTGCTGGAACAGGCCGATCGTGGCACTTTGTTCATGGATGAAATTGGGGAAATGCCGCTCGATTTGCAGGCCAAGTTGCTGAAAGTCATTGAGGATCATAAAGTCAGGCGACTAGGCGGGGAAAAGGAAATTACCGTCGACGTGCAGATCGTCACCGCGAGCAATCGCGATCTTGAAAAAATGGCGCTCGACGGGAGTTTTCGAGCCGATTTGTATCATCGATTGAGTGTATTTCGGGTTATTTTGCCGCCGCTCCGTCAAGCGGTGGAAGACTTGGATGAACTGGTGCCGATGTTTGTAGCCGAATATAACGCCAAAGCCGGACGGCAAGTCAAAGAGATTCCCGAAGCGGTCTGGAAAAAACTTAAAGCGCATCACTGGCCGGGCAATGTGCGGGAGTTGCGTAATGTGATCGAACGCTGTGTCTTATTTTCAGACGGGCCGACCTTCCCGCTGACTTGGCTGCAATTACCGGGTCAAGAACAGATTTCAAACGTTGATACACGCAACGGCGAAAACTCGATTGTCCTGCCTTTGGATGGCAGTATGGCGCTTGATGATATGGATAAATTCATCATCAAAACCGCGCTGGAACGTGCCGATTATAATTTGACCGCCGCCGCTAGAGCTTTGGGCGCGACCCGAGAAACCTTGCGCTATCGGGTGCGCAAATATAATTTGAAAATTAATGAGTAAAGCATTCAATTCGGAAATAGGATTTTATTTGTGACGCACTTAGCTCAGTCCCAGCAGGATCATGCGTTGATTGGTTTCATCGCCGAAGTACATGGGCCGGTGGTTATTATCGATTGCATTCAGCTACCGCCGTTGGGGCAGGCCTTATATGCTTCATTCGATCATATCCACTACGTGTTTGAGGTGCATCAGCATCTCGACGAACAACATGTGCGGGCGATCACCTTACATGGCACCGCTGGTCTCAGACGCGGTATGCAGATATTCGACAGCGGCGCCCCTTTGCATGTGCCGGTGGATAAATCCTGTCTTGGGCGTTTGTTGAATATTTTCGGTGAACCGCTCGATGGTTTGCCGGCCTTACCGCAAGCACAATTCCGTCCGATTCATGCGAAACCCTTGCCATTATCCGAGGCGGTTGGAATCAGCGGCATCCTCGAAACCGGAATCAAGGTGATCGATTTGTTATGCCCGTTTGTTAAAGGCGGCAAAACCGGACTGTTCGGCGGGGCGGGGGTCGGTAAAACGGTGTTAGTGATGGAATTCATTCATGCCGTTTCGGTAATTCATAAAGGCGTATCGGTGTTTGGTGGCGTTGGCGAGCGGATTCGGGAGGCTCATGAACTCTGGCGCGAGATGCAGCAAGCAGGGGTCATGCAAGATACCCTGATGGTGTTCGGCCAAATGGATGAATCGCCGGGGGTACGCTTTCGTGTGGCCTTGTCGGCGCTAACCTATGCCGAATATCTGCGCGACACCTTGGGCAAGGAAGTGCTTTTTGTGATTGATAACGTGTTTCGGTTTGTGCAGGCCGGCAGCGAAATTTCAAGTTTGCTCGGTCGTATGCCCGCGACTGTCGGTTATCAGCCGACGCTAACGACTGAGGTGGCCGAATTACAAGAACGGATTCTGTCGACGCGGCAGGGCGCAATCACTTCGGTACAGGCCGTTTATGTTCCCGCCGATGATATGACTGATCCTGCGGTTAGCGCGATTTTAAGTCATCTCGACACCACGGTAATCTTGTCGCGCGATCAGGCCGGCAAGGGCATTTATCCGGCGGTTGACCCCTTGCGTTCAAGCAGCAAGTTAATGGACAAACATACGCTCGGCGAACGCCATTACCAGATTGCCCAAGCGGTACGCGAACATCTGGCGCGTTACCGGGAACTCGAAGATATTATTGCGATGCTTGGCATCGAGGAATTATCCGAAGCTGACCGTAAAATCGTGATGCGCGCGCGTAAACTGCAACGCTATTTGACCCAGCCCTTTGCCGTGCTGGCAGAGCATAGTCGGCAAAGTGGAATGTCCGTCCCTTTAAGCCAGACCTTGACCGACTGCGAAGATTTTATTGCTGGACGCTATGATGAGCTATCCGAACAACAATGTTATATGCGTGGTTCTATGCAAGATTCTCTGTTGTCACCGGAGTCTGGTACTAATTCCAGTGAGTGATACAAGCACTTTTTATAACTCAGTAATTTGCTATATTATGAGTTATAAAATGGTAGGTTATGACTCATGATATGGAACTGGCAACAACCTGATTGGCCAAATTTTACGTATGACAGCGCAAAATTAGTCGAATTTGAACGACATCTCCTCTTTAACGCCGGTATTTTATTCGGTGCCTTTAAACATTTGGACGAAGCCGACAAGCAACAGGTCACGATTGAACTGATCAGTAATGAAGCCATCAAAACCTCTGCCATCGAAGGCGAGTATTTAGATCGGGATAGCTTACAGTCATCGATTTGTCGTCAATTTGGATTTAAGACGGACTCGCGTAAAGTTTCCCCTGCCGAGCAAGGTATTGCTGAAGTCATGGTCGATTTATATCAAAACTTTGCCGCACCGTTATCGCATAATATGCTCCATACTTGGCACACAATGTTGACCAATGGTCGCCGAGATTTACATGATCTAGGTTGTTATCGAACACAGAGCGAACCCATGCAAATTGTTTCAGGCGCTATTTATAATCCTAAAATCCATTTTGAAGCTCCGCCCGCGCTACAAGTTGCTGCGGAAATGCAGGGTTTCATAACGTGGTTTAATGATAGCGCCCCAGATGGCACAAACCCTTTGCCGACGTTAATTCGTGCGGCCATTGCACATCTGTATTTCGTCAGTATTCACCCTTTTGAAGACGGCAATGGTCGGATTGGTCGGGCCATTGCAGAAAAAGCCCTTGCTCAATGCCTCGGACAACCTACCTTGATTGCCATAGCTTTCAAGATTGAGAGTAACAAAAAAGCGTATTACAGTGCCTTGGAGTGCGCTAATAAACATAACGAAATTACCGATTGGCTAAGGTATTTTTCGGCTCTGACTCTTGAGGCACAACACTATACTCAACGCTGGATAGAGTTTTTGATTAATAAGACTAAATTGTATGATCGCTTGCGTGGACAACTGAATTCTCGCCAGGAAAAGGCTTTAGCCCGAATATTTCGTGAAGGTCCGGAAGGTTTTGTTGGCGGCTTGAGTGCGGAAAAATATATTGGCATAACCGGTGTTGCCAGAGCCACCGCAACAAGGGATTTGCAGGATTTGGTAATTAAAGGTGGACTGTTGCGAACTGGAGAGCGGAAACAGACGCGTTATTATCTAAATTGGTAATACAGAGATATTTCGGAATGAACATTTAACTTAAGGTGCAACGCTTTTCCTGGTAACTGAACGAGGTAGTCGAGTACTCAGTCAATTTTGTTTTGTCGAGTACTTATAAATACCCCGTTCGTCCTGAGCTTGTCGAAGGATTTGCGGTTCATGGTTCGACAAGCTCACCACGAACGGTTTTTTTTGAACTACACCCGCCATAATTAAATTGACTGAGTACT
>CANNKG010000185.1 GCA_947505105.1 Methylococcaceae bacterium | reverse complement strand
GCTCGCCATAATGACGTGGAAATGTGGGAAAAAGATAACATTCCTTACACTGTTCGAAAAAAACGCCAAGCTTTTTTCAACAATATTGCAAGCCAAAAATCGGGAGTAAAATAACTGGGACAGAGGGACTTATTTCGACAGCCTAGCCTTGAACCCCCTGGGGACCTTGGATACTGGAACCATCGTTACCTCTATCACCCTTCTCGCCTTTATCTCCGGTTGGACCTTTTGGACCAGTATCGCCTTTAGGTCCGGTCGGGCCAGTAGTACCTAAGGAATCATTTGCAACAATACCCACTGACGATGAGATAGTGTAAGGTCCCAACAGATTTGTAGCCGTTAATACTCCGTAATACCCGGAAGCATTCAAAACGGTAAGCGTGTAGGTAGATTTCGATAAGTCGTATGTTATGGTGGCATCTGCCGATGGTAAAATGCTTGGATATAAAGGGGGGGTATTAATGACAGAAAATGATTGTCCATCACTGGATAATTGCATTTTTAATTGGGTGAAATAGGTTGCAGTATCCTGTATTTCGACTTTCACCCGGTCAAGAATCAATAGTCCTTCGGAATAACTACCCGCTTGAGCTATGCCAGATGAAGAACAAGCCAAAATAGCTACATTAAGCAATTTTAAAGAAAAGCCAGGTCTTTGGTTCGATTTCATGGAGTAACCCTAAGTGAAAAGTGAAATTTCGGTAACATATTAGCATCAAATTTATACTTTATACAAAATCAAAAGCGATAATCATAAGACAAAAATTTTACAATTTACCGGCAAACAATAATTGAGATTGGAAACGCAGCATAATTCGAGGTAAGCAGAGCATTTTAGTAAGGCTGAGTATTGAAGTTTTCATCTGGAACAAATTGAGAACCTAAATAAGCATTAATCAGAATCAATTCACAATTCGGAAAACACTAAATATTCATGAAAAATTTAATTGCAAATTTAAAATACGATATTCCTTCGGGTTTGACGGTTTTTTTAATCGCTATTCCGATGTCTTTAGGCATTGCCTTGGCCTCAGGGGCGCCGCTATTTTCGGGCTTAATCACCGGCATTATCAGCGGTATCGTCGTCGCGCCGTTGAGCAGTTCCGCTTTAGGTATTAGTGGACCCACTGCCGGATTAGCGGTAATCGTGCTAACGGCTATTGAAAAACTAGGGTTCAATGGTTTTCTATTTGCGTTGCTGATTGCGGGTATCTTTCAGATCATTCTGGGTTTGAGTCGAGTCGGCGTGATTGCCTATTACTTTCCCTCATCGGTCATCAATGGCCTGCTGTCCGGTATCGGGATCGTGCTCTTTCTGAAACAGATTCCGCATGCGACTGGGTATGACCGCGACTACGAAGGCGATTCAGCGTTTTTTCAAGCAGACAGTTATACAACTTTTTCCGAATTGGCGAATATGTTTGAATTTAGTTCGCCTACCGCCATGGTGATTTCAAGTATTTCATTAGCGATTTTAATTGTGTGGGAATTTGGTTTAGTAAAAAAGTACCGCTTCTTTCAAAACTATCAGGGGGTATTAATCACCATTGGGGTCAGCGTGCTGCTTAATCATTATTTACGCAACTTTTACCCGGATTTAGCCTTGAGTGGCAATCATTTAGTCGAATTACCCCTGTTTAATAATCCAGGCGAAATCATCGGTCAGTTTCATTATCCGGATTTTTTACAGTATCAAAATCCGAGTGTTTATATGACGGCTTTGACCCTGGCGGTGGTTGCAAGTCTTAAGACTCTGCTGGCCGTCGAAGCTGTCGATAAGATGGACCCTGAAAGACGGATCACCTTATCCAATCGAGAATTAATCGTACAGGGTATCGGCAATGCCTGTAGTGGCTTATTGGGCGGTTTGCCGATGGCGCAAGTTATTATTCGAAGTTCGGTCAATATTCAATCAGGCGCTAAGACCAAGTTTTCTGCGATCACTTGTGGCACGGCCTTGTTATTTGCGGTCATTTATATTCCGGCCTTGCTTAATGAAATTCCGTTAGCGAGTTTAGCGAGTATCTTGCTGGTAGTGGGTTATCGATTGATTAGACCGAACATCTTTAAAACCATGTACGATGCCGGGATGTATCACTTTATACCTTTTTGCATCACGATTTTAGGCATGTTGTTTATCGATTTATTGCTGGGATTAGCGGTTGGCTTGTTAAGCGCTTTATTTTCGATATTACTCGAAAATTATAAAAGCGCATTTTATTTAAATGAATCACATATCGGCAATAAAACCATCCTGCGCTTATCTGAGCATATTTCTTTTTTAAATAAGGCGAATATTCTCAAAACCCTCGATCAAATTCCAGCCCATTCTGAGTTGATTATCGATGCCACCCGCTCGAAATATATTGATTATGATGTGTTTGACGTCATTGAAAATTTTAAAATTGAAGCGCAACGTAAAGACATAAAATTAATCTTTGAAAACTTTCGTGGCTATGGCGTATTAGAACCGATCAAAAGTGTTCGCGCCCCAAGTTACGACACTCAAAAATCACTAACCCCGGCCAAGGTGTTGACTTTACTCAAAGAAGGTAATGAACGGTTTGTCAATAACTTAAAATCCAACCGCAATTTATTGGAGCAAATCAACGATACCCAGCAAGGGCAATTTCCGATAGCGGTGATTTTAAGTTGCATGGATTCGCGCACCTCGGTTGAATTAATTTTCGATCAGGGCCTGGGCGATGTTTTTAGCGTTCGTGTGGCCGGCAATATTGTTAACGACGATATCCTGGGCAGTATGGAATATGCCTGTAAAGTCGCAGGTTCAAAATTGATCCTGGTCTTGGGGCACTCGCATTGCGGTGCGATTAAGGGCGCTTGCGCAAATGTGCAATTGGATCATCTCAGTGGTTTATTAGCCAAAATAAAGCCGGCGGTCGAGGCGGTAACCTCTCAGGGCGCTTCGCAAATCAACGATGAACCGGACAGTTTTGTACAGCACGTCGCCGATAAAAACGTTCAATTCACCGTCGAAAATATTAAAGATCAAAGTGCATTATTGAAGCAAATGTTCCTCAATGGTGAAATTGGCCTAATTGGCGCGATGTATGATATCGAAACCGGCAAAGTCACGTTTTATGAAAATGCCTAGCGCTATGGCTTGTGATCGCTAACTTAGGTCACGCGCTTAAAAGCATTTCTGATTACGAATACGTTGGGCAATTTGTGTAAACGATTGCCATCGACCTCCATGATTAACCACTGCCATTGTCCTACAGTGAGCGAAAATTGGGTCTCATGCGCTTTTGGCCAGATAAAATGAACCTAAATCAGCCGTGCAATTTCTTGACTTAAACTCCTGAGAAGAGAGCGATAAATTGACCGATTAAAACATACCGCACTAAGGTTTTTAAACCTTAGTGCGGGAAATTGCCATTTGTCGTTATTTCAACAGTTATGGGGTAGTCAGCGTCACGATATTGCTCGTTGCACTGCCTGCTGAATTTACAGCTTGGATTCGATAGCTATACGTGGTGTTGGCAGTATGACTACTATTTGCATATCTGGTAACGTTGCCCGCCAACACATTGGTGACATTGGCCCAGGCATTATTGCTGCAAGTTGAATTACAACGCTGCACCGTATAAGAAGAATTATTGTTCGACGGGTCGGTCCAACTTAATCTGACGATTCGGCTAGTGGAATTATTCGGGTTGATCGCCATCCCCGGCGGGTCGGTAAGCACTGGAGCTAGCGGCGGAGCGATTGTATTGTCGAGATTCGCATACGGGGCTGCCGAAGCTGTGCTTAACGTTGGTGTTTGAACAGCCATGACCCGATAAACAGCATTAGTGGTATTGGAAACAACCACGTTGCCAATTCGATTTCCCTTGCCTATTTTAAGTGATGAGGAACTCGTGAATGTTTTCTCCTTGGTCCAGTTAGCGCCTCCATCTGTTGAGGCTTGTATTTGGAAACTAACTTCATTATCCGAATTATCAACCCATCTTACCGCCGCGCTGGTCCTAGAGATACGCTGAATCGATACTTCAGAAGGTGCCTCAGGACCTTTTTCACCTATGCCATTTAATAAGACCGTTTGGGTAGCGCCAGTGCTGGAATTGTTAGTAATGGTCAATAGTGCATTATTGATTCCTATGCTTGAAGGCATAAAAACAACTTTGATGGTACAACTTTCATCAGGATTTAAATTACCCGGAAATTCTGTTGCACAACTTCCACCGGATCTTCGGTATTGTGAGCTATCAATGGCAATATCACTGATGGTCAAGGGGCCAGTGCCAACATTTGATAATGTTATCGTTAACGCTGGACTGGATGACCCTATCGATGTCTTTGGGAAAGTAAGACTGGTGACACTTAGTTTAGCCGTCGGAAATATCAGTCGGGATGCGGTTTCCGACCAGTTGGAATTAGCGGTTACATTCGCAAATCCCTCAAAATCAGGCGTTAATGCTTCAACGTCAGACGGCAAAACAGCGCCGTAACTGCCATCAGAATTGCGTTGTGCGTCCAGTCGACCACTTCCTGCGCCGACGGTATTGTTAGCCTTAATCCGATAATACAGAGACTTATTTTTAGGTGGATCAGAATCGATGAACGTTCTTGGGCATCCGCGTTGACTGGTACATTCCGGTTCAAGAACATTGAATGCCAAGGTTGAAATTTTGGAATCATTAATTGCGAATGACGGATCCGTCGATCTTTGAATGGTAACCCAATTCGAAATAAGGGAGTTATCGGTCCAACTAAGTTTAACTTCCGATATACCGCTTGCTTTGATGTTGCTGGGAGCCTCGGGCGGTTGAGCTACCGCAATCGTTCGCATCATATCGTTTTCTTCGTGACCGAGGATATGACAATGCCACAAGTATTCCCAACCGAAATTCACATACTGGTTAGTGACGTTGCCTGTATCGCCATTCAGCGGATTAAAATTAAAGAATTCCCTGGTACGTGCTCCTTCGGCCAGCGAAGGTGCCAATAACCTGTGACTGTTAGGCACTTTGAACGGTAAGCCCGTCATGACCATTGGACGTAAAGCGACAATGGTATCGGAGAGTGGATTCATTCGAACGGTATCTTTCCAGCCAAGTTCATTCAGTTCTGGCGGATAGATTGCCCCGTCCCAACCGACTCGATTAACCAATTGCACATGGAACAAGTGAAAATGAATGGTATGGGAATCGACGCCGTTGTGGGTAATTTTCCATAACTGAGTACCATCGGGCAGGGTTCCGGAAATTGGCACCATGTTATTGTTTGGTGTGATCTTGACTAGATCCGTCGGCGGATCAATAAATGCCTGAGGAATCGAGGTTTGATTGATTGCCGTGGTATGCGGCACTTCGGTGCCGAGTAAGGCATTCATTCGGCCCCAATTCATGGTCCAGTCTTCGATAATCGTCTTCGGTTCTAATTCCAGGGTGACTGCCCCCCTGGTGCTGAGCTTAAGGGTGGAAGGATCAAGCGGGGTATAGGTCAAGCTGTGGTCACTGATCCGGGACAAGTCAGCCCCTGACTTATCGACCGCATTGACGCCATAAACATTGTTATAAACGGATTGCGGCACGATAATCGGTTCTTGGCTGGATTTGAATGCGGTTTGCACAGCGGTGGTCAATCCGGCTAGGTCAATATTACCGAGATCATCAACCGGATGAGTGTTGGTGCCACCATTATTGCTCACCCGGATTTGCATTAAAGTTCGGCTGTTGGGGCCATAGCCCGGAATCACTGAAAATGATCCTCCCGTATCAGTATTGTCTGAATTTCCGGTGTAATAATCCAAACGCAAATCCCAGGCGGGAACTGGCGCCGGAGCATCGTTGTACAGAATCAAGGTCGAGCCTTTAAAATTGCTAAAGTCGACCAAGACATCGGCCCGCTCGGCCGGTCCGAGCAATAAAGCATGTTCCTTGATATTGCCGATCAGAATGTTTTTCGGATTATATTCATAGTTCACCGGTTGGTTTTTGATTTCAACCGGCGCCGCCAAAAAGCCACCCTCAGTGCCGATTTGAACCATTTCCGGACCGCGCGTGGTTGGATCGAATACACCTGACGGACGCCCATCGAAAGTCACCCCGTCTTTTTGTTTGGTATACCAATGGCTTGGGAAGGGCGTATTCCGGGCTTTATTTTGAGTCGCATCGAACGGAACCATTTTGACTTCGGTACAATCAGCCGGATCAACTGAGGTGGTGCCATCACACAATTTTGCCGGTGCAGTCTCGGTGGGTCCGGCATTGGCTGCCGCAGTGGTATTGGTGTTTTTGCTCGCGGCGACGACTAAAGACAAATTGAGCATCCGATCATTGCCGACACTGAGAATCCGCAAACGGTATTTTTTAGGCTCGACGTTAATAAAGGGATAGACAGTACCATTAACCAACGGAGTATCGTTAAACGCTTCCGGAGTGCCTGAAGGTGATTCGGTTATCGCGCCTCCCTTGGTGGCATCGGGAACCCCGCCAGGAAGACCATTACTCAGTACTGACATCAAACTACCATTGGGAACACCTGGAATTTCAGGGCCTTCGCAATATTGGGTGGTGGTATTACAATTTGGATCGAAATAAGGATTAGGCAACGGGCCATTCTGAAGATTGGCAAACGGTGGCCAGAACCAAGCGCCATAATCCCATCGGCCTACTGAATTAGCGCCACTGACATCGCCTGGATTTTGGTTAGGCATAAATACATGAGGCACCCAAAGGTCGCCGTTACCCATAACTCCGCTCGCCGATGTCCGGGTCCCCCAACGCCAGGTAGGGTCTTGAGAATTGAGTGCTGACTTGAACGGGCCGTAAAAATTCAACACCGGCGTGGTGTCGTCAGGGATAAAGGTTTTTTCTTGAATGATTAGGGGAATAGTGTCTGCCAGCGACGGCAGCGTACCGTTGGCCACCAAATTCTGTTCGGTCGAATCTTGCAAAACGTAGCCAGCAGCGACACCGGCATAAACATTTAAACGCGTGATGCCTTCGGCATGATCGTGATAAAACATCAAGCGCGCACTTTGTTCATTGGTATAGAAAAAGGTTAGCGCACCATCGCCGGGATCATTGCTTAAACCGGCGGCACTTGGATCAGTTGGCAGATCGGCGGTCGGAACGACATTGCCGGATGCATCAAACCACATATCCGGCACATTACGGGCAGATTCTCCTTTATTGGGACCAATTTCACCTTTAGGTTTAGTCCATTGACGGGGCGTGCCATCGCTGATCCAAGGCGTGTTGCCACCATGTAGATGCAATGCTGCGCGGTTGTCGGTATCGGTCTCCCCATCGGTGCCCATATAAGTGTGATCTACCGGAATAGGCAGGTTGCCTGCGCTTCCAGTAGGGAGCAAATTGACAAGTTTGACGCGTACAGGTCGGTCTTTCTGCGCCACGATGACCGGGCCTAAATAGCCCGCATATTGACTAGCGTAAGCCAGTTTATCGCCGGCCGCATTAAAGTCTGCCAGAGAAAAACCGCCATTCTTGATCTGCACATAGCCACGCAAGCGAGTAGGCGGCAGATCTGAATGAAGTTTTTGAATGTACTCGACTTCTGCAATTTCGTAGTAATCGGAACCGGGAAAAGTTGTGGTATCCGCAACGCCGACCGGCATTTGCTGACCTAAATTGTTGGGCGCATTCAATCTGGGTAATGAATCAACAAATTTACGAATCCCAGAGCCAGCCAGCGGTATTTTGAAACCACTGCCTAATCCAGTAAAGTTGTTAATGATAGTCGGATTGGAAGCACTGGGGATTTCAGCAAAACCAGTGATGACGCCACCGACGATCAAAGGCGTTAACGTGATCGAAGACACGCCTGGGCCACCACTGACAGTGACCGACGTTTTAGCATCGTATCCACTGCCACCGCTAAGTAATTGAACGTCCATAATCCTATCCGTTTGAACGTCGTTGACGTAGTCGTAGGTTGTGGCAGCAGCTACGGCACCTGAACCGGCACCGCTTGGATCGGTAATGGTCACTTGTGTCAAAATTGGTTGCGGACTGTTTGCAAAATTTGGAACGACCCCGAAATAATCCGGTATTTGGCCGGGACCCGGCGGCGGATTTTGTTGCCCTACCGCAGCTAAAGTAGATACCGAAAAAGCAGTCAATCCTATAGTGATGATAAGTTGTTGGATGGCAGTCGCTAAATTGGTGTTCATGAGTTTTCACCGGAAGTAGTATTGCCAGCTTGTCCTTTTCCGGTGTAACTATTTAATTTATAGCCATTCGGTTTTCCATCGGTATTAAGAAGTTGCTCTTGGCGGGTGTATTCATACCTGGACTTCAGTCGTTTTGCCGCTGATTTTCGAATGAGATGCTCTTGAAGTTGATCAGTTAATTTATTTTCGGGAGAATTTGCAGGTAAAGTATTGCGCGCATAACTGCCTTTCGTTTCAATCAATACCACAAGGATTAAGGAAATTCCCATAAGTAATTTAGGGATTGATATCATGTCGTAGTTTCCTTCGTTATTAATAAAATTAATTAAGGGAGTGAATGTGCATCACATTCAGCAAAAATCCATTCTCCCACAAGAAAGTGAGTGCTCCAATAAACAAATGATTGATTAAATTTAATTACTAGAAGATCGTACGAAGCAAATTTGGTCAGTGTGTCATGAAGTTTCGGTTTTACAGCAGTAAATCTTAAAAATGTCATGACAATATTGATAACATTCCACATTTATGTCACAAATGGCAGACAAACTCTGACAATAAATGATTATTTGCTTTTTTTGACAGCTTTGAATTTTGTATGATTTTTTTTGAGTTGTAGATATATTATTTGGGCAAAAGTGAGATTGGAGTGACATTTGAAACTCCAAGGTATCGAGGTCACTATATAGATAACAATACAAATAAAGCGACATCTTGCTCCTTCTCCCTAAGGAAGAGAGCTGGGGTGAGGGGATTTAAGTTGCTTAAGTTATTCCGTGCATGTTACTTAGGTAACTCGCAAAAAATAACCTCCATTAATTCTGTTTAAATTTGAGGCTGGATAGTCATGTAGTATTTCGGTAGGGATGCGTCTCTTTCTATCCTATGGCTAATAGCTTTAAATGCCATTTTACTCATCTTCACGCCTTTTT
>CANNKG010000184.1 GCA_947505105.1 Methylococcaceae bacterium | reverse complement strand
GGCTCGCCATAATGACGTGGAAATGTGGGAAAAAGATAACATTCCTTACACTGTTCGAAAAAAACGCCAAGCTTTTTTCAACAATATTGCAAGCCAAAAATCGGGAGTAAAATAACTGGGACAGAGGGACTTATTTCGACAGCCTACTGCCAAACTCCCTTATTGGTATTGGCCTTTCCTCTTGACTACGGTGATACTTTAGCGAAAAGGGGCATTTAGCTCTGTGATCTGGTTCACGTCCTTTTGAGGACTTATTACCCTGGTGATGAAAATTGTTGCAGGTGTGGGAAGCTAGACATTCACTTGACTGTCTGATATGACTCACTCTATAGTGACGGTGGAAATCTCATTAATCTTTTACAGGAGCGGTGTATGGCCGGGAAATTTGAATTAAAACTAGCAAAAAATGGTGATTTTTATTTCAATTTGTTAGCAGGTAATGGACAAATTATTTTGACCAGTGAAATGTATAAATCTAAAGCTGGCGCTGAAAACGGGATTGAGTCGGTGAAAAAAAACGCAGAGGATGATGCGCGTTACGAGCGCTTGACCTCCAGCGCAGGTAAACCGTATTTCGTGTTAAAAGCAGCAAATCACCAAGTGATCGGTCAAAGTCAGCAGTATGAAGCAGAAGCCAGTCGCGACAATGGCATTGAATCTGTCAAAAAAAATGCGCCTGATGCCCGCGTAGAAGAAATCACCGCCTGATCGGAAAATAATGGAGTCCGAACTACTGCTTGTGCTTGAAGCTTGTGGATCGGACTTGTTCGAATCAATTGTCTCAACCGGAACACCTCGCTTATGAATGAAAAACAATTGATCGCGGCACAAGCCGCACAACGCATTCAGACCGGAATGTGCGTCGGACTCGGCACGGGCTCGACTGCCAATTTGTTTATTGAAGCACTAGCCGCCCGCGTATCGCAGGAACAGCTTCAGATAAACTGTGTCGCCAGCTCGGTGATTAGTGCGATTAAAGCCCGGCAATCAGGCTTAACATTAGTTTCGCTTGAGCTGCTCAGCGCGCTGGATGTTTATGTCGATGGCGCCGATGAAGTAGCCCCCGACTTAACGGTGCTCAAAGGACGCGGTTCTGATTTGGTGCGCGAGAAATTATTGGCGCAGGCGAGTCGGGAGTTTTGGGTATTAGCCGATAGCAGCAAGTTCGTGAATTATATCGGCGAACGCTACCCGATTCCGCTTGAAGTAATGCCTTTTGCCTGGCAAATGGTCAAAGCACAGCTTGAAGCCCTGGGCGGTCGCGGCGATTTGCGACCTAATGCCGCCAAAGATGGCCTGCATGTGAGTTCGCATGGCAGCTTGGTGCTGGATATGACCTTTAACGGGGATAATATCCATACCTTGAATCAAACCCTAAATGGCGTAGCCGGAATTGTTGAGCATGGTATTTTCGTCAATTTGGCGACCGAAGTGATTCGGGGGGATTCCAGCTAAATTTCAGATCTGTAGGGCGGATTCGCCTTCAGGTAAGCCGCCACCGGGCATTTGAGGGTGTGATGGCGGTTTGCTAAAGCGAAACCGCCCGCGGGCTTTATCAGCGCCCTATATGAAATATCAAATCTTTCAAGATTTAGTCCATCGGAGGCAGCAATTATGAATACAAAAGTGCAGTTACTTAAAGCAGGCGCAGTCGTTATTACGGTGGGCGGCGTTTCTTTTTACTCGGATTTTATGGAAGCCATCCAAGCGGCAATGCGCCCACCTCTTAGCGGCAACATTTATACCAACGTTGTCAAATTCCATGATCCGGAAATGGAAGAGCCGATGTATTGGTATGCTATGACAATTTCAGCGCAGCAACCTCCAGCACTAAAAGTAAGCGCGAGCGGAAATGGAGAATGGCGAGAAGTCGGTAACCCAGGTTATTTTGGCGCTTATTTCCATGTTTCCGACGCCTGTAATATCAGTGAATCGGATATTACGTAGAAAATTCTTAAGTCTTTGCTTATTGCCCACACACAAATGCTGCGTGTCAGTCAACCGGGAAGCGTTTATTAATCTGGTACGCTGTGTGTTTCAAAACCATGCATAGATGATTTTGGAAATATTTGGTACGCGCAGCGAACCCTACCAAGCTTTTTAAGCTAGAATTTCGATAATTATCATTACCCGGAGGGCGCTATGCAGAAATTCCTGCTTATTTTTTGTTTTATGATCTTGAGCTTTGCCAATGTCCACGCGGATGAAGCGCCGATTGTGGATATTCAAACCAATTTCGGGATTATTACGGTACAGTTGGCGCCAGATAAAGCGCCGATTACCGTCAAAAACTTTTTGACCTATGTGAATGAAGGTTTTTACTCGAATACCTTGTTCCATCGAGTGATTCCGCGGTTCATGATCCAGGGCGGCGGAATATCAACTGCTTTGGTGCAAAAACCCACGCATGCGCCGATTAAACTGGAATCCGCAAATGGCTTATTAAATGTCCGTGGCACTATTGCAATGGCTCGAACCAATGAACCGGATTCTGCGACCTCCCAGTTTTTTATTAATACTGTCGATAACAGCAATAATTTTGAGCCACCCGGCTATGCAGTGTTCGGAAATGTCATCAATGGGATGGAGGTGGTCGATACCATCAGCGCTCAAACGACCAGCGGCAGTTTTCCGGTAAAACCGGTTATTATTCATGCCGCACGCGTGCGTCAGGCGCAACTGGCATTCCCTGATTTAAAACCTAGTTACGCCGTGGGGGATAATCTTCAAATTGTTGCGCAGGAAGAGGTTATTCAGCGTCAACAAGTTCTGGATCTATGGGTTGGGGTGATCGCGCCGGACGGGAAAATAATTTATTTCAGTCCCGAAAATCCAACATTCTTTTCTGGCGTCGCCAAGCCATTTAAGCGCTCGGTCGCTATCAATGAGACACGGAATGTTATTGCTGAATTTAAAATCCCGCCTGGAATAACCGGAAAATGGACTTTGGTGGCAATTTTTAATGCACCAGGGAGCGATATCAGTAATTTAGCGCTTTCGTTACGTTCAAATATCAGTGTCGCCAATATCGAAGTGCATTAAATTTGGTTAACGGCTTAGATACCAATAACCCAAAAAGCCTATCCAGCTTAAGGCCAATAATATCCAGGGCAGGGTAGGCTGTTTATAAACGACCATCATTTTCGGCGAGTCTTCCGAATTGCTATTTTCTATAGCGGGGGTACTGATGAGCCGAGCTTTTTTGAGCGCCTTATCAAGTTCCCTTGCTTTGGCATTTTGCTGTTTTTTGTATTGCTCAATGGATTTTCGCACACCTTGGGCAATCAGACGGGTTTGTTCTTTGGTTTGCCCCGGACGTTGATTCGCTTTGGCAACTTTTTCGGCGGCTTCCAGGATTGAAGGAGAGGGTTTTTGCTGTTGAGTGCGCTTAGCCATGTTCGCCTGCCTGGAAAGATTCTTGAGGGTTAAATTGCTCGACAATCCGATAGGCATCGAGTTCGATGCCTTGAATGACTTGGCCAACTAGGGTGATATGGCCCTGATAGCGTTCTTCACCGGTCGCTGAAAATTCGAAACCATAGACGCGCCTCAGACTGATTTTGCCGTATAGGTTGCGTTGCAACGAGAGTTGTTGCAAGGCCACGTAATCATCGAGCATCTGTAAATGGAGTTGCTGGCAATGCCTGCGCACAGCGGCGTAGGCGATTTCTTTGACTGCTTGCGCTGCGAACCAATACCGAAAACTTAGCAGTAACAGTACGATACCGGTAAATTCTAAATTCATTGGTTAGGGTCCTGGCGTGTGGATAGCATTGTGAGCCTGTTTAATCGAAGCATAGCGATAAATCTCTTGTAATTAAGTCTATAAAGTAACATAAAATAGCTGCTGTTATGTAAACTGATCAAGCAGGTGCAATCATGAATCAATGTCCAATCTGTGGTCACAAAAGACAGGGTGAGGAAAAAAAATGTCCGAAGTGTGAAGTTTTTTATTCGGTCATCGATGAATTTTTAGCGCAAGAAGAAGCGAAAGACGAAGAGCAATTGTTTAAAACCCGCGCCAAACGAGTTTTAGCTGCCGCTGATCGCAAGCAGGCCTTCAAAGATGAGCTTAAGCTGATTTATCGGGAATTACCGAAAGGTAGTATGTTTGTGTTGTATGTGGTACTTGCGTTTATTTTTGCGATGCTACTCTCGGTGCTGTAAACATTCGCTACCTCAAATGATAGGCAAAAAAAAGCGGCCTGATAGACCGCTTGAAAAGTTTTTAGGTATAAGCTCCAAGAAATCTTTGGCAGACGCATTTTGAAGTTGTATCTATCATAATAATTTATTGCTTCAAACGGAATGTGGCATTTTGTCGCGCTCTTAAGTCTGACTTGGAGCATATTCTTATAATGTTTTGAAATTTATAGTTGTTTAATTTTTCAAAATGGGAAGGAATTTCTAAAGTTTGATCTAGATCACAAAAAAATGTTATTTATTCAATGCCATGTTCCACAAGTGCGTTGCTGATGCGGCTAAATTCTTCGAGACTTAAGGTTTCGGGTCGACGGGTCGGATCAATCTCCAGGGCGGCTAATTGCATTTCATCCATGATCGTTCTCAAGGCGTTGCGCAGGGTTTTACGACGCTGTGAAAAAGCTTGGGTAATCACTTTATTTAACAGTTCCAGATCATTAACGACTACAGGAGGTTTTTGGTGTGGCGTCAGGCGGATGATGGCGGAAACTACTTTCGGAATGGGGGTGAATGATTCCGGGGGAACTTCGAATAACATCTCGCTTGCACAATAGTAGCTCATCATGATGCTCAGCCGTCCATAGGTTTTAGAACCCGGTGACGCACAGATTCTATCGACGACTTCTTTTTGGAGCATGAAGGTCATATCTTCAATACAGCTCGCTTGGCCAAGCAGGTGAAATAGCAGGGGAGTTGAGATGTTATAAGGTAAATTGCCGATGACGCGGAGTTTTTGCTGCTCGTTTACCAAAGCTCCGAAATTGAAACTCAGGGCATCGCCACTGTGAATCGTCAGGTTGGCTTGATTGACATAGCGATGTTTGAGCAGGGCGACTAAATCACGATCCAGTTCGACAATATCCAGGCGGATTCCGGATTTTAACAAGGGTTCGGTCAAGGCGCCTTGACCGGGACCGATCTCGACCCAATGTTCACCGGCACGAACATCGAGAGAGGCCATGATGTTATAAATAATGCGTTGGTCGTGTAAAAAATTTTGTCCGAAACGTTTGCGGGGATGATGTGTCATTAATAAAGTCCTTGATGCATTGACATTTCCAATGCGGTCGCTAGCGCCAGTGATAAACTGCCCACGTCGGCTTGACCGGTTCCGGCTAAATCCAAAGCGGTACCATGATCGACCGAAGTGCGCACAATGGGAAGGCCGAGGGTGATGTTGACAGCTTTACCAAAACCTTGATATTTCAAGACCGGCAAACCTTGATCATGATACATCGCTAATACGGCGTCAGCTTGAGTTAAATGTTTGGGGGTAAAAAGGGTATCGGCGGGCAGCGGTCCCTGAAGTTTGAAGCCTTCCGATCGAAGCTTGGTCAAGATCGGCTCAATCACTATCAGTTCTTCTTGGCCTAAATGGCCGTTTTCACCGGCATGGGGGTTTAAGCCACAGACTAAAATACGCGGGTGCGTTAAGCCAAAATAGCGTTGTAAATCGCCTATTAAGATGCGCAGCACTGTCTCAAGGCGCTCTGGCGTAATCGCGGTGCTCACTTCTTTCAGGGGTAAATGCGTTGTGACCAGAGCGACACGGAGGCCTTGGGTGGCGAGCATCATGACCGGATGTCCGCCAGTCAGGCTGGCGATATATTCGGTATGTCCGGTAAATTCGATGCCGGCGTCATTTAGAATCGCTTTATGAACCGGAGCGGTTACCATGGCATCGAATAGGCCATCAATGCACCCTTGAGTGGCAAGGCGGATGGTTTCTAAAACATAGGGCGCGTTAGCAATATTGAGTTGACCGCATTGAACGTCAGCCGCTAACGAGACCGGCAGTACACCTAATGAACCAGCGGGATGAGCCGTGGGTGTTGCGTCAGCATTAAATTTATGCAAATTTAAGTTAAGCCCTAGTTGTTTGGCGCGCTGGCGTAATAGTTCAGGGTCACCAATTGCGACTAATTCGCAAGCATGAGTATTTTGTGCCAGTTGAACGCATAAATCCGGCCCGATGCCGGCAGGTTCGCCCGGAGTGAGCGCAATTCTGGGAAGTGTTGTCAGAGACATAAATAACTAGAGAATAAATACACTAAGACGCCGCCGATGGCGTCGATTGACGATAATGAATCAAAATAAAATTACTTGGACAGATGTTGTGAGGTGGATAAGGGTATGCGCAACCACCAATGACCCCATCGCAGCAAAGGTGGATGCGTGTTGCTTATCCACGCTACGGTCTGTTTGGGGTGCGAGTTAATAAAATTTCATATCTAAAATGAAAACCCGTCAAATTATACGACCTTGGCACTTAAGGACTGAAGGTCTCGTTCAAGCACGTCGCTATCGCCAAGGTTCAATTCGACTAAGCGCCGTAATTGCGAAATACTGTCGATATCAATATGGACACATCGAAAGCCGACTTCATGATTCAAGGTATGCACTGAACTAAGCTCCATTTTGATGCTAATTTCATCGGATAATTGTAAATTGAGGGTGACCAGGGTCTCTGGATCTTCAGTCCAGGGTTCTTTAAATTTGACCAAACAGCCTTTCAGCGATAAATCAATAATCTCACAGGGATAAATCGAATCCTTGTTACTTATGGTTGCCAGCGCATGGTAAAAAATGCGATGAAACTGGCGCTTATCGGGAATGTTTTCAATAGTCATGCCGTTTACCCTAAGAAAAATTGCATTGATGTATCTTCAATACGAATAATATCGTTGTGTACTAGCTTGGTCATTTTATTCGTAATGAGTTCCCGGTTAAGGGTTAGTTTGTCGGTGCTTTGTAGCGTGGAAATAAAATAATCTTGATCTTTTTTGGTAATAATCGCAATGCCGCCATTACTGTGACCTAAACGGGTCACCGCTTTTTTAATTGGAATGATTCTGCCGATGTGTCGACCATCCATAATCTGAAGATTGGCGTCGGATGTTTCCGTTTTGACTTGGGTAATGTTGGGTTCGGGTGTTGAATTATTGAAGTCAGTTCGGATTGTTTGCTCATTACTATAAGAATTCACTTGGTAAAGAATTTCGTATTTACCTAAGAAAATTTTATCTTGATCAACTAAGCAATATTCTTTGTTCGCTGTACCATTGATGATAAGAGGAAAATTATCATTAATCTGCTTTATCAAGCAATCGTTTTCGCGAACAACGGCAATAGCATGAATCGGGGCAATACTGAGATTATCTATAACAATCATATTGGTATGATCTCGACCAATATAGATTACCCCTGTTTCAAAAACATGGGAATTAATAGGTTTATCTCTAAAAAAAATTGTGAATTTTGCCATTACAACATTAAGGGAATATCGTTACCTTTGCACCAAGTATAGTCGGTATTCGAGTGAATGCCTAACCGGCAAATTTGAAAAAAAAAGATCTCAGTGTTTTAGTTAAACACTCTCAATATTAATGCTTATCTAGGTGTTTTACTGCGGGCAATGAAAGCGAACCCGTTTAATCGCTTTTTCATCACGCTCAATAATTTCTAAACGATAACCGTGTAAATTGACACTCGTACCGATTTCCGGGATGGTTTCCATATATTCCAGAATCAAGCCATTAATGGTTTTAGGTCCTTCGGTTGGTAGTGAGCTACGAGTAATGCGATTAAATTCCCGAATCGTCACGCCCGCATCAACTAAAATATGTCCATCCGCTTGTTTTTTGATATATGAATCGTCGGTAATTAATTCACCTACAATCTCTTGAAGTAGATCGTCTAAGGTGACTAAACCCTGGACGTCCCCATATTCATCAACCACCAAGCCAAGACGATTTTTAGCTTGTTTGAAATCTTGCATCTGTTTATGCAGCGGAGTGCTTTCAGGAATGAAAACCGGTTTAAGGAGTTTGTCGATGATAGTTTGCTTGTCAAAATCCACTTGATTAATCAGGGCAAGGATCGTGCGGATGTGTAAAAATCCGACGACGCGATCAATATTCTTTTTAAATACGGGTAGGCGGGTATAACGGCTTTGCTGTATTTGCTGAATAATATCCTCAATATTGTCATCTAAATCCAGACCCACAATCTCACTTCGTGGTGTCATTATATCTTCGACAGTTGCCGATTCAAGATCGATAATACTGAGGAGCATTTTGTGATAACGAGGCGGCATTAAGCAATCCGCTTCTGCAACAATTCTGCGGAGTTCTTCTTTGCCAATGACATGTTCCTGGATGCGATTGCTACGGATGCCAAATAGTCTTAAGGAGAGTCCGGCGATAAAGTTAACTATCCAGATGACGGGGTAAAACAGTTTGAGTAACGGGATGTAAAGATAAGCGGCCAGGAAGGCGATTTTTTCAGGTCGAATTGCGGCAAGGTTTTTAGGAGTCACTTCGGTAAAAATCAAAATAAGCAAGGTCAGCATTAGCGCAGATATTGCGATACCTAAATCTCCAAAATACTGACTGGCAATGATTGCCCCGAGCGAGGCAGCAAGAATATTGACGAAATTTTTGCCTAATAGAATTAAACCGAGCACGCGTTCTGGGTCGGCTAAAAGTCGCTGTGCTTTAATTGCGCCCGTATGTTTCTGTTTAACTAAATTTTGGAGTCGATAACGGTTAAGATTCATCAAACCGGTTTCGGAGGCAGAGAAAAATGCCGAAATAAACAACAACAAAGCAAGTATGCCAAGTGACACACCAGGGGGGATATTGTTCAAAAGAGGCTATCCTAAAATGATAAAACAGTGACTAAGTTTGCTTATTGGAGAAATTTTGTCAAGTTTCTTTTTAGCTGTTTAATTGGGGTTTTTGATCGAAGGGGAGGGTATGTTATGATAATTTTTTTGGTCGAGCAGGAATAGTTCAACGGAGAAAACTGGTGGCGTTAATTCAGATTGTCTATGTCAGCTCAATAAAGGCATTGAGTCTCGAATCCGAGATTAGTCAGATACTAGGCTGTCGAAATAAGTCCCTCTGTCCCAGTTATTTTACTCCCGATTTTTGGCTTGCAATATTGTTGAAAAAAGCTTGGCGTTTTTTTCGAACAGTGTAAGGAATGTTATCTTTTTCCCACATTTCCACGTCATTATGGCGAG
>CANNKG010000183.1 GCA_947505105.1 Methylococcaceae bacterium | reverse complement strand
ATTATAACTCTATCCGGCAAACTGTCAACTCGTTTTTTCTGAATTTTAATGCACTTCTTATTACATTCAGAATACACCAGCCACCCCACTCATCTACTTTACCGGATCAACTTCGGACTCAAGCGTTAGTGAGCTGCGCATTATATAGCTATTTACCCTCATGTCAAGCCAAACTTATTTCAATTCGTGCAAATTTTCTTTTTCCAACTTGATAAACATGCTTAGTTCCCGGCATTATTATAGATTTTGGATCTTCTAATTTTTCGCCGTCAATTTTAACCCCACCCTGCTTGATCATTCTAATAGCCTCAGATGTACTATCAGTCAGAGCCGCATCTTTCAAAATATTCGCAATTGCGATTCCTTCCGCACCTGACTTAAATTCAAATTCCGGCATTTCATCAGGCAGAGCACCTTTTTGAAATCGCGTTTCGAAATCAGACAACGCTTTTTCCGCCGAGCGAGCATCATGAAAGCGCGCAATGATTTCCTGCGCCAAACTGATCTTACAATCTCGCGGATTCATTTGCCCTTGCTGACAATCTTGCTGCCATTGGATGATTTTAGTCATCGACTGAAAACTCAACAACTCAAAATAGCGCCACATCAACTCATCGGAAATTGACATAATTTTCCCAAACATTTCCTCAGGACTATCCGCTATACCAATATAGTTCCCTAAAGATTTGGACATTTTTTGCACGCCATCCAAACCTTCCAGAATTGGCATTGTTATAACAACCTGCGGGTCTTGGCCATAAATCTCCTGCAATTGCCGTCCAACCAATAAATTAAATTTTTGATCAGTACCGCCCAATTCTACATCAGCTTGCATCGCCACCGAATCGTACCCCTGAATCAAAGGATATAGGAATTCATGAATAGCAATTGGCTGATTATTTTTAAAGCGTTTATGAAAATCATCACGTTCCAACATTCTTGCCACGGTATGCTTAGCCGCCAATTGAATTAGATCGGCCGGTGACATTTTCTCCATCCATTCGGAATTAAATACGATCTGGGTTTTTTCAGGATCCAAAATTTTAAAGACCTGCTCCTGATAAGTTTTAGCATTTACCAGCACTTCTTCCTTGGTCAAAGGCTTTCGGGTCACATTTTTTCCGGTTGGATCACCAATCATGCCAGTAAAATCACCAATTAAAAACAATACCTGATGGCCTAAATCTTGGAACTGCTTAAGTTTGTTGATCAATACCGTGTGACCTAGATGCAAATCCGGAGCAGTGGGATCAAAACCCGCCTTTATTCTTAAAGGCTTTCCCGTCTGTAATTTTTTTGCCAGCGACTGTTCGATCAAAATCTCATGAGTCCCTCTACGCAATTGCGCCAACACATCTTCTTGCAAAACACTTCTCCTGATTATTAATTTTTTTGGATAAACCTGACTTGGTAATTTACCTCATCACTATACTAAAAATTAGCATAATTTTTAAAAATCACTTAGAATCAAATCCGACATCTTAACTAGTTAGCTATCAACATTGTGAAAAATACCTATAAATCTTTATTTCTTGGGATTGGGACAGCGCTAGCTACGGGCGCCAGTTTTGCACTAATCACTCCAATTCCTGCAAACACTGTGATAAACCAAGCTAAATCAGATACCGACAATAACGCAATCAACCTTGCCAACGCTAATATAGCTTCTAACGACAATCCAACTATTTTAGCAAGTAACCAACGAATTGAAGCTCAACAGCCAGACAGAGACAAAACGATTTTCTACAAAGTCAAACAAGGAGATAGTATTTCAACTATTTTTAACGATCTTTCTTTAAATACTGGCGACTTACATAAAATTTTGCATAATCGCAAACTTGGGAAGCAATTCACTAATCTTGATGTTGGCAAATCGCTCAGCATCAAAGTTAATTCAAAAAATGAATTACTGGAACTATCTTACAAGAAAGACGACACCGAAACCTTCGTTGCCGCCCGCAAAGATAGTGATTTTGTAATCAAAATTCATAGTAAACCTTTAGAAACGCGTTATGCCACAGCACATGTGGTAATCCGCTCTTCCTTATCAAAGGCAGGTAAAAATGCTGGTTTACCAGGCAATCTCACCAAACGCTTAGCAGATATTTTTGCATGGGATATTGATTTTGCACAGAATTTACGTCAGAACGATCAATTTACCGTGGTCTATGAGGAGATGGTCATTGGTGATAAGGTCGTCGATACCGGCGATATTGTTGCTGCAGAATTCGTTAACCAAGGCAAAGCTCATCAAGCGGTTAGATACAAAGACAAAGACGGCGATATTAATTATTACACCCCAAAAGGCGAAGGAATGCGCAAAGCTTTTTTAAGCAATCCACTCGATTTCGCCAAAATAAGCTCACCCTTCAGTTTACATCGTAATCATCCAATTCTAAACCGCATTCGAGCGCATACCGGCGTTGATTATGCGGCCAGCACCGGCACCCCGGTTAAATCAACCGGTGACGGCAAGATTGTCTATCAAGGAACAAAAGGCGGCTACGGACAACTGGTCATGGTCGATCATGGTCACGGCTACACAACGGTCTACGCCCATCTCTCGAATTTCCAAAAGAATTTGCAATCTGGAGACTCGGTCAAACAAGGTCAAGTGATTGGTTACGTAGGTCAAACGGGTCTAGCCACCGGCCCTCATTTGCATTATGAATTCTTAGTCGACGGCGTTCATAAAGACCCGATGACCGCAAAAGTAACTAATGCGATGCCCATTAATAAAGCGCTGCAGGCACATTTCAAATCCCAAACCAAGCCATTATTGGCTCAGTTAGAACAAGCGAAAACCACTATGCTCGCCAAGAACGGCGATCAGGATTAAGCTTACATCAACAGGATTACGCTTTTAAAGCGCAATCCTGGATTTCAAAAATCATTCAAATTAAGCGGAAAACGACGATCCACAACCACAAGTCGTTGTAGCATTCGGATTACGAATTACAAATTGAGCGCCGTTGAGATCTTCTTTGTAATCGATTTCAGCGCCGTTCAAATATTGAATACTCATTGAATCAATCAGCACAGTAACGCCACCTTTTTCAACACAGGTATCATCGTCGTTGACTTCCTCGTCGAAAGTAAAACCATATTGAAAACCGGAGCATCCTCCACCGGAAACATACACGCGCAGTTTTAAGTTATCGTTGCCTTCTTCTGCAATTAATTCGCCAACCTTGGTCGCTGCATTGTCGGAAAATACAATAGGATCACTCATAAATTTATCTTCATATTAAAAAATGGAAACTGACTTAGTATGACTATACCCAGCAAATTAGTCAACAATTATGGATAGAGCGCAATCGCTCTTAAACCTTGAGCCTCATCTAAACCATACATAATATTCATGGCTTGTACCGCCTGACCTGCCGCCCCTTTCACCAAATTATCAATCACCGATAAAATGACCAGTGTACTGCCGCCTTGCGGACAAAATAGCGCAATTTGACAGTGATTACTTCCTCGTACATTACGCGTATCTGCATGCGTTCCCAGTGGCAACACATCCACAAAGCGCTCTGCCATATAACGTTGCCGATAAAATGCATGCACCTCATCAATAGCCGACGGTTTTAGCAATCGCGCATATAAAGTCGCATGAATGCCACGAATCATCGGCGTTAAATGCGGCACAAAGGTCAACCCCACCGATTGCCGGGCAATGGCACTCAAACCCTGAGTAATTTCCGGCAAATGCCGATGACCTGCAACCGCATAAGCTTTGAAACTTTCACCAGTTTCACTCATCAAGGTCGATAATTCCGCTTTTCGACCCGCCCCACTCACTCCCGATTTTACATCAGCAATCAAATGGTCAATCTCAATTAATCCTTGTTCAATCAATGGTAAAAAACCTAACTGCACCGCCGTAGGATAACATCCGGGACACGCAATTAATTCAGCAGATTTCATAGCTTCACGATTCACTTCGGGCAAACCGTAAACTGCCTGAGCGATCAAGTCCGGGCTAGTATGCTGCATGCCATACCACTGCTGCCATTCGTCGACGTTTTTCAAGCGGAAATCGGCTGATAAATCAATCACCTTAATCCCGCGCGCCAATAATTGCTCTGCCATCAACATCGCCGTACCATTCGGCGTCGCAAAAAAGACCACATCACACTCGGTTAACTGTTCCAATTCAGGCTGTACAAAGACGACATTGACATAGCCTCGCAAATTTGGATAAACCTCATCCACACGTTTACCGGTATCGGCCCGAGAAGTCACTGCCGTAATCTCGACAGCATCATGTAAAGCCAATATTCTTAACAGCTCAACTCCGGTATATCCTGTGCCACCGACTATTCCAACCCGTATCATCGAATTTCTACCTCAACATTTAAATATATAGTGATTTGCAATTGGATAAAGCTTAAGTGAATTGGTCATTTTCGTAAAGCGCCAAATAGCGCCGATCAATTTTGAACATAGAAATGAATGGAACAGCAGTGATTGTTTATAATAGCTTCTTCCATTCGTTCAGAACCGGGAGTTACCATGAAAGCCCTGATTGATCTTTGTATTGTCCCCCTAGGAGTTGGCGTATCCGTTTCGGAATATGTAGCAGCCTGCGAAAAAGTGCTTCAGGACGCCGGGTTGAGTTTTCAACTCCACGCTAATGGCACCGACATCGAAGGCGAATGGGACGAAGTATTCGCGGCGGTCAAACGCTGTCACGAAGTCGTCCACGCAATGGGGGCGCCGCGTATTGTCGCTTCCATGCGCATCAATACCCGCATCGACAAAGAACAGACCTTAAACGATAAAATCAGAAGTGTCCAAGCTAAACTCGGACAAAATGAAACGGAATATCTTCCTTGAATATGCGGGTCGTAGAAATTAAGCAACCGGGCGACGCTACAGTCTTGAAGCTTGCTCAACGTTCTATTCCAGTCCCTTCGGCAGATCAAATATTAATAAAAGTTGCAGCGGCCGGCGTGAATCGACCTGACATTATGCAACGCCAAGGCCTATATCCTGCTCCTGCCGGTGCCTCCGATATTCCAGGCCTCGAAGTGGCGGGAACTATTATCGAGTTGGGTGCCAATGTCGGGCAATTCTCGCTTGGAGATAGCGTCTGCGCACTGGTAACCGGCGGCGGGTATGCTGAATACTGTTTGGTCAGCGCGACCTCTATCCTCCCGATCCCCACTGGCTATTCATTTATCGAAGCGGCCAGTATTCCCGAAACGTTCTTTACGGTCTGGCATAACCTCTTTGACCACGGCAAACTTAAAGTCGGCGAAAGCTTGCTGGTTCATGGCGGCACTAGCGGCATCGGCACCAGTGCCATTCAGCTCGCCAAAGCGTTTGGCGTCTGCGTGATCACCACCGCCGGAACCCCGTTAAAATGTGATTTTTGCGAGCAACTAGGCGCAGACTTAGCGATCAACTACCATGAACAGGACTTCGTCGCGGCGGTTAAAGACTTTACCAATCAACAAGGCGTCAACATTATTCTGGACATGGTCGGTGCAGCCTACTTTCCACGCAATCTCAAATGTCTCGCACCGGAAGGACGCTTGGTACAAATCGCCATTATGACTGGCGCCAAGACCGAACTGGATTTATGGTCGGTTATGGCAAAACGTTTGACAATTACCGGTTCCACCCTACGTTCCAGAACCGATGAGGTGAAAGCGCAGATTGCCCAAAAGCTATTAACCTATGTCTGGCCTTATCTGGAAAGCCGCACAATCAAACCCATCATTCATTCAACGTTTAAGCTTTCCGATGCTGCAAAAGCCCATCAATTGATGGAAAGCAGCCAGCACATCGGCAAAATCATCCTGGAGATCACCTAATGCATTACACCACTCTGATTACAGCCGACGCCCTTCACCAGAATCTTGACCAAGCGGATTGGGTCATCGTCGATTGCCGCTTTTCGTTAGCCGATGCCTCGGCAGGCGCCAGCGCCTATCGTCGTGGTCATCTGCCGAATGCTCGCTATGCCGACTTGAATAAAGACTTATCCAGTGCGGTCAAATCCTATACGGGTCGTCATCCCTTGCCCGATGCCGAAACATTTAGTCGCAAACTAGGCGAATGGGGCATTGGTAATAATACCCAGGTGATCGCTTATGATGATGCTGACGGCGCGTTTGCTGCCCGACTTTGGTGGCTGCTGCGCTGGGTAGGTCTTACTCGCGTCGCGGTTCTGGATGGCGGCCTGCCTTACTGGAAAAAACAAGGCCTTCCATTAACTACACACCTCCCGCAACCCAAAACCACGCATTATCGAAGCTATCAAGATAACAGCCTTTGGCTTTCCGCTCTGGATGTCCAAAACCACCTCGCGCAAAAAACCATTAAATTACTGGATGCCCGAACCGCTGTGCGCTATCGTGGCGAACAAGAACCGATCGATCCGATTGCCGGCCATGTTCCAGGTGCCTTAAATTATCCAATGCAATGTAATCTGGACGCTCAACACTTATTTTTGCCCGCTTCTAAATTAAAAAAACAGTTTCAGCAATTGATCGACACCACCCCCAGTGAACAAATCGTCCACATGTGCGGTTCCGGCGTTACCGCCTGTCATAATTTATTGGCGATGGAACACGCGGGACTAATTGGCTCTAAACTCTATGCCGGTTCCTGGAGCGAATGGATTACCAATAAAAATCGCGAAGTTGCCCGAAATTAAATGTCATTTTATTCAGACCCTATTAAGCAAAGTTCATTACACTATAATCTTAAAATTAATCGCCTACTTAATAATTGATAAAGCCTAGGAATAACCCAATGAAACTTATCCAATGCTGCTGTTTATTCTTCCTTCTGTTGATTTCAAATAGCAGTTTCGGGTTCTATTGTGGGCAATATATTATTGATCCGGGCGACCGGAAAGATAGGGTCCTTGAGAAATGCGGAAATCCAGAATCGACTCAATCGCACAAAAAAATCGTCGGGTCTCACATGCAGGATCGCTACAATACCTTTGGTTTTCAGCAATTTGAAGAAGTCATCGTTGACGAGTGGATTTACAATTTTGGCTCCACCCGCTTCAAAGAGTATTTGCGGTTTGAAAACGGCGTCCTTAGAGAAATCAGAGATCTGGAACGAGGCAGTTAACAAGTCAACTCATGAGTTGGTTCACATAATTTGCAAAAAATCCAGAGTGCATTTTTATATCGTGCGCCCATTCATGGATAGTTTTGTATTGTTGTAAATACACTTTCGCCCATTTCATCTTTTGCATATTGATTCAACAGGTAAGTAAGCGCTTCGGTATTTATTGAATTTGATAAATCAGCAATTATAATATTTTCCATAAACATGCTATTAGTTGATAAATCCTAATGTCATAATTTAAATCGAGCAGCTAACTTATCCAAAGTTTTAGCTTGCTGCGCTAGTTCCTTTGCGCTTGATTTAGTTTGACTTGCGGTTGCGGCAAGTGATTCAGCCCCTTGAGAAACCGTTTCCACACGCTTAGTAATTTCACGAGTTGCTGTCGCTTGTTCTTTTAAAGCGTCACTAATGCCATCGATCGAATTTGTCACTTGCGATTGGGCCTGAAGAATTTCTCTGACCGATTTTCCAGCATCGCGAGACAGCGCGACTCCAGATTCAACACCTTTCACGCCATTTTCCATCGCCAAAACTGCGGCTTGAGAAGCATCGCGAATTTTTTCGACCATCAATTTAATTTCAGCGCTTGATGAGCTTGTTCGTTCTGCAAGCGTACGTACCTCATCCGCCACAACGGCAAATCCTCTACCATATTCTCCAGCTCTGGCGGCTTCAATTGCAGCGTTAAGCGCGAGCAAGTTAGTTTGATCGGCAACCCCATGAATCACATTAACAATACTGGTAATTTCAGAACTAATTGCTTCCAAATCACGAATATTATTTGCAGCATTCAACACCACTTCGGAGATATGTTGCATTTCTTCGATCGTTGACCCGATGACTTTGGTAGATTCTTGTGCGCGTAATCCTGATTCATAAGCGACACGTCGAGCCTCTTCCGCATTGTGATCAACCTGATCAAGCGAGACAGACAGTTCTTCAATGCTTGCCGCCATACTACAAGCAGTTTCAGATTCATTCTGAGCAAGCATCGCCCCATTAGAGGCTGCATCAAGAAGTTCAGTAGAATGGTGAGAAAGTTGATAAACACCAATGTGCATTTCAGAGATCAGTGCGTGCAATTTATTCCGCATGAGGGAAAGTTTATCAAGGAGTTGTCCTATTTCATCATGACCATGACTCGCGATAGAAATTGTCAAATCACCGTCAGCAATTGCTTGGGCAAAATCACTCGCACGTCCAAGATTAAAGCGAATCTGCCGAATAACAATATATGCCATTACTAATGAAATGAGCGCACCGATAATTGCTACGCTAATCAACAAAGCAGTTGTTCTATTGCCAACTTGACCTAACTCATTAAAGGTATCATTAGCAAACTCTGATGAAATCTTGATTGTTTCATCAATTGCTCTGCGATGTTGTAAATAAAAATTATCTAAATTTAGCATAGAAGCCTGCATAGTATTGGTATCTTTCTGATTATGTGCAGGTATAAAGCTATGCTCTAGCTCCTGCCACCATAAATCTGCCTGATTACGTTGATTCCCCAACAAAGCCTGCTTTACCTCTGAGGGAATGTCGAGACTCGACGTCCAATAATCGTTACGTTTATCGTAATCGCTTTTCAATTCACGCAATCGTCCAATGAGTTGCTGCTTATCTCCATCTCGATCAGTGAGTAAAGTTTTGGCAATGAGTTGAGCCTCCACAAGATATAAAGGAGGGGGCAGAATATCCGCAACAACGTCCTTGCCTTGCCCCATTCGCCGAGCTGCCGTCCCAACACTGTCCAAAGCAAAATACCCAAGTATAGAAACACTAATAAGTAATAAAGAAGCAAGCCATGACATAAACTGAAGCTTGGTCGCTATGGACAGATGATTGAACATGATAGCCTTCCTTTGTATGAAGTATGGTAAAGAAATCGGGAGATCTTAAACATTCCAAAATCTTTCACGACAAACCACTCTACGCTAAGAAAATAGTTAACTAAGCCATTGAGTTGAATGCACGTAATTTATGCAATTTAATAGAAGGCGGATTCAACTCCGAAGTGCAATCCTAGTTGTCATGCGGCCTTCGGCAAAGATTCTGCAAAAAAGACTGAATGAGGTGTTTTATAGTTAAGGCTTTTCCGTGGTCGATGGTTAAGTTTTTTCATCACCTCCTCGACATCCTTAT
>CANNKG010000182.1 GCA_947505105.1 Methylococcaceae bacterium | reverse complement strand
TCTTTCAGTTTTTCTAAAATCAGTTTGGAGAAGGTGAGCGCTATCATTCAAGCATTCCTTTGGCGGTATTTTCTTATGGCGTCAAGCATACCGACAAAAGAGGGAATTTTCGTATTTTCGGAAATTTAATTTATGAAAGTCTATAGATAAAAAACTAAGCTTAAACGGATCACATTCAACAATTGCACTACGCCAAAGCCGAGCAGAATCCTAACCAGACGTATTGGCCAAGTAGCGGGAAATGCCAACAAAGCGCTGATGAATAGCCAGGTTTGCGGCAACGCCGAACATGATGCGGCCACTTCCAACGCGAAACCTGCAAAACCATGACGCAGGACTGCGACATTTAAGGTGATGCTTGTATCGAAGACATGAAACACCACAAAAATCAGCTTAGCTAATAATAGACAAAATCCTTCGACAGTACTTAGGAAAGATGCCGATTCAATCAAAGCCAAACCCGCAAAAAAAACCAGGTAGAGCCGGATAAGATAGTTCAGGAAGGTTATTCTACTGAAGGCTAGAGAGTGTGTGGTAAACGGTTCCATATCATCCAAACGAAAATGAAAAGCGGCGATCAATTGCGTATAATTTGCTGCGCTTAAAGCAATTTGCTCACTTATGCCTAAAAGATTACCCCTAAAATAGGCACGTTGATTTTAAAAATTAACCACACCCAGAGTCCAGACTTTAACCCAAGGTCTATAACGCTTTGCTGCGTTATCAAGGTCCTCAGTAACTCACCATCAGGTAGCCTAACAATAATTTCTGCGTTTACCTCATCCTGTTGAAGGCGAATAATTTTCCCGGACAGACGATTTCTTGCCGAGAACTGCTGAGGGTCAATATCGACAGCTACCGTGATATCGGCGCTATTGATCATCAGCACCGCTTGAGCGCCATATTTTATGCCCAATTCAGTCATTGAACTTAAGCTGATACTGGAAGTAATCTGCGTCCCACCCTTTAATTTTACGATCACTTCGACATTGACCGCGCCGACAATTATTTTGTCTATCGTGCCGAAAAGTTGGTTGCAGGCACTGGCTTTGATAACCTGTTTTTGCAGCAGTAGCTGAACATCCGGATTGTCAGAGAGTTCGTCGTTAAGCTGTTTGATAAACTCGCTATTGCGTTGTTCAAGTTGGTTAAATACCTTTAATAAGGTTTTGCCGGTTTCGGAAAGATAAGTGCCGCCCCCTCGACTACCCCCGGTAGCCGTGACTATCAAACCTTTTGGCACAAGAAGGTTTGCCCGCTCGATCATTTGCCATGCGCCTTTATAGCTTAGTCCCATGATTTTAGCGGCCTGATTAATGGAACCACTCTGTTCAATAGCACTAAGCAAGCCGATCATGCGACTATCTAAGCCCGCTAAACGTAATTCGCTATCTACCCAACGAAGATCATTTTTTGGTATTTTTTTTGGCATATCGGTGAATTAACAATGCGTACAAATAAGAAGTATGGGTAAGGTCATCTGTAACAGCTGGTTGCCTGTTGGATAATTCTTCATCATGTCCAATTTAACACAATTCCGGCACCCTGAGAGAACAACAATAGAAAGCTTAGTAACGCTCATGAAATACCTTGAGCTACATAAATCTCCTCTCCCCAGCTATCTATGAGGGGAAGAACGACCTTGTTGTGTAAGTTATTTCGTGCAGGTTGCTTAGTATCATTTGACTCTTAAATTCGCAATGTATTTAAGTATACTACTATCTTTAGAATTAGCCTTATAGCCAATACTTTAGCGACTTAAAGGCCATCAAATAACGTTGTTTATTAAAATTGAACAGTGTTTTTCTCAATTCGTTATTTACATTTATACATATTAAGTTAGAATTCAACCCTGGTTGATTTTATTCTAGCTGCGTAAACTTACGTTTACATAAGCCGAACGTGCTCCATGCTTGCTAGTTACTGGATATTAATGATGAAAATAAATCTTCATACCAATGCAGTCATAAACCATGCCTGTATCTTACTGGTTGCCAGTGGTGCTTATTTTGGCACTAGCAATGCTTTTGCTGACGATAAAAAGCCTAAGGCAACTGAAGCACCAGCCGTGTCTTATACTAGGCCGCCATTTGCCGCATTTTCCAGTCAAATGCAGGATGGACTTTTAGGGGGAGGCAAATATGCCAAACCCGTGTGGAATCTGCATGACACTTTGAAGTTACCCGACTGGTTATCTTTGTCGATAGAGCAACGTACGCGCTATGAAACTATGGATGGTCGCTTTAATGCCAATGCCAAAGGGGGTGACCAGCAAATTCCCTTGCAATTGGATGTAGCGCTTGAAGCGCGCTGGGGTCAATGGCGCTTAGGTGGCGAGTTTTTGGACGCCAGACAGCTTGGCGCCGATTCAGGCTCAGGCGTGAACAATACCCATGTTGATATGGCTGATTTTATTCAAGGTTACATTGCTTGGGCGAATCAAAATGTGAATTACAGCGGATTAGGCCTTGAAGTGGTCGCAGGGCGGCAAACGCTTAATTTAGGCAGCAGGCGCTTGGTGGCGAGAAACGTGTTTCGTAACACCATTAACAGCTTTACCGGCGGTAAATTACGGATTACCGACTACAGTCACTGGCAATTTACGGGCTTCGTCACCATGCCGGTGCTGCGCGACCCACTCACCTCTGCCGAAATTCTGAGTGATGTAGATAGATTCGATGAAGAGGATTCTCACACCTTGTTTTCAGGTGGATTTTTTGAGTGGAATAATCTCGCCTGGAATATCAATAGCGAACTGTATTTATATCATCTGGATGAAGGCGACAATCCAGACATTCAGACTCGCAACCGTCGTTATTTTACTCCGGGCGGACGCTTGTTTCTAAAACCTACAAAAGGCAAATTCGATTTTCAAGTGGAATCTATCGGTCAGTTTGGCACGGTCAGGGCTACTACCAATGCCAAAGACGGCAAAAATCTGGATCATGAAGCCTGGATGCAACATATCGATATTGGCTATACCTTCGAGATGCCCTGGACGCCCCGCTTTGCATTTGAATACGACTATGCCAGTGGCGATAAAAATCCGAATGACGGCAAAGATCAACGCTTTGATACTTTATATGGGGCACGTCGCTTCGAGTACGGACCAACCGGCATTTACGGCGCCTTTGCGCGTACTAACGTCAATACGCCGGGTTATCGAATCAACTTGGCGCCACGCAAAGATGTTCAATTAATGCTTAGTCATCGCGCCTTCTGGCTGGCAGAGTCAAAAGATAGCTGGGGAGGTACCGGTTTACAGGATAAAACAGGCAGTAGTGGCAGTTATATCGGGCAGCAACTTGAATTATCGGCACGCTATGATTTTAATAGCAGTCTCAACTTCGAAACCGGTTGGACACATTTATTTAAAGGCGAATTTGCCAAAAATGCCCCTTCAGCACCGAATGGTCAAGATGTCGATTATTTCTTTGTCCAAAGTCTGCTGCGTTTTTAGTAATTTACTCAGGAAAACACTATGCGAAATAAACAACTATTTTATGTAGTAATCTTAAGCTGGTTATTGGCTAGTCATGCAGGCTATGCAGCCACTACCTTAGTCGCAGTCGCGTCTAACTTTACTAAACCCATGCAGGAAATCGCCACTGCTTTTGAAAAAACGACCGGACACAGTGCTAACTTGTCATTTGGTGCATCCGGCAAATTCGTGGCGCAATTGGAAAATGGCGCGCCGTTTGAAGTGTTTTTATCGGCAGATGATAAAAATCCGAAAAAATTGGAACAAGATGGCTTTGCCGTCCCCGGTACTCAATTTACCTATGCGCTCGGTAAACTGGTACTTTGGTCAGCAACACCTGGGTTAGTCGATGACCAGGGAGCGATTCTCGGTAAAGGCGGCTTTAAACATCTGGCCTTGGCCGATCCTAAATTAGCACCTTATGGCGTGGCGGCGGTTGAGCTGTTGCAAAATCAGGGCCTGTACGACAAGCTACAACCCTTGATGGTGCAAGGCGAAAATATCGCCCAGACTCAGCAATTCATCAGCACCGGCAATGCCGAACTTGGCTTTCTAGCGCTGTCGCAGGTAATTGATAACGGTAAAATTGCCAGTGGTTCGGGCTGGATAGTCCCCACAGGCAAGCATAAACCGATTCTGCAAGATGCCATTCTGCTCAAAACCGGCGCGGAAAATCCTGCCGCGACAGCATTCCTGAAGTTTTTAAAATCGCCGGAAGCCATCGTGATCATTCGTAAATATGGCTACGACTTAGCGGATAAATAATGCCATGTTAACCGCCGCAGATATCACGACCCTTTGGCTCACCTTACGCGTTGCCGCCATCTCAACAGTTTTGATGCTGCTGCTTGGTACACCAATCGCTTGGTGGTTGGCACATACCCAGTCGCGCTGGAAAGGCATTTGCAATGCCTTGGTGGCCCTGCCTCTGGTACTGCCGCCCAGCGTACTGGGTTTTTATCTGTTAATACTGATGGGACCGAGAGGTCCCATTGGGCAACTCACCACCGAATTGGGTTTAGGCACCTTGCCGTTTACATTTTCAGGATTAGTGGTCGCCTCAGTACTGTATTCCATTCCGTTTGTCGTTCAGCCCTTGCAAACGGCTTTTGCCGCGATCGGCAATCATCCCTTGGAGGCTGCGGCAACTCTACGCGCAAGCCCTTTAGATAGCTTTTTTAGCGTGGTCATGCCCTTAGCTAGACCTGGATTCTTAACCGCCACCATACTAGGTTTTGCCCATACCATCGGAGAATTTGGGGTAGTGTTGATGGTTGGCGGCAATATTCCGGGCAAAACCCGCGTGGTCTCGGTCCAAATTTACAATCACGTCGAAGCCTTGGAGTATGAACAAGCGCATTTATTGGCGGGCGGCTTGCTGGTATTTTCTTTTTCAGTGCTATTACTTATGTATACCATCCTTAAAACCTCACCTGTCGCGCATCCCTTCAAATGAGTCAGCCGATTATTGCCCAATTTCAATTGAACTATGGCCAATTCCAACTGGAGGTCGACTTAACGCTGCCCGGAGAAGGCGTTAGCGTACTATTCGGGCATTCAGGTTCAGGCAAGACGACGTTATTGCGCTGCATTGCCGGCTTACAACGCGCGCCATCCGGCTATTTGCAAATCAATGGTGAGGTATGGCAAGACACAAAACGAAATGTGTTTATTCCCACCTATCAACGCTCCTTAGGCTATGTTTTTCAAGAAGCCAACTTATTTCCTCACTTAACCGTTGAACAGAACTTGGATTATGGACGCAAACGGCTCGCTAATACGTCGACAAAAGCTGATTTAACCGCCATTTTAGGGCTGTTAGGCATCGAACATTTGTTAACACGGATGCCAGCGCGTCTATCCGGCGGAGAACGTCAACGGGTCGCCATTGCCAGGGCATTGGCATTAAATCCGGCGATCTTGCTGATGGATGAACCCTTAGCCTCCCTTGATAACAAACGCAAACAAGAACTACTCCCCTATTTTGTGCGTATGCACCAGGAACTGAAAATCCCGATTTTATACGTTACCCATTCGCAACAGGAAGTTGCCCAATTAGCGGATCACTTAGTGATCCTTAACGAAGGCAAAACCCTTGCGGCCGGGCCATTGTCTGAAATCTTTAGTAGGCTTGATCTGCCACTTATCCATGAACGACAGGCATCTACCGTATGGGAGGCAACAATTGTCAAGCAGGAGCTGGATTACCATCTCACCTATGTCGCTTTTGAATCTGGTACGCTTTGTGTGTCCAGAATCGATGCGGCAGTTGGTACGCCCTTGAGAATACAAATATTTGCCAGCGATGTCAGTATCGCTTTAGAACAACCAACCGCAAGCAGTATCCAAAACATCTTGCCCGCGATTATTCATGATTTTAATGATGATGACCAAGGCCATTGCGTGATTCGCTTACGGGTCGGCAAACAATTATTACTGGCGCACATTACCCGTAAATCGAAAATTTTACTGGGTTTACAAATCGGCATGGCTGTCTATGTGCAAATCAAGGGCACTTCGATCTTTATTTAAACATTCACAAGAGGCATTATCATGAAAGTAAGTGCGAGAAATCAATTTAAAGGCATTGTAAAAGACGTTCAAATCGGCGCAGTCAATGCTGAAGTTCATATCACGTTAGCGGGCGGAGAAACTATTGTAGCGTCAATCAGTAAGGATTCAGTAGACAATCTAGGGATTAAATCCGGATTGGAAGTGGTTGCGCTAATTAAAGCACCGCAAATTATTGTTGTAACTGACTTTGGCGGCTATCGATTATCGGCACGTAACCAGTTGGCCGGTAAGGTGACCGCAGTAAAACCTGGCGCAGTCAGCGCAGAAATCGATATTGAATTAAAGGGGGGCGACTTGGTCGCAGCCACCGTAACCAACGATAGCGCTGAATCTTTAGGTTTAACTGTAGGACAGACTGCTACCGCAGTGTTTAAGGCAGGCGCGGTAATTTTGGCGGTTGCTGGCTAACCTACCTCTCCTAGCGCGGCAACCGACAACTTTACAGGTCTCCGCGCTAGTTTTAACTTTTCAAGCTTTATTTGATGCCAAATCATGCATCATCCCATCGCCTAAACATTCCTTTTCAGCACAGCCCTCTCCCAATTCACCAAAGACAGGTCAGTGCCGATATCAAGCCTGTAAATCCAACAGCCCCCATCGATAAATTATTTTATGAACTTCAGTTATGTATAGTTTGATACGTAATGATGTATATTTTGATACATTACATCATACAAAAAAATTCAACTACATGTTTTTAAGATACTTTTATAAATGGTATTAAATATGCGTGGCATAATAATATATTAACTATAGTATATAGCGAAGTTCAAAGGTGAGATTTTGTTTTTATGCGGCAGTGTTACGCGGATTTTGGAAACCATCTACAATTTTATTACCTCGATGCAATAGCTCGAGAAACCATCTTATTAACATTTGTCTCCATGTTATCGGGCAGCAGTATTATCTCTGGATGAGCTTGAGCATAAACACGGAAAATTTCATCAGCAAAAGCTTGGCCGATTGCCGACACACCATCAAAGTCGAAAATAACGTAATGAAAGCGTTCTACCCGAGCCAATAATCGTTTCGCTTGCGATCTGGATACAAGTTTTTCATTACCGTATTGGGCCAATCGCACAGGAATGACGGTTTTATTGAATTGAAATTCGTCGGGTCCCGCATAGTCGTCGAACACCGCTTGAATCTGGCGTGACGAATCCAACGTGATCAACATATAAACTGCCGTACCGTCTTTGTCTCTAGAAATAGGCGACTCGAGAATAAAAGCAAAATCGAATGTGTCATCGTGACTGAAACGGGTTCCGCACGATTGAATTTCGAATTCGTCAAACACCTTCGATGTAAAGAAAATATCCTCGCCGGTGTGATTGTCGGGATCGGTGGTCAACTTGCCTTTGGACAATTCGAACAAGGCTTGCCGCTCATCACTTAAATTGCACAACCGCTTAATTTTCCTAAAAATACCTTCGCCGTCATCGATTACAATGATGACTATTTTTTCCTTATCCCGTACGGCAGATAAATAAACTTGCTCTCCGCCCGAGTGCTCGATGACGTTATTGACCATTTCAGTAAACCCATAATGGCATATGTCGACGATGTTTTCGGGCAAACCGTCAAATATGAACGCGTAGTAATTCCGCCAGACGCTATCCTCTGTGAAGTCTTCAGTCAGCGGAAATAGCGACTTATATTCTCTTAAGTCGCCAAGAAAGTACCGTTTCCCTTTACCGATGCCGCTCGATTTTAACCAACCTTCCGTTTCGAGGCGCTTCATATGGTTGTTGACTGCTTGGGAGCTAATCGAAAAAATTGTTGCAATATGTTTGGCAATATCAATGGGATGATGTATGACGTCCCTAACAATTTTTCTTAAAGGACAAGAAGCTGATATAAAGCTCGCGTAATAGCGAAGCGTATTGCGCCGTGTATGTGACATTCCATACGGCGCAATGCCCGTTGGTTATTGCGCCCTACGCGGGCTAACGGCAGATGGGTATCTCCAAAAATCAAACCGTCAACTTTAGTTCGTGTCACGACAACGCCTTCGCTTTTTCCCAACTCAATTAGGCAAGTTGGACTCGCTCACGTTATCCCTTCGTATAGAAAGCCTGTGTTGTTGCATATCTCAAGCTTGGCGATAACTCACGCCCGTGCGGCGATTCCTTGCTTGTTTCTCTTGTCCACGGTCGCCCGGAACTCTTCAAGGCTTTCAATGTCCGCCGAGAGCTCGTCAGGATCGGGGATGGGCAGGCGGCCGACAGGCGAAGCCGCATCGTGCTCAAACTTCGAGCTCTTAGACATACCTGCTTCGATTTGCATGTAGTTGTCGTCAGTCACCAAGACCGCCTTGAGCCTTTGCGTGGACACGCCTTCGCCGAAGCGCTGAACGACGCCATTGAGCAAGACCTCTTCGACGCAGCGCTCCCAAGCCAGACGTAGCTTTCCGTAGGCGGAGGTTGTCACCATCCGAAGCCGGTCGTCATCGCCATCCTTCTTGGCTTTCTGCGCTTCCACCAGCATTTGGCGTAGCTGGCCAACCCGAGCCTTGGTGCTAATGACATCGAAAGGAAGCTCTTGCGAGTGGACGCCAAAGCCGTTCGAGGTTCTGCGGATGTAGTTCTTGGCCAGGGTCGCGCCGTTGGTGTCGGCTTTTTGTTCCAGGATAGCCAGGAAGTAGATGTCGTGGGTAAAGACGATCACTTGCCGCTGCTTGGATTCCACTGACAGCCGCTCGGCCACTTCCCAGCGGCGGCGATGGTCCAGCGAGGAGACGGGGTCGTCGAAGACGATGCCGCCGCGACCCTTTCCAAGCCTGATTTCGGCTAGGAACGATGCGATGGCAATCGCGCGTTGCTCACCCTCGCTTAGGACAGTTGCGGGCGCTCCGATGCCGGGTAGTTGAAGAGTTAGCTTGAACTGCGTCTTTCCACCAGGTGACTCCGGCTTCATGCCGACACAGAGCTCATGGACTTTGAGACTGCGCAGCTCAGCGTTCAGAGCGTCGGCAAGTTCTTGGCTCGCCATAGTGCGGGAGATCTCCGTGGACTTCCGGGAAATGCCACGGGTCTCCATGCTGTCGATACAGGCCTGCAGCTTCCGGCTCAGCTCATGCTTCGCGATGGCATCCAGGACAGCGGCCTTTACTTCGCCAAGCCGCTTGCGGGCTTCGAGTTCCAGCTTTTCCTGCGTCATCGCGGCCTTGGCCTTCTCGTCGGCTGTGGCCTCAAGGGCCTTCGCCTAGGCTGTCGAAATAAGTCCCTCTGTCCCAGTTATTTTACTCCCGATTTTTGGCTTGCAATATTGTTGAAAAAAGCTTGGCGTTTTTTTCGAACAGTGTAAGGAATGTTATCTTTTTCCCACATTTCCACGTCATTATGGCGAGCC
>CANNKG010000181.1 GCA_947505105.1 Methylococcaceae bacterium | reverse complement strand
TTGGCAGCCAAGTGTTCGATGTTAGGTCAAAACTTTAATGGTTTCATTTCTGATCTGCGGCGATTAACAGCGGAGCACGGTGATTCTGCAGCGGAGTTACTCGATCTGGTTAACCAAATTCAAATCAGCGTTGCCTATGGTGAATCTACAGAATCGTTTATGACCACTCGAGGATGTGATAATGGCGTGTCGGGTTACATCTATCACAGCGTTCCAGCAGTCCTGCACGCTTGGCAAACTTATCCTGATGATTTTGCGAACGCGCTGAAAACCATCATTCGTTGCGGCGGGGATACCGATACGACCGCTGCGATGTTGGGTGCTATTGTTGGTGCACGGGTTGGCAAACAAGGCATTCCACAAGCTTGGCTCAATAATCTGATCGAATGGCCACGCACCGTGTCATGGATGGAAAAGCTTGCAAATAATGCGGTCGATGCGATTCTGGATAATAAGCCAAGTAAAGCTCAGTCGTTATCCATTTTGGCTTTAGCGCTTAGAAATGTCGGATTTATGCTGTTAGTGCTTTTGCATGGTTTTCGCCGGTTATTACCACCATACTAACCTCCGCCTTCGATGAGCAATCCAATGAATTATGTGTCGGGAGATTATTGTATATAGCGCGATTGCCCTGATCTCACGCGGGCTATTTCCGGTTGAAACTCCATCGCCAGATAAAATGGTCCATTTGATAATTACCGCTAATCGAGGTGCCATCCGAAGAAACCAGCAAGGGAGCTTTGAAGTCACCCGGTATCCACCATAATTCAATGGGAACGGTTTTACCCGGCAAACTTGCACAATAAGTCTTGCCTTTTCTGGTACAACAGTTGGTCACAGTAATGCCGGTAAGAGGACTCATCATAGTACCACTGCCCAACCAGGTTTTATTGAGTAAATTAACATTCAGAAAACCGTCCGTCAATTTCAGGCTAATCTTACCCGAGGATGGACTGTGGGTCACTTCGCAAATGTCCCCAGAATCATCATAACGATAAGGTGAGGTGATTTTCCAATTTAACGTACCGTCAACTATCAGATGCGACACAAAACCGTTTTGCGATCCCATATTGCCATTTTCTGCAAATAGGACTTCAGTACTCACTTCAAAAGGCGGAGCCCCAAAGGCAGCCGCACCTTGGAGAAGAACGGAGCCAACCCAGCCCTTATTGCAGGGGATAAATTGTTGGGCAACCCGGAGCTCTTCAGCGCTATTGGATTTTGCAGCGTATTCTACATAACTTTTAGCACCGGCGATAACCGCCCAGAAAGGTTTTAACGCGACAGGTAACGACGCAAATTTACTAGTGAATTGCATCCCAAAGCGGTTGCCAGTATTGAGTTTAATTAGGAGTCGAGCATTCTCGACGGCAGCTATCCTTGCCTCAATATCCGCTGCGGAAATCAGCTCCAGCGCCGGGGGATTTCTGGCGCACTCGTCCAAAGCGTCCAGTTCGGCCATTAACTTAAGATGTTCCTCTGAAGTATCTAACGCATTGAATACATCCAGGATATTACCGCCTGTCTTTAAAATACCAGCGGCCGTTTCGCCAAATTTACTTTTAACTAAGTTCTCTAAAGCTTTCTTACCGCCTGATTTAAAAACCCCTTTGACGATGACGATTAAGGAATCTGCTTCCTTGGCTTGCTGTAGGTTCTTAATAGTTTTTAACCGGGGCAAAAGCTCTGGGGGTAGCTCTTTATAAGGGATCGCATAACCAAAATCAAAGGTATATCCTTCTTCGGAGAGATTGCTATAGGTAAGCTTCGGAACCGCTTGGCCAACATTATTTTGCAAGCTCAAGGAGATTTCCGTTTCAGCGCCGAAATTAAACTGTTGCCGATAGCTCAGTGTCGAATCGGTTACACTCAATAATTCAATTTGAGACGCATCCAGAATAGCCCCGCCTTCACCATTCCATAAAGCCCCGACCCGATAATCGCCAAGCGTTAGGGTTAACCCGCCAGTGGGGAGAGAATTTACGATAAAACTCGCCTGATAAGTAGTTGTACCAAGGATGATTTTAGGTAGAAACGCAAACATCTGATTGCCGTTCTGCACTAGAAAGGCGCTCTCAGCACCGCATTTGCCCTGTTGTTTGACACTATAATCAGATACCTGCCACGTTAACGAACCGTCACTTGCAGGGACGTTCTGTAAGACTACCTGGAAAATCGTATTATCTAAATTAATTTCCGGGATGAATAATTTCAAATTCGTGTCTAAGGTTGCCGCGCACTCCGCCTTCGCATGTGCGGCAAAAACGGATAAAAAAAACAAAAAGAAATACGCGAATAGCTTAAATTTTATTGTGCGAATGTTCATTAATAGTCTGCTCAAAGTTGACTATGGTTAGCAAAGAGGATGAGTGATATATTGATGTATCAGTCAGTAAAATGCAACAGAATTATCAATTAAAAAACATCCATTATACAATACCTTAGCCAAAAATTAGGCCGCCCTCACATGAACCGGTAACGACGTTAGAACTGAAATCGTAATTTAAACAGGCAGTACATAATGCCATTAAACAATACAAAAACACCCGCCATCCAATAGACCCGATCACTAAAAAACCGGAGCCCTTACTTACCTTTAAGCGTGGTGCTTTGGTTCATTTTGCGGTCAGTCCGTACGAAGTCTATATGACAACTCGATTGGATGGTGAGAACACTTATTTTCTGCCGTTCAATAAAAGGTACTCAGGAAGGTGTTGATCAGTCAACAATAATCAGGACAAAAAATTAAGCGACTTTATCTCTATGTTGCACAAGGGTATTGACCTATTTTGATGGGTTCTACAGTTTGGCAATATGGTGTGATGGGATTAATGATAGCGCTAATTTTTGTCTGCTGGGATAGAAAATTTTCGGTCAGCAAAAGTTTTTCGTCTATTTTCCTTGTCCATATTGTTAGCCTCTTGATAGATAATACTCACTTCCCTAACGGTTTTTCTAAAGTTGTCCCGTCGTAAGTTGGTAGCTGTCAATTGTTCGCGCAAAGTGAGCAATTGATTGAAAGCGACTAAAGATTCAGTATGATTCAGGTGCTTTGGATCATGAACCGGATGGCAAATATTTTCCATGATTTCATTCAGGGTATTTTCGAGTGTATCCAGTAATTCTTGTTGGGTGGGATCAAACATGGCAAGATCATTGTAAAATTTTGAGCAGATATTATAGTCACGGATCATTAAGAGAGACAATCGGCGCTGCTTTAAAATATGTGCGGCATCTTTCAATTACTTGGAAAACCTGCATTTCAAAAAAAAATCCGACCTGCAAATTTGAGGTCTGATCATTGGTATTAACCGCTTACCCTGCATACGAATATTTTCATCAATCGTATGCAGGTGTTAAACGTGCAGAGTGCTCAACTTCTTAACAGATCTCTTTATAAAGGTGCGTTGTATTTTGAATTTCTGTACATGATTTTTGATGCTCGGTTGGAATCATCACCGGGTAAGCTAAAGCTTTTCACTCATCATTGAAAATTCCTTCCTCTAACACCTTGGCTAGCCAAGTGAGTTTTTGTGGATTGAAATTCTCTGAATGGGGGATGATGAACTCCCATCCAAAGCTGTTGCCGGGAATGCAGACTAAGTTGTAGAGGCCAGAAACCTTATCTAACCAGCCGCCTTCAAAAGTCATTTCATCCAAGCGCCAATTAAGATTCAAGGCAGATAGCGGTTCAGCCGCTTCTGTTTCGTTCAAATATACGGCATAACCGTCGCGCAGTGGTTCATAGTCAGGCAGGCTCGCTAGATTGTCCCATCGTTGCTGAAGGAAACGTTTATGAGCCAACGGGATATCAGCTGTTAAAATCGCTTGTTCACTTAACGCCAATAGCATACGTCCTCCATACTATTAGCCGTATTACTAGACCGTGGTCTCTCTATTTGAAATAGCATAATTGTTTCCCATAAAAAAGCCCCAAAAGTTTCGGGGGGGGTAATTAAACATATGATGTGTCCTAAACGAATAGGAGCCTAAAAATAATATGTATGTGAAACATTAGCTTATGCGGTAAACATGCCTGATAGGATTGATAGGAAGTTGGTATTTCCTAGTGTTTGAAGTAATCGAGTCGGATCAAATTCAAGTCAGCGATAGATGGTGTTTCTGTGACCCGGTTGACTCCGGCGAATGTCTACTCGCTGAGTATCTAAAGAAGGTGCTCTTTTGCGAATTGTCCGGTAATATGGCTGCCTTTTTTGACAGGAATAACGCTGTGGCAGACGAAATTGATATTGCGGATGAAGTTGCCGAAACAATATTGCAGGCCCAAATAGAGCAGGCTCGGAAAACGCATGGAAAAATTGAGGCTACTGGCTTTTGCTTGTTTTGTGATGAACCAATCAGTGAACCCGGACGGCGTTGGTGTAGTAGTGAATGTCGGGATGATTGGGAACATGAGCGTCATGAAATAGTTTGATGATGAGAACAATCATTCATCTGATTCTTTTTGGTGACGAGCTGCCATCCTTGCAGTTTTTTCAGTAAGTTCAGCACGAAGCGCGTCAGGTTTTACCACCTCAATTTGATCTGCAAAGCCGAGCAACCACCAGCGTAATTGACCGGTATCTTGAACCTGTGCTTGAAATCGATGATGGTTCTCTTGCAGTCGAGTGATTTTCTGCTGGGGTGTAATTTTGATTCATGCAGGTGAATCGCTACTTCATCGTTGATCAGCAATTCAAGCTCAATCGTCTCACCGAGCAAAAAATCCACATGACCTTGTTGAATGTAGCTATCCAAGTCAAATCCATCTGGAACCATGCGCGGGATTTGAGTGACGGTGGCTTCAATGAAACGATGCAAGGTTAGTAAGCGAATATCCTGATAATCGCGTAAGGTACATACCACATAGGTGACGTCGCTGTTTGTTCCAAGGTACCACTCAGATTTCAGGGGAGTTATCATCCCCTGTATCATCCGGCAGGCGTTTAACGAAATTAAATTATGCTGATGCTATATTTCAAGCTCCCAGCGTTCAAGCAAGTCGATGCACCCTTCTTTGTTCCAACATTCGGGGTGGCTGATATTGACGTCTACTTGGGGCCTGAGTTGTGGAAAATGTTCTCTTACTGTTTGGCACATGACTTCCTCAGTCAATTTCGCAACTTGTTCTAGGTGCTCCAAGGGTACTTCGAATACGAAACTATCATGGAGTGGAATGAGTAATTTAGCCTGATATAGGGGATATAGCTTAGCTAAGCGATTGCCAGCGGCCTTGAATACCGTAGCAGCACTACCTTGTATTGGATAGTTTTTAAACCAATTTTTTTCTTTATTATCGGCAGGACCTGATTTACCTCTTAGTCGACGCAATCCGGTATGCGTCTGAGCATAACCTCTCATAGTGCTATAAGTTACGCTCGATTCTATGGATTGTTGGAGTCCAGGAAACATATCCATAAATTTTTGCAGCAATCTTTTTGCCTCATAAGGCTGTAATCCAAGTTTGTTGGCTAATCCCGGTATTGAAAGTCCATAGATGATGCCTAATGTGCAGACTTTCATGCGTTTACGAAGCTCAGATTGTTGTTTTTTGAATTCATCAAATGGAAGCGCCAGGGTGCCAGCATCTAAGCTATCCTCGAAAAATAGCTTAGCCATCGCAGAATATACATCTCCAGTATTGTACAATTCAATCAATTGTTGATTATTGAATATTGCGCCTGCTATGCCCGGTTCGATTTGGCAATAATCGACCTCTCCAATTCCATACCCCGATTCAGGGATGATCACCGGGCGAAGTTCACCAGGAATTCCTAAAATGTTCGGATTCGTGCTGGTTTGTCGCCCTGTATCGGCTCCCAATTGGTGCAAATCACAATGGATCCTACCATCTTTTCCAACCAACAACGGGTTTAAAATCGGGTTGGCTGATATGGCGTTCGCCTTTTTTAAGCGTTCAATTTGTTGAATAACTGGGTCAATATGACTGAGTTCTTTCAGATTGTCTTTGTCGAACGAGTATTTGCCATTTTTTAAGAAAAGATGTGCAAGATTCATTTTTAATAAAAAATCGAGGAGTTGTTTGTGACTGCTTACGTTGTTTAACCCTCTATTTTTCAATATATTTTCTAAATGCTGTTTTCTCTCGGCGGCTTGTTGTAGAATCATTTGCCCCTTGTCGTGACTCACTTTCACACCATTCCAGATCATTTGCGCATTGGTTTCGACCCACGGGAGTTCGACAGACGTAAGATGTTGTAAGATACCTGAGACAGACGCTTTGACGACCTGTGCGGGGTATAGTTTTGCTGCGACAAGCGCATCTTCCGCGGCGTATTCTATTTGTTCGGTTGAAAATTCAGCCTCGATTGGGTGATGGAGAAAGGATTGCTGTAATTGTGTTTTAGTCCTTGCTTGATGATGGGTGATCCCGTAACGCAAGGCGGTCTCAACGAGAGAAAATTTTAATTTTTTTAATTCTTTAGCTTCCTTAATGAACTCACTTTCTTCAAATTCGTTTTGTGCCTGCTGAGTTGAATAACTATGGTGAAACTGCCCGAGGTATAGGGCTTTTTCCGCGAGATAAGTATCCCAAATCATCGGAGGAACTGATAGACCCAACTGCCAAAAGCAAAAAAATTCGGATTTCAAATTATGCCCGACAAAACAAATCGGCAATTTGAGCACTTGACTCAGAATTTCAATAATCTCTGGAATACGCAGATCAAAGACCGCTGTATATAGTTGAATTTGATTTTCAATTGATTCAGCCAATACAACTGAGCATAATAAAGGCTGTAAGCTACGCACATCATGAAATGACTCATTTTGAAATCGGTATTCAGTGTCAATAGCGCCATAGCCAATAGCTCGCTGTTGGGCAAAACTTAAAAATCCGTGAGCATCTTCCGGTGTTTTCAGGTAATGAATTTCGCCCGCATAGTATTCAGGTGAAAGCGGTAAAATGTTCTTTAGATTATTATTTTTTGATTTTGGTTGAGCCAATTTTTCAGGCCAGCCGGGTAATAATTTCAGGTTCATGAGAGATTCCTCGAATCGGTACTAAATTTAAGTAAAACACTGTTGTGGTTATAGTTTTGGATCAGATTCAAGCGCCTTGTTCCAGTAACGCTGAACCGTACGAAGGCTTGTTGAAAGTCTGTCAGCCGCTTCCTTCTGTGTTAACCCCTTTGCTTTACATTCCTTGATTTGTTGAGCGCGATTCTCTAGCTGCTGTGTCTTCTGCGTTTTGATATTAAAAAATGTTCGAGCCTCACCCAGTGAATTAAACTCACGTGTATAGGGAAAATCCGGATGGTCAGCGCATTGAAATGTAATAATTTCCCGAGGTTTGGTGTAGGGTCTGACACGGCCGACGGCTTGGAGTACCGTACCCATTTCAAAATAATTCAAAACATCTTGAGCTAGCATGTTGACGGTTGAATATTGATCTTCATCACGAGTTACCTTCACATAGCGACGTTTTGGATATCCGTCGACGTTGAGACTAATTGGCACTCTAAAATCCGATGCGAATGAATCTTGCAGGGTGCTGTTTATAACTTCTTCATTCACATAAAAGCCCGTCAGGCAATAACAGCACTCAAAATCCTCGAAAAGGTTCGTGCCAATAATTCCGTAATTAACGAGTGGTATCGTTTGGGCTTGACGTAAATCATTTGATGCAAAGTTGTCGACTACAATTTGAACGTCAAGATTCCCCAGAACCTTTAAACGTTCGTTTAATTGTGCGGCACAATAGGCAACAAAACATTTTTTAGCGACCAGTAAGATTTTTTTGCCCTGGCAGAGTCGTTGGTGAATCAGCTCGGCATAAAAATCGAGAATTTGTTTTGAATTCCCCCTAAAGTAGTGTCGAGTCCCAAAAGGAGAGGCGATGTTGAACCATTGAGTCCCCTGATTTTTGAAAGTAGTATTATCAGTGTACAAATTTGCGCTGACATTCAACCGGTAATTCAGTAACTCTAACGGTACCGTGGCACTATAGATGATCGAATCGCCTTCAATATGCAGGCTCCTACAAAAAGTCAATGCACCGTTTTCCAAGCGCTCCTGCGATATTTGGGGTGATCTGCAGAACTCCAACAATGAATACCCGATAAATTCGTAATGGTCACCAAAGTTGTTAACGCCACCTTTTTGAAGCCGTTCGCATAATGCCGTGGACAAATGAGGCAGGTGCCATTTTTGATTCCGCAAATCAGAAGTATCGGCCAGTAATAGCTCCGAAACAACTTTCTGCCAATGTAGAAGTACCCGCTCATTAACAGTATCTAAAAGGCTTGAGGAAAGCACTTGATCCAGGAGAAGCAAAAAATGCTTGAGTGCATTCATCGGAAGATAACGCCGAAATGATTTCAGGAGAAAATTGGCTTCATCGACTATCGTTAAAACCTTGGAAGCTCCCGTTTTATGTTTCAAAGTGGTTAAAAAGTCTGGGATAATTTCAAAATAAGCTTGGGTGGCGTAGATGACTTGAACACCATTTAGGTATTCGTCACTCCATTGCTTAATCCAAGAGCAAGTTGTGTTGTTGGGACATGAGTTGCAAAGTGTTGCACGCCCCAAGACACCCAAATGTTTTTTTTCATAAATTTCCCAACGTTGATTAAGCCCATTACACAATAACCTAGGTCTAGGTTTTAATTGAACTATTTTTAGGTGTGGTAGGGGATCTTTCACCAATTTTCGTTCCTCGATTAACTGGCGTGTAGGAGCTAACACAATCACTAAGTCGTATTGATTTGACTCAAGAGCCGAAAGTGTTACAGCATCTAAATGAACGCTTTTTCCAACCCCGACAGGCCAGTTGACACAAAGATGAGGGTCACCGCCGAGACGATCCAACATCGTCTCGGCAGAGTGCGCATTGCGAAATTGGCTTAAATCATTTTCGCAACTTATTGATTTCATGATGTAATGCCTTTTGCCGCCATGCGTTTTTGAATAGTTGACAGAGTCGATAAAAACTCATCGGTCATGCGTGGGTAAACTTCTGAAATATCGATAGTTTCATTATTGTACGCGTCAACAAAAGCATTGATTTTATCGGGATCGGATTTCAAATTTTCGGAAAGAGGCCTTGTGCTGACTGTGTAATTTATGTTGTCTATACGATTGATTTCAATGAGACTTTTGGGTGCTTTAAGCGCAGCCATCAATTGGGGACGCAAAGCCTTGGGCGACGAGTTGGCTTTCCTAACGGATAAAATAACCACCTTATGATCAATGAGATCGAATATAGGCATTAAAAAGATGTCATCGGTTTTGTAACCTAGTTTGCAAAGTAAGCAACCATCGCCGTTGCAGTGGACGTATGATCTAGGCTGTCGAAATACGGCAATTTTAGTCATATTTTAATTCCCCGAATTTATGACTTCGGCTAGTTTTAAAAATAGTGCTGTATTTAACTGATAATAGATGCTAAAAACTATCCTCGTTCAACTACAGCTATTGTTTAAAATCAT
>CANNKG010000180.1 GCA_947505105.1 Methylococcaceae bacterium | reverse complement strand
TAGGAATCATGGGTAGAGAAAGCGGTCAAGTTCAACTGGAAGTTAGGCACAATAGTACGCGCAAAGACCTTGAACCTACGGTGCTGAACGCCACAGATTCAGGCGTTACCGTTAATACAGATGAATGGGGCGCTTACAATCATCTCGCTGAAGCTGATCGCGTAGATGTGACGGTTTGCCATACTCCAGGTCAACGAGTGTGGGCTAGAGACGACGATGGCGATGGTATTCGTGAGGTACATGTGAATACTAGCGAAGGCTTCTGGAAAGGTTTACGTAATTTTCTGCGTCCATTTCGTGGCGTCAATAAGGTGTATCTACAACACTACTTGGCAATGCATGAATGGGCTCATAACATTAAAATCATGCATATAGAGTTTTTGAGAATTTTATGTGGCGTCACACAATTCGCTTTATGAGCCAACAAATCTTCTCTAAATAATCCTGATTCAATATCTTCAATCAGATTACGGTGGGTTGCTGCAATAATGCGGACATCCACCTTTATACTTTGGCTGGCGCCAACTTTGGTGACTTCACCTTCTTGCAAAACTCTAAGAAATTTGACTTGGAGTGCAAGCGGTAATTCACCAATTTCATCTAAAAATAATGTTCCTTCATGCGCTGCTTCAAAATACCCCTTGCGGGTATTGATAGCTCCTGTAAAAGCACTTTTTTCATGGCCAAAAAACTCCGATTCGATTAGTTCAGTTGAAATGGCTCCACAGTTTACCGCTACGAATGGTCTATCGCGTCTCAAACTAGCATTATGAATAGCTCTTGCCAAGAGTTCTTTACCGGTTCCACTATCTCCTTCGATCAAAACTGGGACTGATCGTGGAGCAACCTTTTGCGCTTTAGCAATTACTCGCTTCATGATATCGCTATTGTGAACAATAGACTCAAAAGCTGGTGTGGTTTCAATGTGTCCGGTTCCTAGGCGTTTTATTTTTTCATCTGAACGCTTATACAGATCCGGTATATATTCAGCGGATAGGTCGAATGGAACTTGAACTGTTTTAACACCTTGTTCTTTAGAGGATTCAATAAGTTCTGCGACATAACGAGTTTTAGCTAAAATAATCCATACCGCTGCCATTGCAGGGGTGCCTGGGCTTAAATGAAATGTCAGTTCGGTATTTTTATTATCTGGTAGGTTATCGATGCACTGAGTAACGCTTGTATAGATTTCTCCGAAATGAGTTGGACTCGATAGCTTGACTGATATATGCTTGATTGATGAAGTGGTAATCGTCTGAAGCCAAGCAATAAATAATTCGGATTCAGATTTAGGATAATTGCTGAATAGTACTATATGATCAAATTTAAGCTGAGTTATGGCTTGGGCAATTGGTCCCAAGCCAACATCTGAAGATTGTTCTGAGGCTTTGATGTCAGTTCTACCGATCCAGCTCAGAAGAATTTTACAAGTCAATGTTTGCCTCTGCTCAGCGACGTAAAATGTTAAAAATTGATTGTGGTTCAAACATCTATCACTCGTTATTAACTGGCTGCCGAAAAACGAAAGCCATATAATATGTAGTGGATGTGCATCAGTATAATCTAAGTCAAACAGTAGGTAGGCCGATTTTTTCAACAGCTCGCTATAGACTCGCAGAAAGAAAGTTCCTAAGAATCATCAGTTCGCAATATTTTACGCAGTCAGATCATCCAGAAACGCCATAAACAGCATTCCTTCAAATAATCTACCTACTTCGACACATTCAATGAAAAGCATAAGTTGCTTATGAAATCTGTTCAAGCAGTGTCAGTGTTTCTCACATCTCAAGAAGGTATTAATTTGCACCGCCAGAGGTTCGTCACCTTCCATCACAAATCCTTTAGCTTTAAGGAGTTCCATAATCCGTTGATTTTCTTTATAGAATTCGCTCTCCAGCCGAGCATTTTCAATAGGATCATCCGATATCATATGTCCCGTGGAGATAACTGGCAGATATTCAATGCTACCATCGACTCTAATTCGAACGTGTTCATCCGAAGTCATACGATGCGAGGCATAATAATCCAGAAATTCGCCCTGATCATCCTTATCGAACAAAAACCATATACACCAACCTGCCTCGAGAATTTTACCTCGTTTCCGTTGAGCAACTTGCTCTTCAGGTAGAATAATAGACCAGTTCGAGAAGCGATCATTAAAAATACGGACAATTTGATCCATTTCATTTAACTCCTATGGTTTTCCTAAATTATTACATCGTCACAACCGTCATGTCGTCATCAATTCGGTTGTTGTCATGTTTACATCATTGAATAATAATAGAAAATGACAGTATGACAACGATGACGACATATATCAGCTTACCGAATGGGAATGTTTGCTAATCTGATACAATGCACGCCTTTATATTCAATGGTTTGTAAGAATGATCAAGTCGGAATTAGTTGGTTTATTAGCGGCAAGTCAGCCACATCTGCAGAGACGTGATGTCGAATTAGCGGTTAATTGCATTCTAGAGCAGATGGTATGTGCATTTGAAAGCAATACTCGCATAGAAATTCGTGATTTCGGTAGCTTCACTCTTCGTATCAATCCGGCTCGTAATAATGCCCGCAATCCGAAAACGGGCGAAGTTGTGACTATCCCTGCACATCCCAAAGTCTACTTTAGACCCGGCAAACAACTTAAGGATCGCGTCAATGAATCGCGCGAACGATGTGCTATTAAATGATGCCACAATTTTCATGAGCATTGAATTCAGCCAAGATCATTTAAGCGTTACCGTCGATCTTGAAACTTATCAGCGCCTTTCGCACGGCACGCCGTTTCAACAATCAATGAATTTATTGGCGTTCCTTCTACAGATGATAGAAGAGGATAACAAGGAAATGCTCGACAATCCAGAGCTTACGCCGAAGCAGCGAGAGCATTTGAAAAAGGTATTCGAGCAATCCTACCGCAACTACCTGCGATTGAATCCGCCTCCTGGCATTGATTCTGAAGCGTTGCGACTGTTTTGTGAGTAATTGCCTGAAAGTGCATAATCGAAAGATGTAACCCGTGCAATGATGATTTCGGAAGGTTATTTTTAACGAAATCCTTAGCGACAAAGCTTTTGTCAATTTTCTAAAATAGCCTCTTATCTTTATTTATTAGTCATTGGAAGCTTTTATCATGAATGATTGTTCAACTACTTTATGGTTTGACTTGCCCAATGCTCCCGCCAAAGGAGCTGTCGTGGGTAATATCGTCGACATTACGGATGGTGAACCCAAAATCGTGTTTTTTGAATCGAAAACCGATAGCCAAACCGCCTTCAGTCTTTTGCTTTTAAAGAGTGGCGATAGCATTCGCGCCTACGTCAACCGCTGTCAACATTTTGGTGTTCCGCTGGCACAAAAACAAGAATATTTGATCTTCAAACCGCATACCAGTATCAGTTGTAATGTCCATTATGCCCGTTATCGTTGGCATGACGGTCATTGCGAATTCGGCGACTGCTTAGGTGAATCGTTGATTCCAGTACCCATTTCGGTCGATTCTGAAGGATGGATTGCGATTGCAGAGATTTAGGATCGAGGCGTCGCAACTATCGACTCAATTTGGTTTGCGGGATCAATTCTCCCAGATATTTGCGGCGCCATAGTTGTCCGCTACTTGCGCGCAGTTCAGGAGGATTATAAGAATACTCATATAACAGCGCCCGAACATAAAGTGGTGGTTGGTCGAGAAACGGATTTTCTGCAAACAGCTGTGACACTGGCTTTGAACCTTCAAGCAAACGATCCATTAACATTGCCAACCAATGCTCCACATCGGGAGCTTTCAAAGCGGCAAACCAGAGCTGCCAATCCAGGCGCGGTTGATGTGGAATATTCCAGGTCAAACCTTTAGAAAGCTCATCTGGCTTAAATTTGAATCGATAGTCCAACCAAGTGCTGCCATCGTTTGAGCCCTGAATAATGATTTCGGGGCGTGTGGTAGTCATGACCGCGAATGGGCCGTAATTGTTAATTAACGAGAAAGCATCAACCAGTCTAAGCAAGGATTTGAGCGGAGGTGCCAATGAATGTTGACCATTCGCCGACCAGATTGACAAGGCATTGATCGACAAGATCACTCCGAACCAGAACACAGCACAAAAATACGCAACAGACCCCGGATAAAGCGGCTGAGCGGAAATCTTGCGTGCAAGTTTGAATGGTAGCCATCGTTGCAGATCTCGATCATCGAACAAAAATAGACACAGCCATAAAGTCAGCAGATTAAAAAAGGTATAGTTTCCGGTCAGAATAATACCGATCTGTAACGCAATAAAACACCAAGCTGCCACTAAGCGAAATCGGCGCGGCAAAAATACCAACACCGGAATGACCAGTTCGATTAATAACACCACCGTGACACAAAATTGCTGAAATTCACTTGGTAGAAAATGTGCATAATATGCGAGGGGTGATGGCAAAGGCTGGGTTTGATAATGATAGTTCAGCGCAGTCAGATTAGCCCAATTCGGATCACCGCTGGCAATTTTGACGACTCCGCCCATGAACATGAAACGAGCCAACAACCAGCGAAACATGAAAACAGTCGGTTTTGCACCCCAGGTTAGAAATATCGCCAAGAAACCAGTTTCAAGCAAAAAAGCATCCCATTGAAAGCTGGTAAACACCTGTCCTACCTGGACAAGCGACAAATACAGCCCATAACACAACAGCAACGCCGTTCGAGGCAAAATATTCAACAATAACGCCACCGCAGCCAATAATCCTAGACCGCAACTTACCATTAGTGCAGTATCCGAAGCATTGAACCAAAACAGGGTTGGAACTCGGAACAATGGTATGCCATGTTCCTGCAGCATTATGGTCGATAACCAATCTCGTACCGGTAAAATGCCTTGCGAACCGATTAAGCCTTCAATTTGAACCAGCATTGACGCGAACGCCGCAAAATAAAACAACGCCAAACCGCGCAAAAACAACCAACTAACCAAGAGATAACTTGAAGTTTGATTATTAGAACTTGTACGCATAACCTGATCCGATAACACAATGTAAAAAAACGGGTCGATCCCGGATTCGATTAGCGTAATCTGAATATGGGGTTTATGCAATTTGGACTCGATTGCAGTATGACAGCAGTGACGTTAAATTGTTACGTCTGAAAATTTGCCCTATTTGTTGCGTTTTCGAGTCAATCGTCCTGCACTTGCAAACAAATTCCTCATTACGTCACAGTAATTATCCATCCATTCAATAGCTCGGACTGGTTCATACTTTATCGCCGATTGCTGCTAAAGAAGTGATAATTACCGGTAAAATTTCCTCGTAATCATATCTATAGCAATTTGAAACAAGGATTCATGAACCTTAGTTGTTGCCAGTTTCTAGCACGAGTTACGGTTAGTCGGTCGTGCTATCTGATCTTATCTGCAATATCCTAAGCCAAGTAATGACTTGTCTCGGATAACAACATGCAACGCCTACTCGACATCGGTTTCCAACGCGTTGGTCACTGGATGCTAAAGGAAAACAATCTTTGCTTTGAACTTGATACCTCAATAGCCTCAACGAACGTAATTTACGCGTTCATCAGCAACAGTTCTGTACTTTACATTGGTAAGACCACCCGAACCCTCAAAAATAGGATGCGAGGTTATCAACATCCCGGCCCGACGCAACATACGAATATCCGTAATCACGCCAATCTTAAAGCAATTCTCGCTCAGGTTAACGCGGTCGATATTTACGCATTGCCTGACCATGGTTTGCTCCAGTATGGCCCATTCAAAATCAATCTAGCAGCAGGATTGGAGGATAGTCTGATAAAAACCATCAAGCCAATTTGGAATAATCGATTGTGAAGATACTTATGAATGAAAAAATACTACTATATAATAAACTAACAATATACTATGAATAAAATAAATAGGTATATAGATAGGTGCATAATAAACTATATAATTAAATTGTATAGATCAATTAAACTGTGAATGTACCAACGTTAGCTATTATTAAATTTTATTTTGACAACCGAATTTAGAAAAAACAAAACAGGAGTTAAAAATGAAAACCTAATCTAGTAGGTTTCTCATAACTATATAATATTTTATTCACAGCAGTTCAATTTAGCCTATCAGATATAAAGCGATGACCTTTGAGTTATTGCGCATAGATGCCATTCAATATAATGGCATCGAATTCATACCCAATCCAATAAACTTAAGCTCCACTATACAACTACAAAGTTGATTTATAAGCATTTTTTCGATGGGGTTTGGGATGCTTAGGGCACGGTTTTGACTCGTTTGAAACTGATACCACGAGATTTTTGACCAATTCAGTTAAAGTAGTAACAAATTGTTCCAATGTGGGAATTGCGACGAGTAGCCAGCGTGGCAAGCAACGTTTGAGATGAGAAAACGCATAGGTACGGTTAATTTTATAACCTTCGGTGATAGCATCAAGCCCCTGGGCCTCAAGAACCGTGAGCGAATGCAGGTTATCGGCCAGGATTTTGGCACCGAAATCCTGTTGCGCGGCTGACCAGTAGAGACCGGAAGTATTTTCCAGTGCCATCCGGTGTTTTAGTCTTTTATAGGCTTCTTCAATGCGCCAGCGACTATGGTAAAGGGCTGCAAAATCACTGGCTGGATAAGCGGTGCCGTCAAGTAATGAAGTCATGACGACGTAAATACGTCCATTAGGGGTGATAATGCGAACCAAACATACACGAGTAGGCGTCTGCTGACACTCGTAGTCAGTGCAGTCAATGGCTTTGGGTGCGCGTATCGTGATGATTTTTTCGGCAGCGCCCGAGCGCATGAATTCCTGAACGGCGATAAAGCCAGTCAGATCAACCCGCATACAAAAATGGATGCCACGTTGTGTCAAATAGGCGATTAACCAGCGTGCTGGATAACCACGATCCAGCACCAGAAGGTCATCGGGATTCAGTTTAGGTAGATGATCAAACAGCATTTGCCGCTCACCCACCGAGGCGCTGTAAAGTTCGGCTGACAAAGTCATTTCCAATCCTGGCAAATAAAGCGCGAAGGCAATGGCTTCCCGAACAAAACGGTGGCTTGCATCTTGGAGATACAGGCGCATCTTGGAGGCGTCAGCGGCAACTACACGTAAACCGTTCCAGCGTGGTGTCGGCAGGTGGTCGGCGACCAAGCGCATGAAGTATTGGTTGAGATGATCAAAGGCTTGGTGTGAAAATTGTTTGCGTGCTTTAGAAAACGCTTGGGCGCTTGCTTTGCGAGTCAAATCTGCCTGATTGGCAAGGTGAGCAAAGAAGCCATTGAGTTCTGTTTGAACGCTCGCTTTGAAGCCCGAAATCATGGCTACTAACATGACTGGAAAAGTCAGAGTGCGTTGGCGGCTAAAGGCAGTGTTTTTAAAGCGGGATTGATCGAGTAGTTCTGATGAGTGCAGATACTCAATAAAGCTGACTAAAACAGTATGGTATTGAAGGCGATATTCTATATAACCTTAAATATCAATTAATTAAAGCATTATTTTACCAAATTGACTGCTTGCTGTCCAATTAATGCGGCTTAAGTTTAGTGGATTGGGTAAGGCATCGGTAAAAAGATAAAGTTACAGCGGGATTATTTGTGGCAATCGGTGTGTTGATGCTAGCTTTATTTCTCTGTAAGGCTACTTCAATCCCTTCGTGTTGACGTTCTTTAATTAAAGCGCGTTCAAATTAAGCCACCAAAGACAAAATCGCCTTGGTTGATTGGATGATTTTTCAGTCATGACAGCATTATTTATAAGTAACAAGAATATATAAATAGCACTATTTTGTTACATGGAGTGAGGTCGTAAATACACTTTTATCATTAAAACAATGACTTCCTAAGTAACACAATAGCCTTGTGTTACTTAGCATCTATATTATCGACTGGCAACGCTTACAAAAATTTGAACACATTTTTCCACTAATCAAATTTTCCGTTCCACTGAGCCTTGAACCCCAATCTATAGTTTTTCAGATAACTAATTTCCATAGTGGGGTGCGACTTTTCTAGGCTTGCATGGCATAAACTGAAAATTTCATACCTAAAAGTTTATATATGCCGCTGCTTGAAGGTGAAATACCCAAAAACAGCGGCAAGAGAAAGACTGTATGCGTTACTTCACTGTTTTCCATTCGTAAGTATATCGTGTTCCGGGATACCCTGTGCCGTTGAAAGCTGCTGTCAACAACGCAATTTTGGCGCCGTCTTTTTCGCTTCCGTAGAGACTCGATGCATCAAGCGACAATGATTTTGACACCCTGGTATTAGCGTTCTGATTAGTAACTTCAATGGATCCAACCCCGCCATTACCATCTGAAAAATGAATTCGATTGTTTACATAACCAGGTGTGATATCCGCAACATCAAACCAAACAGTGGAAGAGCCACTGAAGGAGAATCTTTTACCTATACTGGTCGCAGTGACGCTCATATTGATTGTAATCTTGTCATTTGTACGGATTATTTGTGGTGGATTAGTCCATGTGGTTGTAAATTTGAAGCTTTCCCCTTCGGCGCTCCGACCTAAAGTAATGCTACCTCTAGCGTAGGCTAAGGTATTTGTATAATAACCATTACCCTGATCTGGCTCATCGTTGAAATCTTTGGTCTCGACTAAAACCCATGCTTTTTCTGAAGCAGACGTAGCCGTATAAGTTTTTTTCTCGTAATTAAAACAGTCACGTCCCTGTAGAAACGCCAATTTATTTTTTTGATAATTGGCTTTACTTTCAAGCATGGATTGGCTGGGATAATACTTCAGCATGATCATGGCCTGTTGTTTTATGTCATCTTTAGAAGGTGGTAAGCCTTTGCATTTTCCCAGAGAACTTTTGAGGTCCATACTGATCTTCCCGATCAACACATTAAATTTTGCAAACTTTTCACATTCAGAAGCATTATCCCCCAACATTTTTTTCATAACGCCATTAAAAGCATCATAGTCTTTTAAATATTCACCTTTTAGAGACTGTAAGGCTGCCTTTACTTTGGGAAATTCTTGGGTTTCTTGTTGATACCACTCATTAAAAGTATTTTTCAAAAAGTTATTGATATTATCTTCTGATTCAGCCTTACCCTGACTATTAAGGATGCTTTTGATTTTTAGGCGCGTATTTGGATTGATTGTCTTATTGATTACATCAAAAAACTTCGAATCCCCTCCACCAATACCTTTAAATGTTTTGTAAGTTTCCTGAAGTTCGCGGTCGGACATTACATCTATAGACCATTTTTGAGCTTGAATAATAGTTTTAGCAGAAGCACTTAACACTGGAAATGTCGTGCTTACAACACCTTCTGTAAACGCTAACAACGCCTGTTTATAGCGCTCTTCGACCACATTTCCACCTGATACTGCAAGCGTTTTAATATGATCAGGCATATTTTTTCCGTTCTCTCCCCAAACTGCTTGTATTATCTTCTGGTGTTGTTCTGGAGTGGCGTTTTTAACAATGCTTGTGCCAATGAGAATTTCTAATGTATGGCGGATTCAACTCCGAAGTGCAATCGCCAATAATAGGATATTAAGGAAGGCTAACTGATATAGTGCCAAGCTTTTTTCTATCCGACTAAAGACGAGAATGAACTTGAAAGACTACCATCAGTTAACCCAAGCACTAAGATACCAG
>CANNKG010000179.1 GCA_947505105.1 Methylococcaceae bacterium | reverse complement strand
GGCTCGCCATAATGACGTGGAAATGTGGGAAAAAGATAACATTCCTTACACTGTTCGAAAAAAACGCCAAGCTTTTTTCAACAATATTGCAAGCCAAAAATCGGGAGTAAAATAACTGGGACAGAGGGACTTATTTCGACAGCCTAGGGCGGCTCCCATAAATCGCCTAACTCCTGTTGTAAGGCCTGAAGAAATAGCAAGACCGGATCGTGGTGACCGAGTTCGCTGATCAGCATTTTGTACATTTCATTATCCATAATGATTTGGCGTTGACTATCAAGCACAATCATGGCGACAGGCGAGGCGTTGATGACCGATTCAATCATGAGTTTTTGATTGATGTTTTGCCGTTCGGCTTGGTGTTCTGCAGTGATGTCTCGATGCATACCAATATAATGACTGACCGCTCCGGCCTCGTTGAGCATCGGAGCAATGGTCAGTTCAGCCAAATAGCGCTGCCCTTGTTTGCGTCGATTGACCAGACGGCCACGCCAGACTTGTTTACGCGAAATAGTGTGCCAGAGATCGTAGTAAACCTGACGTGGTGTCGATTTATCGGACAGTTTCGATTCATTTTCGCCTAGAATCTCCGCGTCTTGATACCCCGTCACCTGCCGAAAAGCTTCGTTAATATACAGAATATTGGCTTTTTTATCGGTAATCGAAATAGCAATCGGGGCTTGCTCAACAGTTTTGATGAATAGTGAGAACGGGAATTTTTTCGAGCTGATATTCGTCGGGTCGAAAGCACCAAATTCTGTCCCTGAAATGTCTATCAATTCCAGCAAGTCTTCAGCTATCTGATTTTTGGGAAATTCGGGCGTGAGTTTAGGCATAATCGGATAGTCTCTATTACAAATCTTGATATGCTAGTACCAAGCAATTACAACGCCAATTTTTTTGTGGGTAGCTTCAGGATATTTTTTCCGCTAAAACAACTTCTACATCAAGGGAGGGGATTTCGGCTTTTTGTTGGTTTTCCTACAAAACCCAGTGTGATCATGCCTGCTTGTGTGTTGTTTAGAACAAGTCGACTTCGTACTAGAGAGTTGAATTTACCATAAATATCAGTCGCTTTATTGTTCAGAAGCGCTTGGCATAAATGCTGCTTTCTTCAACACAAACGAAGAGGGGTAAGCAATGAGCGACTACATTTTGTTAATTATCGGTACGGCCCTGGTCAACAATGTGGTGTTGGTCAAGTTTCTCGGTTTATGTCCGTTTATGGGAGTTTCAAATAAACTCGACACCGCGCTCGGAATGGGCATGGCAACGACCTTTGTATTGACCTTGGCCTCGGCGGCTAGTTGGGTACTGGAGCATCGTTTACTGGCGCCTTTCGACATCGGTTTCTTGAGAGTGTTAGGTTTCATTCTCGTCATTGCTGCCGTCGTGCAATTCACCGAAATTGTGATTCATAAAACGAGTCCGGTGCTTTATCAAGTCTTAGGCATTTTTCTGCCGTTGATCACGACGAACTGCGCAGTGTTAGGGGTTGCGCTCCTGAATATTCAAGAACAATACAATTTTATCCAAAGCCTGCTGTTCGGTTTTGGAGCCGCTTTGGGCTTTACTCTGGTGATGGTGCTCTTTGCCGGTCTGCGTGAACGCCTTGCGTTCATGGCAGTACCGGCACTTTTTGCGGGCACGCCAATTGCCTTTATTACGGCGGGGATAATGTCCCTGGCCTTTATGGGCTTTGCAGGACTCTATACCAAGTAAGGTGTGGTGCATCCATCAACTGATTCATTGCGAGTAGAGGCACATCATGTATGTATTTTCAGCGATATTGATTCTAACGACTCTGGGACTCTTACTCGGTTTGAGTTTAGGGATCGCAGCCAAGTATCTGAAAGTGGAATCGGATCCGTTGCTCGAACGGGTAGAGGCTTTAATGCCGGGTTCGCAATGCGGTCAATGCGGCTTTCCTGGCTGTCGTCCCGCGGCAGAAGCTTTAGTTTCCGGCGCTGCGCCAGTCACCTTATGTCCGCCGGGCGGAACCTCGTTGATCGAGCAACTCGCCAAGTTACTCGGCATTGATGTCGATTTAAGTCAAACCGAAGACGCTGAGCCGATGATCGCTCGCGTCAGTGAAGAAACCTGCACTGGCTGTACGCGTTGTTTCAAAGTATGTCCAACCGATGCGATTGTCGGTGCGCCGAAACAAATTCATGCGGTCGTTGCCGATGCCTGTATCGGTTGTAAAAAATGCATCAGTGTCTGTCCAACCGAATGCCTTCAAATGTATCCGATTGAAGTGACCTTACGCGACTGGCGCTGGCCGAAACCGTTGGCAACCGTTTAAACGGAGACTTACAAAATGTTGGCGATATTCGAAAATCCAAGATTACGCGGGGGCATTCATGCCGAAGAGCATAAAGCGGAAACTTCGGATCAACCTATTGCGCTGAATTTACCGTTACCGAACAAGCTGTATATTCCGGTGCAGCAACACGTCGGTAAACCTGCCGAGCCGGTCGTCAAAGTCGGCGATAAGGTGCTTAAAGGGCAATTGCTGGCCTATAGCCAGGGGACGATTTCAGCGCCGATTCATGCGCCGAGTTCGGGAACCGTTATCGACGTGATGGAATGTCCAGCTCCACATCCTTCGGCATTGCCGATTCGAACCATTATTATAGAGACCGATGGCCTGGACCAATGGCGAAGCACCATCATTCCGGACGATCCGTTTGCGTTAAATGCCGAAGAAATTTGTTTACGCGTCGGTGCCGCGGGTGTCGTGGGCATGGGCGGAGCGGTATTTCCGTCGGCAGTCAAATTAAATCTAGGCCGTACCAACAAAATTCATACCTTGGTAATCAATGCCGGGGAATGCGAACCGTATCTGACCTGTGATGATCTTTTAATGCAGGAACGGGCGACGCATATTGTTTCCGGCATTCGGTTAATGCTGCGCGGCATGCATGCCCCTAAAGCGATGGTCGGCATCGAAGACAACAAACCGCAAGCCTTTCAATCCATGCAGGACGCCTGTCGAGATTTTCCGGAAATTGAGGTTAAGCAGGTGCCAACGCGTTATCCGATGGGTTGGGATCGACAAATGCTGCGCTATCTAACTGGTTGGGAAATTCCGGCTGACGGACGAGCAACTGATATCGGCGTAGTGATTCATAATGTTGCAACTGCCTATGCCGTTTATCGAGCGGTTTGTCTGGGTCAGCCCTTGATCAGTCGCGTGGTGACAATCGCCGGTGGCGCAGTCGCTAAGCCGCAAAATGTCGAAGTCTTAATCGGCACCATGCTTTCTGAAGTTTTGACCTTTTGTGAGGTGGATAAAACCAAAATCGCCCGGCTGATTATGGGCGGGCCGATGATGGGCGATGCGCTGCCATTGACCGACGTGCCAGTAGTCAAGGCCTGTAGCGGTATTTTGGCATTGTCGGCAGCGGATATTGAAGAGCCTGAAGTGCAACCGTGTATCCGTTGTTCCAGTTGTATTACGGCATGTCCTGTGGGTTTATTGCCGCTTGAAATGGCCAGTCGAATTCGCGTGAATAAACTGGATGAGGCCGTTCAATTGGGGCTTAAGGATTGTATCAATTGCGGCTCCTGTTCCTATGTCTGTCCCTCCAATATCCCACTGGTGCATTATTTTAAATATGCTTCAGGTGAGTTATTCAAACGGCAGCAGATGGAACATAAATCCGAACAGACCAAACGCCTGATCAATGATCGTAATGATCGGATGGAACGCATTCGTCTCGAAAATGAAGCTGAAGCGCGCCGCGTCATGGAGGCACGCGCTGAACGCGCTCGCAAAGATGCCGAACAGATTGCCCAAGGAGTTCAACCATGAGCGTCAAACCGATTAGCGGTCCTCATGTTGGCGCAGGCCAGCGGGTCGACTGGATTATGCGTCGGGTGATTATCGCCTTAATGCCCGCCAGTATTTTAAATATCATATTGTTTGGCTGGCCTACCTTATATTTGGGTCTGGTCACCATTGCTTCGGCAATGTTGTTTGAAGCATGGTGTCTGAAATTGAAAGGCGTAAAAGCCTTACCGTTTTTACGCGATGGTTCGGCGGTGTTGACCGGATTGTTGGTCGCAATGAGTTTACCGCCATGGGCGCCTTGGTGGATTGGCGTGGTGGGATCTGCGATTGCGATAATTTTAGGTAAACAGGTGTATGGCGGCCTTGGGCAAAATTTGTTTAATCCTGCCATGCTGGCACGGGTAGCTTTGCTGATTTCGTTTCCAATTGAAATGACGACCTGGGTGAATGTGACCCCGCTGTTTACTGGTCCCGGTATTCTTGAGAGTTTCGGTATTCTGGCTTCGGGTGTCCCGGCAACTGACAGCCTCACTGGCGCCACAACGCTTGGTGCAATTAAGACCGGTTTTTCTCTAAATCAAACGGTGCCGCAGATTCTTACCGATTATTCCGGATTTCTGGCCTTGATTGGTTGGGAACGCGGAAGTCTGGGTGAAACCTCGTCTTTACTGTTATTACTGGGTGGGTTCTGGTTACTCCGTCAAGGCATTATTCAATGGCATATTCCGGCGTCGTTATTGCTGACGCTGACTATTCTGGCGACCATTTTTCATGGCTATGATCCCGATCATTACCTAAGCGCCTGGGTACATCTGAATTCCGGAGCGATTATGCTGGTAGCGTTTTTTATCGCAACCGATTATGTGACTTCGCCTAATACCCCGCTCGGCCAGATAGTTTTTGGCGCGGGCTGCGGAATCTTAATCTTTGTCATTCGTTCGTGGGGTGGATATCCTGAAGGAACAGGCTTTGCGATTTTGTTGATGAATGCGTTTACGCCGTTGATTGATCATTACATCCGTCCACGCATTTATGGCCGCTATCGCAACGGCAAACCGATCGACATCAGTCAGCCGTGAGTTAAGTCATGAATAGTGAATCGAATTCCAAAACCATTTCCGCAGCCGTCCTATTTGAGCAAGCGTTACTTTTGTTACAGCGTTTTCGCCAACAACTGGCGATCTGGCTGGAACCCTCCCATTTAGAACAACTTCGTCCGCAACTTGGCTATCAGGCTGGCGTTCTGGCAGGTTTTGCGTTGCTTGCCGCAATTTTGCTGGGTTTGGCCGATTTTGCGACCCGTGGCGTGATTCAACTACGTCTGGAAGAAGACTTGCAGGCCAATCTCGAACAAGTCATTCCGGCTGAATTACATGACAACAAATTACTCGCCGACACGTTGATCCTGCCTTCAGCGGATGCGAATCTGGGTGCGGCTGAGACGGTGGTTTATCTGGCTAAAAAACAAGGTTTAGTCACGGCGGTCAGTTTTAAATTCGTGGCTCCCGATGGTTACGCAGGGCCGATCAATATTGTGATCGGTTTGAGCAGAGATGGAGATATTCTCGGGGTGCGAGTGATTTCTCATGTTGAAACCCCTGGACTCGGAGACAAGATCGAAATTGCTAAATCCAAATGGGTGTTAAGTTTCGATGGTAAATCGCTCGACAACCTGACTTTCGAACAATGGGCCGTAAAAAAAGACGGTGGCGTATTTGATCAGTTTGCGGGGGCGACGATTACGCCTCGAAAAGTGGTGCAAGCGATACGGCGCGGTTTGGAATTTTATCGAGCGCATCAAGCTGAATTATTAAATCGTTAGAACGACACTTTATTACATTGACCTTAGGAGAGCTCATCATGACGCTTGCTACGCTATTTTCCGCGCCATATCGCAAAATCGCCCGTGACGGTCTCTGGGATAACAATGTCGTGCTGACACAGAATCTCGCTTTATGTCCTTTGCTTGCCGTGACCGGAACCGCTACTAATGGCTTAGGCATGGGGCTTGCGACTATGGCGGTGATGATCGCCTCGAATGCTGCCGTTTCAGCGAGTCGGCATTTGATTCCGCCCGAAATTCGTATTCCGATTTTCGTATTGTTAATCGCCGCGCTAGTCACCTTGGTCGATATTTTTCTGAACGCCTGGATGCATGCTTTGCATAAGGTACTCGGCTTATTTATTCCGTTGATTGTGACCAATTGCGTGATTCTGGGACGCGCCGAAGCTTTTGCCTCCAAACAACCTATGCTGCCATCGGTGTGGGATGGATTGATGATGGGCTTAGGCTTTACGCTTGCCATGGTCGTTCTTGGTGCCGCTAGAGAAATTAGCTCGGCAGGCACGTTGTTCGCCAATGCTTCGGTATTGCTCGGTGAAGGCTTCCGTTTCATCGAACTTACCCTCATTCCAGAATACAAAGGCTTTCTGCTGATGGCACTTCCCCCGGGCGGTTTTATTATGCTGGGTTTCATGGTCGCAGCCAAACGCCTAATCGATCAGCGCTTGACGAAGAGCGCCGAGCAACAAATTGATGGTTTGATTAATATCGAGCAGATAAGTGAGTTAAAGGTCTGATAGTAACCCAATAAGAAGGCACGAAGGCCGTGTCTCAACCCTACAGTGGTTTTTTGACAAGTTAATACATTAGAGGTGAACAATGAACGTTGGCGTATGTTACGCAGAAGCCGACCGGCAATTATGGCTGCGCTTGGAAGTGCCTGACGGTAGTACCGTGCAACAATCCATCGAATTGTCCGGGGTTTTGAAGCAATATCCGACTATTGATCTGACCACGCAGAAAGTGGGTATATTCGGCAAACTCGCCAAACTCGCCAAACTCGACGCCTTGGTCAAAGAAGGTGACCGCGTCGAAATTTATCGCAAAATCACCGCGGATCCGCAGCAGGTGCAACGCCGCCGGGTCGACGCATAGCGCACAAATATTTAACCAGGAGACATTTATGCTACTCGAAAATCTCGATAAACAAGGTTTTACTTTCATTACTTCAGTATTAGGTGCAACCAGCACCAAAGGAATCAGCGCCTATCGCGGTGATTTGGTACTGATCCAGGGCGCTTTGCGCGAAGGATCAACGACTGATCGCAAACCGCCGGAACTATTACTGCATCAAACCGCAATTCTTGCCGATAGTGATAAATTCATTTTTGTAAATGGTTTGTTCAATGAACTTCAACACGTACAAGTTTTTGTGGATCAATATAAGGACGCGTTGACGCCTGACACAGTGACACTGTTTTACGTTGAAAATATTGCGAGCAAAATGCAGATCGAAATTGCCGGGGTTACCTTCAAATTTCTGCCCTACAAGGAAGGGATGGTGTGGAACGAAATGCTCGATTTACTGTATATCGAAAAAGCCGATTTAAAGGGACTATCCGCTGAAGATAAAGTGGTCACCCTATTTGAAGCTGCCAAAGGTTTTTCTACCAAAACTGATCCGATCAGTCTCGAAGAAGCGCTGACTAAAACCATCGTCGTCAAGAAATCCGCCGCCGTTGGTCCGGTATAAGCGGAATCTTGTTATGCCAAGCTTTATTACCATTTCCGCAGTCGATGCTGTTCAGCTTATTGATGATAGCAAGCCGATGATTTTGGATTGTCGGGACCTTAAGGATTATCGAGCCAGTCATATTGAAGATGCGATGCATGTGCATGAGCAATTACGCGACAGTTTAATCAAGAAGGCCGACAAGCTGAAACCTATGCTGATTTATTGTTACTACGGGCATGCCAGTGAGCATCTGGCGCAAATGTTTAATGATTTCGGTTTTCAGCAAGTCTACAGTCTAGCAGGTGGCTATGCCGCCTGGAAGGAACAGCACAATTTAACGGGTGAAGTATGAATCAATTATCAAGAGAATTAGCATTGCGCATTGCACTAGCTTCGCGGGTGCTACCCGGTGTCGATGTGCCCAAATTGATCGGGATATTGCACGATAAAGTTGGCTCACCATTGGATGATGAAAAACTCAAAGCGATTACAGTCACTAATCTAAAAACCGGTATTGGTAGTCATGATGGTGAGGAGGATGGTGAAGACATCGGCATCGGCCTTGAGAATATCAAACTCGCGGTGCGTTACTTGTGGGGTGAAGAAGTAGGTGACGATGACCTGCCCGAAATTCAGTCCTATCGTGAAGGAGATTTGCCCGAATCGATCCGTGTTGCGGTTGCCTCAAACAACGGCGAACTGCTCGACGGCCATTTTGGATCTTGTATCCGCTTTTTGGTGTACCAGTTGTCAAGACATGAATATCGTCTGGTCGATATACGTTCGACGATCGAAGCCGACAACGCTGATGATCGTAATTTGTTCAGGGCCAATTTAATCAAAGATTGTCATGTACTGTTTGTACAATCGATCGGAGGTCCTGCCGCCGCAAAAGTGATTCGGGCTGATATCTACCCGATCAAGGTGCCCGAGGTGGTCAGCGCCATTGAAAAACTTAAAGAATTTCAATACGTCTTCGATGCAGCCCCACCCTGGATGGCGAAAGCCTTGGGTCGTAGCGCTGAAGATCGGAAACGCTTTGCGCTGCATGAGTAGGCATAAGGTGGCTTTAATCGTTTTTTGATGAGTTTTCTTTCCTGAGCTATTTGAATAGTTGGATGCCCGCGGCGCCATTGTCACCATTGACGCCATGGGCTGCCAAATAGCCATGGCCGAAAAAATTATAGATTAAGGGGCGATTACCTGTTGGAACGAAAAGGCAATCAAAGCGGCTTACATGAGGATGTGCGTCTGCATTTTGAACAGCCAGCCCCGCGTCGTTGACCAGAATGGACCACGCAGAAACCATTGACAAAGGTCAGAGTCGCATCGAAGTCAGGGAATGCCGACTGAGTCCAGACATTGGCTGGCTAAACGGATCATTGGCGAGACAACAACCCAAGAAACCCGATATTTTTTCAGCAGTTCGCAGGCTCGGGCAGCGCGGATATTGGCCGCTGCGCGTTTGCAATGGAGAGTATAGAAAACCAGTTGCATTTAACTCTGGACATGTCTTTCGGTGAAGACCAGAGTCGGATACGCAAAGACAATGCTCCACCAATGTCGCCATTATCCGCAATGTGGCCTTGAACATGATCAGGTAAATTCCAAAGACACGCATGAGTGTCAAACGTATGCGCAAGGCTGGTGGTTGGGATAACTCGCTTTTAACCTAGATTTTGGCTCAGTTATTTTAATGAGGTAGCCCTGGAAATAAAACAAAAAATAAACCAAATGAGTTATTTTAAGATATTGTTTTATTGTGCTTTGTTTGATTATGATTTCTGTTGTTTCACTCGGTTATTTTCCGATGCAAAAGGTAAAATATATAATTAAAACAATAATATAAATACTTAATAGTGTAATATAGGGGTAAAGAATACAGCAATAAGTTTTGGAATACTCTTCAGTTTTGTAATATAGTCTCAATCATTAAATACCTCAAAAATACGATCTTCTACATTATTTGAGGTGTAAGTTTTAATCGAGGCAATTTAATGTTTGATTTACAATCGCTGGATGACCTGTCTTTATTAGCCGAATCAGTCGAATTCGAATGTAAATTGGCTCAGGGTAAAGATGGTAAAGGAGAAATTCCGAAGGATTTTTGGCCGACTTATTCAGCGATGGCCAATATGCATGGCGGTGTAGTTGTGTTTGGTGTGCGTGAAAAAGCTGGTTCATTTAGCGTGGCTGGTATTGTTCATGCCGATAAAATTCGTACCGATTTATTCAATACCTTGAATAACTCCGGCAAAGTGAGCGTCAATCTTATTAGTGATGATGACGTGTCAATATTAAATTTAGAGGGTAAGACTAGGCTGTCGAAATACGGCAATTTTAGTCATATTTTAATTCCCCGAATTTATGACTTCGGCTAGTTTTAAAAATAGTGCTGTATTTAACTGATAATAGATGCTAAAAACTATCCTCGTTCAACTACAGCTATTGTTTAAAATCAT
>CANNKG010000178.1 GCA_947505105.1 Methylococcaceae bacterium | reverse complement strand
CATGATTTTAAACAATAGCTGTAGTTGAACGAGGATAGTTTTTAGCATCTATTATCAGTTAAATACAGCACTATTTTTAAAACTAGCCGAAGTCATAAATTCGGGGAATTAAAATATGACTAAAATTGCCGTATTTCGACAGCCTACTCCGGCGCTGGGTTATCCCAACAGGCTGATCCAGATGATGGAGGATTGCTTGCTTTACTCCTGCATCGGTCAGCGTTTCAATTTGCACCACAGAGCTACTATGGAGCAGTTCCGCCACTCTGCTGAAATACTTAAGCGATACTTCGGCATCGGTAAACACCAGCTCCTCGCCGCGTTGAACAATATGGCTTGTTACTATAGTCGTCGGTTTAAATGCCCAGGCAATGCTCTGAAGCTCCAGTCCTTCCGGTAAAATTAAATGTGTTAAATCGGTCTGCCCCTGCGCTTTTACCCAGGCAACGGCAAGGCCCTGGTTACGCCAAACCGAAGCATGTTGTCTGGCGGTCATCCGCGTCAGCCATTGTTTAGCCGCTTGGCCTAATTCAGACTCGGGGGTTTCCAGGGTTTTGGCAATACGCGCTTCGAAAGTCTCCGCGGTTTGCGGGTCGAAAGTCCCGTCCAAACCGGCGGCAGCAACGTGCTCTTCGTAAGCAATGACCGGCGATAAATGCGCATGGTACTGGGCTTGCACTTGGGCAATCTGCTGTTTTAATTCGGGCGTCAGACGGGTGTCATCAAGATAATGCTGTTTATACTCCGCTGCCTGCCGAAAATAAAAGGCTAATAGTGTGGGGTACACATCGGGGTGATTCCAGGCGAGATATTCGTCCCCGACATCCATCACACCGCTCGGAAACAAGTAGCGGGTTGCTCGCAGTAAGGCCGGTTCAACGCGCACGGCTGTACCTAAAGCATGTAATAAGCATTCAGCGGATTGAGTATTTCGATCAACATTGCGCGATGGCGCATAGGCGGTCTTGCGGCTAAGTCTTTGTGGCGGACGGATCGCCCTATCCCAATACACCATGTAAAACCATTGGGTCAGTTCCGCACTCCACCAACGCGGCGGACTGGGCATAAAGGCAACTGCCGGACATCCCGCGCGCGTTAATTGGGCGCCGAAACGCCGCCAACGCAGACGACGTTGATCTGAACTGTCGTTGCAGCCTAAATCGCTCACTATTAGGACAGGCGTTCCAGCAGGCAGTGGGCGGTAATTTTCCTGCACCGCCCATCCCGCAGGCGTATCTTGCCAGTAGGTACCCCCCGGATCGCCTTCGGGAAAGGCTATGATAGTCAGCCCGATTTTACCTCTAAGCTGTTCGAGCTTTTCGCGCAATTCGTTAAAATCGTTCCAAAACGGCACTAACTTGGCATCATAATCAATAATAAGCTGCGCTTGACTGGCCCAGCCCTTGTGTCGGGCTTTCGGTAAGGTACGTAATAATTTAGCTTTTGCGAGTAAATCAATAGTCTTAGGCAAATCGGGTTGTTGTCTATCGACTATTGCACCCAATACCAATTTTAGGAAGGGCCACAACCTGCGCCAGGGCATTAGTTCAGGTTGAGCTGGCGGTATTTGGTTAACCGGGGCAGTTAAGGCAGGATCATGATTTTGATAAGGTTTGGCATCTCGGTACCAAGCGGGTTCATCGGTTTGAATTTCATCCTCGGAAAAGCGCTGCCGCGCTACCACTTGTAAAAAAGCGGCTTGGGTTTCTGCTTCCACCTGTTCATCTTTGTTAATCGTTATTTCGCTGGAAATAGGCGCCTGGAAGCGGAGATCCAAATGGAAGATTGCTTTGGGTTTGTCCAAGTCGGATTGGGGAAGCAAGCCTAAAACCGCAGCAAATTCATCTAGCGAGCTTGTCGGGTGAGCTTTAAGACAGGCCAGGAGATCGGCACGGTTCAACAACGTTGGCATGATCAGGACTTAAGCGGTAGCTTTTCGGTAAAGATAACGACGCAAAGTACTCAGCAATTCCAATTGTTCTGCTTCATCCTGCGCCATGCCGGAAATAGCCCTTAACAAATCTAAATATTCGGCCTGACCGGGTCTGGGCTGACCCGGCTCAGCTGCTGCACGATCTTCCGCTAACATTTCCGCCGCTTGCTGCAGAACCCCTACACTACAGCATTTTCCAAAATGAACTGCGCCACGGCGACCTAAAAACTCGATTAAGTCAGTTTGATTTTCAGGCAGATTCAGCGGCAGGACTAAGCATCGTCTTACAAAGGCCGCGGGTAATTCACGTTCCTCATTGGTAGTGATGATCACCAATGGCGCAGGCACAGCGGTTTCGCGCCGAACTGAAGTACCGATATAAGGAACGTTAAAGTCGCCATTTCCCAGGGTCTCCAGCAGGCTGTTCGGTAAATCGGTATCGGCTTTATCGATTTCATCAATCAATACCACACTACCTTGACTCGGTTTCCAACCTTCAGGTATTTCCGGTATCGGATCACAGGGATTAATACAATCTTCAAATTGGCGCTGCGCAGACTCCCAGTTTAACGCCCACCACAACGGCCCTGGACTTAAAAACCGCGAGGGTCTAAGACGCGCCAGCCGATCAGCATCCGGCACCGAAGCCAATATTTGCGCTTCGCCCAAACGCGCAACGGCATCGAACTTCCATTGTAAATCTTCACATTCGGTTCGAGCGTTGACGACCACAGATAAAAACAGGCGTTGCGTCGCTACCGCCGCGGCTCTTGCGAGCTGGCTTTTACCGGTTCCAGGCTCGCCGCGCAGCAACAACGGTCGCCCCGCTGCTTCCGCAGCCAGTAAAGCATAATGATGGTCTTTTTCAAAAACGTGAAAACTTTCGGGCCAGGAGTTTTGTTTGGGGAGATGCAGAGGTTCTTGAGTGGAGTAGTCGTATTTCATCAATATTCCGCCAGGGTAGTTAAAAACGCCAAGATTAAAGATTCTAAACGTGCTTCGTCCATCACTAAAATTGCCGTCTCGCCATTATTATCTGGGCTGATGATTAAGAGGCGTAAATCCGGCAGATCCTTCTTTAAGTCTTTGACAACATGTTGCAACTCTTGATACCGATGTTGCGATATAGCCAGATGGCACCAAATGTTCTTATCTTCAGCATTTAGCTCCACAGTATTTGCCAATCGATCCATCCAATTTTCCGAAAGTACCGGCAATTTTTTAAAGACCTCGCAATAAATCAACTTCTTAATTTCCACTAAGGCATCTGATTTTTGGAGTCCAAATTCAAGATCAGCTGGATCGAGATGACCCACCCCTAATGCCTTATCGGAACTTTTCAACAAAAACTTAGCGGGTCTATCTTGTAATTTGGCAACAAATACTTCGATCCCGGTGGGCGTTGATAATGGAATAGTAATTTCAGTTGCCGTATTGAAGTCGATAAGGGATGAGCCGTTTTTCTGCATCTGATCGGCATTAATACAAAGTAAAATCAGCCACCCCAAAATCTCGCTGGAAATTTCTTTAATCTGACTAATGTGTTCACGCGCTTGCGCTAAAGAAGCTTCAACAATTTTGCGCCATTCTCTTATTACTGTTTCTGGATTAATTGATTGCTGTCCTGGCAAAAGAACTTCTTCAGGTGCGCTTACGGTTGTTGCCGATTGTAACAATGCATCTCGGAGAGCCAAGGCTGCCGGTTTACCCGTCGATAAAATCCTTTGTATTTGTTTGCGAACTTTTTCGTTAAAATCTTCATTTGTCGCCGGGAGGTTTTTTAATTTTTTGAGTTTTTCTTGGTTCTTTATTAACCAAAGCCCGTCATTGTTCGTTTTATTAGCTATTATCCGAGGTATCCAGCCTCCTCCATCACCATCAAATTTCCTCAACCAAACTTCAACTTCTCCGTTTTCCAGATTTAGCCGCACGAAATTATAGCCATTTTCCCGTTCAGAACTTTCGTAGCACGCGGCAGCAGCAATGCGAATATGACCGTCCACTTGAGCATTGATCCAACCTTGATGTTCATGTCCATGCAGAAAAAAGTCAAAATCACGTTCCATTTGGATTTTTACCTTGGCTTCCTGTTCAACAAACCAATCCGGTGGATGGTGGATTAATGCCAGTTTCAACTCGACTTGTTGCTTTTTGAGCTGTTTGACAATTTCACCATTTTGCCAATTGCCACCTAACCAAAGTTTGCCTTTTTCGTTATCTCTGGAACAATTCCAAGCCGAATTAAAACCTCCGATGCCGATTTTTACTTGATTGATTTCCCGAACTACGTGGTAAATCAGTCGGTCTGGGTCGGTAAGCAAATGTTGATAACCATTTGTTTCCAAAAATTCCCGGTAAATGCTTAATCGTTCAATGTATTGCTTCCATTGCTTGCCTCCATCTTTTATTAATTGATCAACTTTTACTGGATCGGTTTGATTTTCTATCCAAAATGTTAAAGATTCAGTAGCTTCACTTCGATCAACATCATGATTACCGGGTACTACAAACAAATTTTCTTTGAGTACTTCTACACTAAATGCCCTTCTTACTACTGTAAAAAATTGTTCAACCTCTTGATATTGTTCGGCCAGCGTTGAACTGGTTCCCGTTCCATAATTACCAAATGCGGCATCCCCTGTGAAAAATAGCAGTTGCGGCAACAATCCGTAATCCTTTTCCATTTTCTTGAGATCTATTAGCAGAGGATCAAGCACACGATGCGCATCCCACCCGGTTTTCGGTTCACACAAATGCAAATCGGATAAATGTAACCAGGTAATATATTGTTGATTGTCAGCTGTGGACATTGTGAATCCTTTGGTCACCGAATGAATTTGATCGGGAAAGTTGGCTTAGAGTCTATAGTTAGTTGCGGACCTATCATAGTCGATGCAGATAAATCTGTAAATTCGGGTAGGCGCTGGTTTCTTACGCTTACTTGAAGCTTTAATAAACCTAAAAAGAGCAATTGAGACCTTAAAATTCCGTTCGCCCTGAGTTTATCGAAGGGTTGAACGGGATTTTAAGGGCTCACCGCCTGGGTGGACGCATAGAAAACCGTCCATGCTTCGACTGGGCTCAGCACGAACGGTTTTCTATGCGTTTAACGGCGCTTTTTAGGATAAACCAAACGATCACTATCCTTTCCCCGCTGACCACCCTCCCCCTAACGCCCGGTAAAGATTTACCAGCGCTTGCATCACATCCAGTCGCGCTTGAATTTGGCTATTTTCGGCACTGAGTAAACTGCGTTGCGTGATCAGCAGGGTCTGATAATCAATAGCGCCGTGACGATAGCGTTCTAACGATAATTCATAGGCTTGTTTGGCCTTGGCGACGCCCTCGCTCAATGCCTCAAAACGTCGCGTGGAATTTTTGCGAATTGCCGTGGCGTCTTCAACTTCTTTAAACGCAGTTAGAATAGTTTTACGGTAGTTTTCAATTAATTCCGCATTACGTGCTGTGGCATTTTCCAAGCCCCCTTCCAAGCGCCCGCCTTGAAACAAAGGTTGTGAGAGGCTGGACAATAACGCTAAGGCAACGCCTGCCGGTTGCGGGGTTGCAATCATGGTATCCAGATTCAATTGCAGCTTGGGATAGAACGCCGCTTTGGCCACGGTGATATCGGCGTTGGCGGCCTTAAGTTCCATTTCTGCCTGTCGAATATCGGGCCGACGTTCCAATAAGGTGACCGGCTGGCTGGCAATCACTTCCGGCAGACGGATTGCGAACAACGTTTCATTCTGGAAGGCGCGTGGTTGAGGCGGGTGACCTTGCAAGATCGATAAGACATTTTCCGCCAGGGTATATTGTTGCTGCAAAAAATCCAGATTCGCCCGCGCCGAAGCCACCTCAGTCTGCTGTTGTAAAACATCCAGCTCGGAGACCGCCCCCGCTCGATAACGCGCCTCAACAATCACCAACACCTGTTGCAGATTTTGTAAAAAATCTTGGCTGATCCGTTTCAATTCAGCGAATGCCAGTACGTTAAAATACGCCTGACTGACGCTCGCCATCAGGGTCAATTGCAATGCATCGCGGGCAAATACCGAACTCGTAAAACGTGCGGCCCCGGCATCGCTGCGGGCACGATTGGCGCCCCATAAATCCACTTCATAAGCCACCGAAAATTGCCCGGCGGCTCTCAAGCTGTCACCGTTGTCATTATGGCTATCCGACAAATTACCTTGCAGCCCCACCGAGGGCCAGAGATTAGCGCCAGCGATTTTTGCCTGCGCCCTGGCTTGTGCGATGCGCTGCTGTGCCGCCGCTAAGTCATTATTGAAATGAAGGGTCTCGGTTATCAGACGATTGAGTTCGGTACTGCCGAATGCCTGCCACCACTGGGGATCAATTGTCGATAGCGGCCCGGCTTTCTGCTGCTCCTGCCAATGCTCTGGCGTTGCTACGCTTGGACGCTGAAAATTAGCGCCTATCGTGCATGCGCTTAAACAGACTGAGGTTAGGATTAGGAGTTTTTTCATCGGAACTGATAACGAAGCATGAATAGCCACAGTTATTCTGAAGCCAAGGCGACGACCGGATCTAAACTCGCCGCTTTACGCGCCGGTAAGTAACCGAATAATAAGCCGGTGCCGAACGCACAGGAGAACGCGACAATTGCCGGAGCAGGCGAAAAAAGCACCGCGATGTCGAAATAGCGCAAACCGGTGCCGATTGCAAAGCCGAGCAATACACCGATTAAGCCGCCGAGCGTACACACCACCGCCGCTTCAGTGTTAAATTGCAGGAGAATATCGCGGCGTCGCGCGCCGGTGGCGATGCGTACGCCAATTTCACGCGTACGTTCGGTGACGCTGACCAGCATAATATTCATCACGCCGATACCGCCGACCAACAAGGAAATGGCGGCGACGATGCCGAGCATCATCGTGAAAGTATTTTGAGTATCGGTCGTGGTCGCCAGGATTGACGCCATATTGCGAATTCGAAAGTCTTCGGTCTGATGGCGGGCCGTTAATAGCTCGGTAATTGCTGCTTGGGTGTTGTCGATCTGTTGCACATCGCGCACCTTCACGGTAATGCCGCCGAGATATTGTTGCCCAAACAAGCGGATCAATCCGGTAGTCAAGGGCACAAATGTCACATCATCGCGATCATTCCCCTGAGCATCGGCGCCCTTGGCAGCCATCACCCCGATCACTTCAAACGGAATATTGCCGACCATCACGTAACGCCCCAGTGGGTCACTGTTGTCAGGGAATAAGATCTGGCGCACGGTTTGGCCTAAAATAATCACCGGTGCATATCGGCGCAGGTCGCGCTCGTCGAAGAAATCCCCCTCCGCAACCGCCCATTCACGGACCTTCGTCATACTGGGGGTCACGCCCTGAACACTGGTCATATAATCGATATTGCCGTAACGCAGAGTCTGGCGTTGATTGCGTTCAGGCGAAGTCCATTCGACATTCGGCACTTCAGCAATAGCTTCGGCATCGGCGCTCACTAGCGTGGCGACATCACCGCCCGTCCTTAGCCCAGGGGCTCCGGGTCGAATCGATAGAATATTGGTTCCCATCGCTCGCATTTGATCCAGTACTTTTTCCTGACTGCCTTGACCTACGGCCAGCATGGTAACCACCGCCGCCACGCCAATCACGATCCCGAGCAGGGTCAGCAAGGTACGAAACAAATTGGCATATAAAGACCGTAATGCGGTTTTGGATGCTTCTAGTAATTCTGCCAATATTCCCGCAGTACCTGAGTCATGCAGCTTCGGTGACAGAAACTCTCCTCTCGGACTTTCGCCAATATCGCTTAAGATCGCGCCATCGCACAGGGTAATGATGCGTTCGGCATGCGCTGCGACCTTTTCATCGTGGGTAATTAATAAAATAGTCCGACCTTCGCTGTGCAGGTCACGCAATAATGCCATCACCTCCGTACCGCTTTGGCTGTCCAGCGCGCCGGTCGGCTCATCGGCTAAAATCACCGGCGGATCGTTCATTAAGGCGCGAGCAATCGCAACGCGTTGCTGCTGACCGCCCGACAACTGCATCGGTTTATGCGCATTACGATTGGCCAAGCCTAAACGATCCAATAATTGTTGAGCTCGTTGATGACGTTCCCGTTTTGCGACTCCAGCGTACAAGGCAGGAATTTCAACATTTTCCGCCGCGGTGGCGTTATGCAGCAGATTGTAACGCTGGAACACAAAACCAAAAGTTTCGCGCCGCAGCGCCGCCAGTTGGTCGCTATCGAGACCGGCAACATCCCGGTCCATAATGTGATAGCTGCCTTGATCGGCCCGATCTAGACAACCGATGATATTCATCAAGGTGGATTTACCGGAACCTGATTGGCCAATGATCGCCACGAATTCGCCGGGCCAGATCGTTAAAGACACATCGTTCAGGGCGCGGACCAGGGTCTCGCCGTTAGGATAATAGCGCTGGATATGGTTAAGCGCTAATAGCGGGGTCGTTTCGCTCATAATCGCGGCCCGCTCTGATTTGCGCCGGTAGTCCCTCGCTCCTTCCGTTTTTCCCTTTCATCAGTGCGCGCACTGGTTTGTAATTGTGTGCCGAGATCAAGGCCGTCGCGCACTTCGGCAAATCGTCTGGTTCGCAAGCCAATATGTACTATCTTTTCTTCAATCCCGGAATCCTTGACTACTTTTACCCGGTACGCGCTGCCGAGTGAACTGTCTTTATTGCGTACTCGGACCCCTAAAGCCGATACCGGAAGTTGCCGGACTTGATCAGCCTTGCCCAGCACAAAAAACATTTGGGCACTCATGCCGGTCATCAACTGTCGATCTTTATTTTCGACATCGACTAAGACATTGTAGAGCACTACATTATTGATCACTTCAGGCGTCGGCAGAATTTGACGCACTTTGCCCTGCCATCGGCGCTCACCCGCGCCTAGCGTCGTAAAATAGACGAGCAGGTTGGGCTTTAGACGCATAACATCTGCTTCGGCAACTTGAGCGCGGACGGTCATGATATCGAGTTTTGCCAATTGCAGAATGGTCGGTGTTTGCTGGTTGGCATTCAAGGTTTGACCGGTACGCGCTTTTTGATCGACCACCGTTCCTTCCATCGAGGCAAAAATTTTGGTATAGCCGAGATTGGTTTTATCGCCGGTCAAGGTTGATTGAACCTGCTCGATTTGCGCTTTAATCGCCTCAGCGGTAGCAGAGGTTTTTTTGAACAGAAACTCGCTATTTTGATAATCTAACTGACTGACGCCATTGCTTTTGAGCAACTCACGATTTCGCTGATACTGTTGCTTGGCGAAAACCACCTCGGCCTGTTGCCCGACTAACTGAGCCTGCAAGTTTTTGATATTGGCCTCGCTCGCCTGAACCCGTGCGGCATAAATTCGAGGGTCGATCTGGGCCAATAATTGTCCGGCTTTGACGTCATCGCCGATCTTCACAAAAACGCCCTGCAACTGGCCGGTTACCTGGGCTCCCACATCCACATATTCCTTTGGCTCCAGTTTCCCTTGAGCAGTCACATTTTCTTCAATATCGCCGAGGCTTACGCTAACGATATTTAGCGTGTCGTCTTTAGCACCTTTTTGAGGAAAAGCCATCCGATAGCCAATGATTCCAGCTATTACGAGAATTACAATAAAAAGCCATAACCAATGACGACGCACTTTTTAACCCTTACCCAAATCAAATCGAAACATTTTAAGACGCTGCCTATATCAATGTTGTGACGGCCCGAAATATACGTAATAAACTTACCAACATTGCATAATGTATTGACCGTTATTTCGGTGAAAGATAGTTTGCAATATAGGTGATTAATACGAGCTTAATGGCGACTTTATGCAGCTATCGTAAGGATGCGTTGACCATAGATCCATTTGATGATGAACCTAAAAAGAGCAGTTGAGACCTTAAAATTCCGTTCGCCCTGAGTTTATCGAAGGGTTGAACGGGATTTTAATGTCTCACCGTCTGGGTGAACGCATAGAAAACCGTCCATGCTTCGACTGGGCTCAGCACGAACGGTTTTCTATGCGTTGAACGGCGCTTTTTAGGATGAATCAAGACATCATCTGT
>CANNKG010000177.1 GCA_947505105.1 Methylococcaceae bacterium | reverse complement strand
TTAATGATTCAGATCACTACTGCATGACGCCGTTAACGGATGTGCAAATAAGGATTCTGGCATTGATAGGATTTTCGGCGGAAACCTACTTGGGACTTACGCCGGAATTAGGAAAACTGAGTGTCAAAATGGGCGAACCATGAGTTATAATAGTCTAGTCAATTATTTTTTAACCCTATACTTAAACCTTATATGGAGCATTAACGATGTCGATTAAACGAATGACTGATTTGCAATTATCCGGTAAGCGCGTGCTGATTCGCGAAGATTTAAATGTACCTGTCAAAAATGGCAAGATCACCAGCGATATGCGTATTCAAGCGAGCTTACCGACCATTGAGTACGCACTCTCTGCAGGAGCTGCAGTCATCTTGATGACTCATCTGGGACGTCCGACAGAAGGCGTTTATAGCGAAGAAGCAAGTCTTAAACCGGTTGCGGACCATTTGGCACAATTACTGGATAAACCGGTGCGCCTTGAAAAAGACTGGATCAACGGTATCAAAATTGCCCCAGGTGAAGTGGTCTTATGTGAAAACGTGCGCTTTAATCTCGGTGAAGAAAAAAATAGCGATGAGTTAGGTCAGAAAATGGCCGCACTCTGCGATATTTTCGTCATGGATGCTTTTGGTACCGCTCACCGCGCTCAAGCCTCTACCCATAGCGTGGCAAAATTTGCCAAAATCGCTTGTGCCGGTCCTTTGCTGGCAAACGAACTCGATGCGTTGGGCAAAGCACTGGAAAGTCCAAAACGCCCCTTAGTCGCAGTCGTCGGTGGTTCAAAAGTATCTACCAAACTGACCGTATTAAAAAATCTGGCGGCTAAAGTTGATAAATTAATTGTCGGTGGCGGCATTGCCAATACCTTCATAGCAGCTGCTGGCTTTAAAGTCGGCAAATCTTTATACGAAGCGGATTTGATTCCTGAAGCACAAGAAATTTTAGCCGAAGCTAAAAAGAACGGTATTGAGATTCCAATTCCGGTCGATGTCGTATGTGCCAAAGAATTTTCAGAAGACGCGGAAGCGGTTACCAAAGAACTTTCTGAAGTTGAAGATGACGATTTGATTTTGGATGTCGGTCCTAAAACCGCTGCCCAGTATGCCGGTATCATGCAAGCCGCAGGTTCGATCGTTTGGAACGGCCCGGTCGGTGTTTTTGAAATCAGACAATTTTCGAAAGGTACCAAGTTACTGGCTGAAGCAATTGCCGAAAGTGAAGCATTCTCAATTGCCGGCGGTGGCGATACTTTAGCGGCGATTGACAAATTCAATGTGAATGACGAAATTACCTATACCTCAACGGGTGGCGGCGCGTTCCTGGAATTTTTAGAAGGCAAAGAGTTACCAGCTGTAGCGATTCTGAAATCTCGCGCATAACCAATTTCACCCCACAAAGCCCGCTTTACACAAAAGTCTCCGACAGGGTTCAGTTCTATAGACCTGAACCTTGTCTGATTTTTTATTTATTTTTAGGTTACCCAATGGCTAGAGTTACAATCGAAGATTGCTTAGAAAATATTGAAAACCGCTTTAAACTGGTTTTATTAGCCAGCAAAAGAGCTCGGCAGCTTTCCAAGGGCGCGGATGCCTTTTTGCCACGCGGCAAAGACAAGGACACCGTACTCGCCTTACGCGAAATTGCCGCAGGTCACGTCGATGAGAGCAATATCGACTTGCTCCATCAAGTCAACGAGCCGATTAGCCGACCGAACAGCTTTTTATAGCTGTAGAGAATAATCGCGATGCCTGATCTAGCTCCAGCCTATGACACCGAACTTCCCCAGGAAAAACTGGTTAAACGGCTCTGCACGATCCTTAGCGATTATCTTGATCAACCTCAAATTGACGAAATTGTCCGAGCATACGAATTTGGCGCCCGTGCCCACGAAGGACAATTTCGTAAAAGTGGTGAAGCCTATATTTGCCATCCAATTTCGGTCGCTATCTACTTGGCCGAAATGCGCATGGATTCTAACGGCATCATGGCCGCTATTCTGCATGATGTCATCGAAGATACCCCAATCAGCAAACAGGATTTAAGCAAAATATTCAGCAAGGAAGTCGCAGAACTCGTTGATGGCGTCACTAAATTAACCAAACTTAACGATAAATCTCGCGCTGAAGCGCAAGCAGAAAATGTGCGCAAAATGTTTTTGGCTATGGCCAAAGATCTGCGCGTAATCATCGTCAAGCTAGCTGATCGTCTGCATAATATGCAAACCCTTGGTTCCATGCCGAACAAATCCAAACGTCGCATCGCCAAAGAAACTCTGGACATCTACGCCCCAATCGCGAATCGTCTGGGCATGAACGAAATTCGTCATCAGCTGGAATCTTTAGGCTTTTCAGCGATGTTTCCGTTAAGGCATACGATTCTTAAAAATGCGGTCAAAAAGGCCCGTGGCAATCGCCGCGAGATTATCAACAAAATCGAAAACACTTTAAAAGTCCATCTCAAACAATCCGGCATCGAATGTGATGTTCTGGGACGCGAAAAAAATCTTTACAGCATTTATCAAAAAATGCTGCAAAAAAAGATTTCATTTAATGATGTCTATGACGTGTATGCCTTTCGCATTTTTTGCAATGATCTGGATGCCTGCTATCGAATTCTCGGCATAGTGCATAACCTCTTTAAACCGATTCCGGGACGATTTAAAGATTATATTGCACTCCCTAAAGCCAATGGTTATCAGTCTTTACATACGGTGTTGATGGGGCCCTTCGGAATCCCGATTGAAATTCAAATTCGCACCTACGCCATGCATCGCATGTCGGAATCCGGCATTGCCGCCCATTGGCTGTATAAATCCGACGATCAGTCCGCCAAATTTCAAGATCGCGCCAACGAATGGTTACGCGATATTCTTGAAATTCAAAAATCGGCAGGTGATTCGATCGAATTCATCGATAATCTGAAAATTGATTTATTCCCACAAGAAGTTTTCGTGTTCACACCAAATGGGGCTATTATCAAATTGCCGCGTGGTGCCACGATTGTCGATTTTGCCTATACCGTCCACACGGATATTGGTAGCTCCTGCGTATCGGCGCGCATCGATAAAAAACTTGTGCCGCTCCAAACTCAGCTCGAAAACGGCATGACCGTCGAAATCATCACGGCATCCTGGGCCAGACCCAATCCACTCTGGCTCAATTACGTGGTCACCGCAAAAGCACGCAGCGGTATTCGAACCTACCTCAAAAACTTCAAGCAACAGGAAGCAACTAATCTCGGTCGACGTTTATTAGAAAAAGAATTACAAGACATGAATACTAGTCTGGAAAACATTCCACCCGAACGACTCAAACAGCTCCTCAAATCCAACAGCATGAATTCGGTGGAACACCTACTCGAAAACATCGGCTTGGGCAATAAAATGCCGTTCCTCATTGCCAAACAACTGATGCAGGAAAATGTCCATGCGGCCATTAAACTTGAAGACAATGAAAAACCCCATAGCAGTCCCTTAATCATCAAAGGAACTGAAGGCATGGTCGTGACGCTTGCTAAATGCTGCCGTCCAATTCCAGGGGACCCGGTGATCGGTTTTTTCAATCCCGGTCGAGGCATTGTCGTGCATCATCATGAGTGCCATAACAAAGAAATTCGAAAAAAGCAAAATAGCTGGCTTGACATCGAATGGTGTAAAGATATTCAGGGCGATTTTCCTGCAGAAATTCGCATTGAATTACTGAATAAACGCGGAACTCTCGCCACCATCGCCACCACCATCTCAAAACAAGAATCCAATATTGAGAATGTTTCGGTCATTCACCAAGACGACCGCGTCAGTGTCGATTTAATCACTTTGACGGTAAAAGATCGTGTTCACCTCGCAAAAATCATCCGTCACCTCAAACAACTGTCAATTGTATTAAAAATTACTCGGGTTAAAGCCTAATCTCCTTCCACCTTAGCAGCACGAGTTTCAACGATGCCAAAAACTATTATTCATACGCTGCAAGCGCCACAAGCGATCGGCACTTATTCTCAAGCCATCAAAATCGACCATACCGTTTATCTATCGGGACAGATCCCACTCGATCCGGTCACGATGACCTTGATAGGGAACGATATTCGGGCTCAAATCATCCAGGTTTTCATGAATCTGCAGGCCGTATGTGAAGCCGCTGGTGGTGATTTATCAGATATTGTAAAGCTGAATGTTTATTTAACCGATCTGACTCACTTTCCGATCGTCAATGAAATCATGGCAGACTTCTTTTCAGAACCCTACCCTGCCCGTGCAGCAATTGGTGTTGCCGCCCTTCCAAAAGGCGCACAAATTGAAGTCGATGGCATTATGATCCTTGAAGAACAAGAATATCATTGATTGATCATTCTAAAACAGAAGCGTTCGCATCTTAGCGTTTCTGATTACCGCTTATTACGCTGACAAGCTAAATTCAAACCGAAAAAAATTACTTAAACCGCTCTACGGATAAAAACTCCAAGAAATTCAACTTTAAATAAAAATATCGCTGCAAATCAGGAATTGCTCTATTACCCACAATGACAAAATGCGCTTCTTTATAATCTTCTTCGCTATTCTGATCGGGCTTTTTACAGCTGAACTTTCCATTCCTGTACAAAATCAACTGATCATCCCATTCACCGAAATGGTCGCGCATATCAGCGGATGGCTGGTGCAATTATTTGATAAAACAGTGCTGTTTCGTGGAGTTGAACTGATTGATACCCAGTCAGGGTTTGCGGTGTCAATACAAGCTGGATGCAACGGCGTTGAAGCGGCTATTATTCTAATTGCCGCGATACTGGCCTTTCCGAGCTCCTGGCAACAAAAACTGATCGGTGTCGTTGTAGGTTTCGTCAGTGTTCAGGCGTTAAACATTCTACGTATCATCAGTTTATTCTATCTTGGTCAATGGAATCTGGAAGCGTTTAACTGGGCGCATCTCTATATCTGGCAAGCATTAATTATGCTTGATGTTCTGATCGTATTTTTAGTCTGGCTCAAATTTATTCCAAACGTGGTTCATCAATGAACCCACTCTTTTCTTTAAAGCAATTTTTAGGCAAAACGTTATTGATGATACCGCTTTGTTTTGGGCTATGGTATCTGGCAGCACCGCTTTGGATCTGGCCAATTGCCATCTGCGCCGATGGACTGCTGCATTTTTTGTTTCCTCATTTGGTTGCAAGCGTTGAGCAAGCGGGCCATAACTTGAACATCGTCACCAATCTGGGCGATATCAAAATGTTTACCGAACAAAACAAAATGGCTGCTTTAGAATTTACACTTAACCCATTGGCCTATGGCTATAGTTTGGCATTTTATTCGGCAATTCTACTGGCATCGCCCGGCCAGACAATGCATAAATTTAAAGCATGGTGGTCCGGCATCTTAGTGTTAGCAGGCATGTTGATCTTTGGAGTGTCTACAGATGCGTTAAAAAGCATAGCCTTTGACTTGGCGCCGCCTGGAATGAGCTATCCGACCGGATTTTCCCCAACTCAACTCAATTTTCTTGGATTAGCTTACCAATTAGGTTACCTGATTTTACCGTCGATCACTCCATTATTGCTTTGGGCGATGGCAAATAAGCAATTATTTGTAAAACATGATGACGAGGTGAGCAATTGATCCTAATGCATCGAATAGTTGAACTACCCTTTTAACCTTCCTCAAGTCCAGGTTGAAAATTGACCTTGTGCGGCAAGTGCATTGATTTTATCGGTTAACCCCTGCATAAATGTTTTACGGTCGCCAGTCCAGTAATAAGGTTCACCAACAAAAACGTCACAAAAGAACGGCACCAACAAAGCTTCTCCTTTTGGTAACGCCTTACCTAAGCCATGCAAAAAAACCGGAATGATCGGAAGCTCCGGATAGCAGGTCACCAAATGCGCCACCCCGCTTTTGAATCGACCTAAGCGCTCAGGCTCACCTCTTGAGCCTTCTGGAAACAACAACAAAATATCGCCCTGCTCAAGCGCCGCCAATGCCCCTGCCAGTACTTGGCTCACATCTCCCCCGGCGTTGCGCCTAATCGGGACAATACCGATGATGCGCGACGAAAACCACGCCAAAAAACGATTCCGCATAAAATAATCAGCGGCAGCCACCGGACGAATTTTAGACAGTAGCGTTGACGGAAATAAGGTCATTAACACCATAGTATCCAGATGGCTATTATGATTCGCCACGATGATGGCAGGTCCCTGACTCGGTAGCCGTTCCCGGTGCCGGATATTTAAGCCCAAGATTAACCACACGATAGGTTTGACGATGACCTGAAAGAAACAGCCGCGCAGAAAATGATTCATTAGTAATGCAAATAATACAGATAATGGAAAAATAACGGCGCCGTATAAGTCAAACTATCCACCCGATCCAAAATGCCACCATGACCTGGAATCAAGTTACCAGAGTCCTTAATGCCCAAATCGCGTTTTACCGCCGAAATGGTGACATCCCCGATAAATCCAGCAATACCGATGAGAAGACCCGCGAACCAACTTTCCCAACCAACCAGAGGCGTCAGCCACGGCCCAACAAAGCCAGCTAACATCGTTGTGGTCATTACCCCTCCGACAAAGCCAGCCCAGGTTTTTTTAGGACTTACCTGCGGAATAATTTTATGATGACCAAACAATTTACCCCAAACAAATTGCATCACATCATTAAACTGAGTCAAAAACATCGCAAATAAAACCAACCCTGCACCGCCACCGATGGGATTGCGTTCAACCGGTAAAACCAGCAGGAAGGCCAGATGCGAGAGACTAAATACGGTGATCATCAAACCCCAGTGAAGGGTTCCAACCGCTTTCAAAAAGCCGTCCGTTTCGCCGATCAGGATCATCCGTAAAGGGATCAGTAAGAACATATAGACTGGGATAAAAATAATAAACATCCCAAACCATGCCTGACTTACCCAGTAATATTGAAACGGAATCGCAAGATACGCCCAAAACAGCACGCGTCGGTCGGCACGACGCGTCGGAATAATGGTTAAGTATTCCTTAAGCGCCAGAAAACTGATCAGTCCAAAAAATAACAAGGAAATTGTTGATGGCGCCATGAGCGCGACACTGAAAATCGCAACCATCAGCCACCAGGAATTAACGCGCTGGCGAAGCTCTGTATAATCGCGTGCAGGATGTAGAAGGCTGAGAACTTTTACCAGCACAGATGCCACTATCAATAAGCCGAATAATCCGGCCAGCGCAATTGCCGCATGCTCGGTTAAATGTCGAATGGGCCAAGACTCAAGATTCATGGCCCTAGCTCATCTAATGCATTACGCACTCGGTTAATCACCGTTAACCCCAACAGTAGCAAAATGATACTCCAGAACCCATCAAGCCAAAGACCGGGTTGGATACCAAGCCCCAACAACAGTGCAACTAAGCCGAAAACAAAAGCGCGGTCACTTTTACCCATTGGCCCCGCATAACCGCGCGAGGCACCAATTTGTACCGCAATCACCCCGGTCATTTCGCTAATGATCCCAAAGATCACGACCAAGACCACACCAACAGGTGACACAGCGGGAATTAAGGCTATCGGCAAATACAAGGCGACATCCGCCAACACATCGCCCAATTCATTCAAAACTGCACCAAGATTGGATTTCATGTCATGTTCACGCGCCAACATGCCGTCAATCGCATTCAAGGCCATACGGACAAATAACACACCCGGCACCAGCAATAACAGTTTGGAAGTTTGCGGATTAACTGCAATCACGCCCCCGACGATGATCGATAACAATAATGCTGCGAGCGTCACCTGATTGGCGGTTACACCCGCTCGCGCCAACTGATTTGTCAAAGGTCTCAATAACGCCTGAAATCTAGGTTTCAGATCATAAATACTCGGCATGGGTTCTCTCCTGCGCTAAGACTAAAGTGATTTAGTTAACATTAATGAGAGAAGTAATCCAGAAAATTACCGGGGGCGGCATCAATTTCAGTCTGCAAGAAATCGCTCGGATCAGGGATATTAAGATGATAGGAGTGCCCCAAGTGCTGAAAGGCCTGCGCAGCGGTATGAGGGTAATCATGTCCCTCATAACTGTAGACCGGCGCTTCACGCACTGGTTCGACTTGACTTATTTTATTGCTGGTAACGACTCTACCCTGCTTGTAATCATAGCCGTCAGCATCCCAAGCCACAGACCCAAACGATGGCATAATCAAAAAAATAAATAATAAAGTTTTCATAATCTGCTCCAAATCTAAGTGATTCACGCTAACGACTAAACTCTCAAATTTAATTGCCCAACACGAGCAGTTAATATTTCAATGGTTTTACAAAGAGTATAGCTTATCTCGCTGAACAGGACCTTCAATGACCATCATCATTTCTTCAATCATCTGAACCTGGTAACGTTAACCAGGATTAACGAGTAAACTCAAAAAACGAAACATAACATAATCACCAAATATTTATTACAAATTTACAAACATACCAAGCTTGATGTTAGTTATTGACTAGTCTAATGGCACAAATAAACTTATCCATCCAATATAAATGGTTTCTCGCTTTTGAAGGTTATACCTTTGATATATTAAGTTTTCTTGAGATGACAGGACAAGCGCCTGAAACACCATCCCCCGTCGGGTCGGTATTTATTTATAACGCTTTAGGAAGAGGTTCGGGTACTATGTGGGAGTGATTAAAAGCCAAGAAGAATTAGCAGTCACTTGATACCGTCGCTCATGATAATCCATCCCACTCAATCCACCGGTTTTTAACCGGTGGATATTATGTTGAGTTAAGCTGGATAATCGGGATTTTTAAACCGCTAATAAAATTAGATAACTTGATCTAAAGTAAGACAGGCTTTTTATCATGGCTGACTTTTTGCCGCATTGGCAGCCGCTCTCTCGTTGGCTTTTTGGGTCTTTATTGAGTCGTTTTCAGTAATTGGCTCATTAATTTCTCGCCAATTCGCTGGACCACTTACTCCCGGAGAGGGTTTAGGAGGCTCAAGCGTTGGAATATCATTAATATTACTAATCGCGCTGGCTGGATCAACACAAATACCAATCACTGCATCATTAAAGTCGTTATCGCTGCAATAGCCGTAATCATTAGCGGAACATTTGTCACGATTAAGATCTTCGATACCTAAGAGTAACAATCCTGATGTAGCATCTGACAAAAGTACGGTATGGGCATTCGTTGCTTTACTTTCAGGATTTAAAGCTTTAACGGTACGAAAGATTGGACTTGTTGGATCAACCATGCCATTTTTCCAGCCATTGGAAACTAACGTAAAGCCTATAATCGATCCTTTTGAAAATAACCCTAAATCAAAAGAATCACCTAACTTTAAAGCACCATCAGGAGAACTAGAAAAATTAGAAAATATAATACTATCAGTTGCATTTGAACTTGTGAGTGTCGATAAATCTGTCGTAGTAAAATAGCCTAACGAGTTTTTATACCCTGCTCCATCATAAACAAAAGCCACTTTCACCGATGCCGAGTCATTTAAAAAGATATTCGCACCCTTGTCATCGGTAATTAATTCCGGCGATTTTTTACTCACATCGGAACCTTCCGGCAACCGTTTAATGACTGAATCCAGCATCGCTTGAGTGACGGTACATGGCCTACTAGATAAGCTAGTTTGCTTTCCGGTGTTGCTATCGGTTGTGCCTTTTACGGGCCATAAGTTTGGACAGACTCCCTTTTTACTAAAGGTATCTTGATGATCGTCAATATGACTCTTTAACGAATTTTTACTAACACTAATAGTTTGATAATTTGTTGGATTTCCAGGAGGGAAATGGCAAATAATAACTTTATTGTTGTTATAGATACCTTAATTGTTAAAGATACATAAAACTTATAATGTAATTGCTTGTCTAACTAGGGCGGATTCAACTCCGAAGTGCAATCCTAGTTGTCATGCGGCCTTCGGCAAAGATTCTGCAAAAAAGACTGAATGAGGTGTTTTATAGTTAAGGCTTTTCCGTGGTCGATGGTTAAGTTTTTTCATCACCTCCTCGACATCCTTAT
>CANNKG010000176.1 GCA_947505105.1 Methylococcaceae bacterium | reverse complement strand
TTTTCATTTTTTCCATCTGCGCGAGCAACAGTGGAATATCGTCTACCCGTTCGGTTCTGGTAATGTTGATTGAAGTTTCTAATGGTAAATGCTGATATCTTGCCATAATTCTACGAATCTTGGGTTAATTTGAGCGAACGATGAGTTATAATGTTCTTCAGGCAGTTAGTCTTGTTTCCATTTGATCGAACAGCCAATACTTGCAATTTGTTGTTCAGGGCCTTTACCGGTCCGGGCAATTTGTTTCATTGCGTCAAATAATTCGCGCGGTAAATTGCTTTGCTGTGCTTGAACTCCAGTTGCATCAAAACGACCACGGTATTGCAATTCAAAAGCCTTATTGTAGCCAAAAAAATCTGGGGTGCAGATTGCGCCATACGCCTTGGCAATTTCTTGAGTCTCGTCAAGTAAATACGGGAATCCGAAATGATATTCTTCTGCAATCGCGCGCATATTGTCGAAAGAGTCCTCAGGATAATCCTTGGTATCATTGGACATGATTGCCACGGAGTTTATCCCGAGCTTCTGCAAAGCATTGGTATCACGCACTAAGTTGGTACGAATCGCTTTGACATAGGGGCAATGATTACAGATAAACATGACTAATAGACCTTGACTACCCATACATTCTTGGAGTGTCCAGGTTTTTCCATCGACGCCCACTAACTTGAAATCGATAGCAGCTCGATTAAATTCACAAACCGGTGTCGTTATTAGGACCATAAAATAACCCTGAGTATTTGAAAAATTTAAGTGCTTTGGTGTTTATGGTAACTGATTTATATCAACGAGTGTGCGCAAATACGGCTTGTCGTCAAATTTTGACGACAAGCCGGAATTTTCCCGTCAAATTTTATGACGATTTTAAACTGGCAATATCAATGACAAAGCGATATTTGACATCACTTTTCAGTACGCGCTCATAAGCGTCATTGATTTTTTGGATTGGGATGAGTTCTATATCGGAGGTGATGTTATGTTCGGCACAAAAATCCAGCATCTCCTGAGTTTCCTGAATCCCACCGATCAGTGAGCCGGCAATTTGTCTACGTTTAAAAATAAGATTGCCGACTTGGGGAGATGGATGAGGGTGGTCAGGAACGCCGACTAGGCAGAGCGTGCCGTCGCGTTTAAGTAAGGACGTATAAGCATCCAGATTATGCGGTGCAGACACGGTATCCAGAATAAAATCGAAACTTGCCAAGTGCTGATTCATCTGCTCAGGATCGGTTGAAATCACGGCGCTATTCGCGCCTAATTGTTTGGCATCAGCTACTTTACTGGGCGAGGTGGTAAATAAGACGACTTCCGCACCAAAAGCTCGTGCAAATTTAACGCCCATGTGGCCTAAGCCTCCCAAACCGACGATACCGACTTTTTGACCTTTGCCGACTCGCCAATGTCGTAGCGGTGAATAAGTGGTGATACCTGCGCATAACAGCGGAGCGACTGATGCTGGATCCAGTTTTTCCGAAACGTGAAGGACGAAATCTTGGTTCACGACGATTTGAGTTGAATAACCGCCGTAAGTGGGGCTACCGTCCACATCAATACTGTTATAGGTAAAAACGGTCTGGTTACAGAATTGTTCTTGATGATCCTCGCAATCAGGACAATGGTGGCAGGAGTTCACCATACACCCAACGCCGACGAGTTCGCCAAGCTTAAAACTCTCGACTGAACTTCCTATGCCGGTCACTCGACCAACAATTTCATGACCTGGCACCATTGGAAAATGCGAGTTTCCCCATTCATTGAGTACTTGATGGATGTCCGAATGGCAAACGCCACAATACAAAATTTCGATTTGAACATCATGCGCTCCAGGGGCGCGGCGATCAATAGCGTAGGGTGCAAGCGGGGATTGATGACTAAAGGCCGCATAAGCTTTAGTATTTGTCATAGGTTTTCCTTAAATGTACAAATGTGATCGGTTGAAAGATTGTTAGAGGGTGAGCGACAAACTGCGAAAGCCGTCGCTATCAGATGCGCCATCACCACATAGATGCTTTAAGGTATTAAATTCATCGTCAGCGACAATAACGCTCTGTTCATCAAGGGCTAATGCGGCGGAGGGATTATTCAATCCGTGATAATGTCGCAAACGCATAGAGTTTAGTTTTCAGGGGCGAGGCATTCAGTTCGGCATTGTTTGCAGCCAAGATTCATTTTAAACGAAATAATGCTGAAATATCCTCATTACCGTGACCTTGTTGCATGAGTTGTTCATAGTTGCTCACCGTGATATCGACCAGCGGAATCTCCGCGCCATTATGTTTCGCCATGGATTGACACATTTTTAGATCTTTGTGATGGAGAGCGACTTTAAAGCCGGGTTTGAATTTTCCCTGAATCATCGTATGGCCTCGATGTTCCAGAAACCAGTTGCCCGCGGCACCTCCTGAAATGATTTCAATGACCTTGGTTAACGGCAGATCCTGAGCTTTGGCGAACGCCAATGCTTCAGTGACCGCTTGATTAATACCGGCCGCCATAATTTGATTCACCGCTTTTGCGCCTTGACCAGAACCATTGGGTCCAATGTGAATGATACGGGTAGCGATGGTTTCTAACAATGGATTGACTTTGCGCAAGATTTTACCATCACCGCCAACCATCATCGCTAGGGTGCCTTTATCGGCTCCCTCGACACCTCCTGAAACTGGCGCATCAAGAAAAGCCGCATCTTTCTGGGCAAGCAGTCGAGCAGCATTTTGCGCAGTAGCACTATTGATCGTGGAAAGATCGACAATAATCGATTCGGGCTGGACGGTTTTGGCGATCGCCCGAATAATGTCCATGACATCCTGATCAGCCGATACCGAGATGAAGATTACCGAGACCTTGGCAGCGAGTGCTTCCGGTGAATCATAAATGGTTACATTATGTTCGCGTGCAAATTTAGTCGATTTACTGGGAGTGCGGTTGTAAACGGCTTTCAAAAATCCTGCTTGCGCAAGATTTTTAGCGATCCCTAAGCCCATTGCTCCTAATCCAATCATGCCGGCTTGCATGGTTATTTCTCCAGATAAGTATAAGTGGTTAACCCTTCGGTTAGTTCTTGTAAGTAAGGTTCGCGCAGTTCAGGGCTCACGCTGCTTTGGGCTAATTTCAGCCGGTAAGCGTCGATCAGTTGGGTGGTATCGATATCCACATAGTCCAGAAGTTCATTAACATGCTCGCCTTCGATAAAGTCTGAAAAATGGAAACCCTGATTATCCAGGCTAATGTTAATCGAATGCGTGTCACCGAACAAATTGTGCATGTCGCCGAGAATTTCCTGATAAGCCCCTAACAAGAAAAATCCTATCAAATAAGGCTGATTTAGGTCAATCTTATGCATGGCCACAGTTTTTTCAATATTTTGACCATCGACATATTCATCGATGCGACCGTCCGAATCGCAAGTCAAATCCTGGATGATTCCCCGTTGGGTCGGAGGTTCAAGCAGGCGGTGAATCGGCATTACCGGGAAAATTTGATTAATCGCCCAGGAATCGGGGATCGATTGAAACAGCGAAAAATTACAAAAAATTTTATCGGCCAATTTTTCTTGCAATTCTTCAAGAATTTTTTGATGACTATGAATACTCGGATTTAAGTGACTCATGACATGTTGACATAGCTTTAAATAGTAACTTTCGGCTGACGCGAGCGCTTCAAGCGAAAGTTCTCCTTGGTTGAATCGGCTGCGCGCTTCCTGCACCGTAAACTGCGCATCATGAAAACGTTCTACGACATTTTGCTGGTTGAAATGCAAGCTTGGATCGGTGTCGAATTCAGGGATAGTCTCAATATCGGTGACATTGGTGATCAGTACTGCATGATGGGCAGTGATGGCACGTCCTGATTCGGTGATGATATTGGGTTCGGGCAGTTGATGCCGGGCGCAGATTTCCTTGAAGTTCCGCACGATGTTCAAGGCATATTCATCCAGGCTATAGTTCATTGAGCATTCTCGGCGTGAGCTACTGCCGTCATAATCAATGCCAAGCCCGCCACCAGTATCGACAATTTCAATGTTGGCGCCGAGTCGACGTAATTCAACGTAGAATTGCCCGGCTTCCTTGAGTGCAAACTTTATATCGTGGATGTTGGCGATTTGCGAACCCATATGGAAATGCATCAATTTCATGGTATCGAGCAAAGCTTCGGCGCGTAATTTTTCGAGCAGTTCCAGAATATCGCTCGCGTGAAAGCCAAATTTAGATTTTTCCCCGCCACTGTTTTGCCATTTCCCGGCACCGAGACTCGATAAGCGTACTCGAATTCCCAACTGGGGTTTGATCTGCATTTTGGCTGATTCTTCAATAATTAATTGAAGTTCGGAAGGTTTTTCAATCACGATAAACAATTGGTGCCCCATTTGCAGGCCAATCAATGCCAGACGAATGTATGCTCGATCTTTATAACCATTGCAAATGATGGTCGATCCTTGCGTGGAATTTTGTTTAGCCAGTCCTAAAATTGCCAATAACTCAGGTTTGCTGCCTGCTTCAAGACCAATGTGATCCGCTGCCAGAATACTTTCTACGACTTTACGTTGCTGATTGACTTTGATTGGATAAACTGGGGTGTAGCGCCCACGATAATCCATAATACTTTGTGCTTTTTTGAATGAACGATGCAGTTGATTGACTCGATCCTGGAGAATGTCGATAAATCTAACTAAGACCGGCAAAGAATAGCCAGCTTCGGTCAAGGACTGGGCGATGGTAAACAAGTCGAATTCAACGGCACTATTCGGGGAAGGTTTGACCGACACATGACCTTCGTGATTAATTGCAAAGTAACCACTGCCCCAGTTATGAATGGCATAAGTTTGACTCGCTTGTTCGCGGGACCAGGGACCGGCAGTTGCTGTAATCATGCAAATCTCCTAATTGAAGTCATTAAATGATACAAGGATAATAAGATAAATATGCGCTTCAAAACAATCGAAGTAACTAAATAACTGAGTTAAGGCAATTTTTCTTTAATTGAGAAATCAAAGTTTTGAGGTAAAAACAACACCGTCGTAACTCAATGGCGTGTTCAATCGGGTATACTAGATAAATCTTAACCGAATCGCGCTACTGAAGATTTAAGCGCTTTTTCATTATTTAATTTCAGGACGTTTTATGCTTGATGCGAGTTGGTTTACCGAACAAGTGCCCGATGCCGGGTCAGCGTTTTCGTTAAAAATTAAACAAAAGTTACATACTGAACAATCGCCGTTTCAATATCTTGAGATCTATGAAACTGAAAGTTTCGGCAACTTGATGGTCATCGACGGTTGCACTATGGTGTCTACCCGCGATAATTTCTTTTACCACGAAATGATGAGTCATCCCGTGTTATTTATCCATCCAGACCCAAAACGCGTCTGGATTATTGGCGGCGGCGATTGCGGTACCTTGCGTGAAGTTTTAAAACATCCATCGGTCGAACACGCCGTCCAGATTGATATTGATGAGCGTGTGACCAGGTTAGCTGAAATTTATTTTCCGGAATTATGTGAATCCAATAACGATCCACGGGCTGAATTAAAGTTTATCGACGGTATCAAGTGGGTCAAAGATGCCCAGCCCAATTCGGTGGATATTATCATTGTCGATAGCACCGATCCGATCGGCCCTGCTGAAGGCTTGTTCAGCGAACAGTTTTATCGGGATTGCTTTAATTGCCTGACGCCTAATGGCATGGTGGTGCAGCAAAGCGAATCGGCATTATTTCATTTGAAATTGATCGGTGAAATGCGCGGGGCGATGAGTCGGGCAGGCTTGAGTCATTTACAAACCTTGTTTTTCCCTCAGTGTTTGTATCCTTCCGGTTGGTGGAGTGCTACGATTGCGAGCAAAGCACCGTTAGCGTCATTCCGGGAGCAGGAATGTGCCGACAAAGCATTCAGTACCGTTTATTACAATAGTGATATTCACAAAGCAGCGTTAGCACAACCTGAATTTTTCAAGCAGGCGATGACCGCAGAATCGGTCTAATTTTTTTTGTTAGCATGCGATCCTTAACCAGTTTTCAGTTGCTGGAACGAATCAGTTCATTGTTGCTCTCTGAGGAACGTAAGCGTTACGCAGCCCTTGGCATTCAGCCGGTTCATGCTCAAGTGCTCGATTATCTGGCGTTGTGTAATCGTTACAGCGATACCCCGGCAGCTTTGACCGAGTATCTCGGTCTGACCAAGGGGACGGTGTCGCAGACCTTGCAAGTGCTTGAGCGAAAGGGGTATTTGAGTAAATTGCCCGATCCAAACGATGGACGGGTTGTCCATTTGCAATTACTGCCGGCGGGACGGGAGTTGTTAAGTCAAGTTCAACCGCTGGATATTTTTACGCAAGCCGAAGCAAATTTGTTGCAGAAAGAATTCAAATCACTGCGTCATGCCCTTGGATCGACCCTTGAGGTACTGCAAAAGGCCAATAATTCCAAAAGTTTTGGTTTTTGTGAAAGCTGCGTCTATTTCCGGGAGTCTGACCAGCACATGCAATGTGGTTTAACCGAAGAACCCTTAAGTCAGGATGAAGTACAAAAGATTTGCCGTGAACATCTGTTTCCAAACGTGAAAGCGGATTGAATCGAGGCCTTACTGCTCAGTCAGTATCGACTGTGCAACATTCAGAATTTTTTATTACATTATTTTATGGAGCACCATTATGTTTGACCCTAAAGCTATTGAAGATATCGCCAAACGCCTCTCTGATTCGGTACCTGCCGGATTTACAGGACTGAAGGAAGAGCTTGAAAAAAACTTTCATGCCATTTTGCAAAGTGCGTTAGGCGCACTCGATCTAGTGACCCGTGAAGAATTTGAAGTTCAAAAAGCGGTCTTGGCAAAAACGCGCAGTAAACTCGAAGACCTTGAAAAACGCGTCCTTGAAATGGAGCAAAACCTTAGCTCTAAATCTCAGAGCGAATAAGTTTCGTTTTCCTCTCGTGACATCGTGTCTTTAGCGATTGTTTATAGCCGCGGCAGATCCGGCATTGACGCGCCGCTGGTAACCGTTGAGGTTCATATCTCGAACGGTTTGCCCGCGCTGAATATTGTCGGATTGCCTGAAACAGCGGTCAAAGAAAGCAAGGATCGAGTCCGGGGTGCTATCATAAATTCCCGTTTTGAATTTCCTCAACAACGCATTACCATCAACTTGGCGCCTGCCGATCTTCCTAAAGAAGGCGGGCGTTTCGATCTGGCGATTGCCCTAGGTATTCTGGCGGCTTCCGATCAAATCCCCAAAACAGCCTTAGCCCAATACGAATGTCTCGGCGAGCTCTCTCTGGGTGGTGAGCTGCGCCCGATTAATGGGGTCTTACCGGTCGCTATTCAGGCAAAACAGGCGGGTAGGCAATTAATCGTGCCGGAATCGAATTGCCTTGAAGCGATGCTTGTGCAAGATGTCGGCGTGTTACCGGCAAAGCATTTATTAGATATTTGCGCGCATCTCTCAGGTCGTCAGTCGATTTTAGTTGAACGGCAAACGCTGGCGCCGGAAGTTAGCGCCTTTGAGATTGATTTTGCCGATGTCCATGGGCAGTATCAAGTCAAGCGTGCCTTTGAGATTGCGGCCGCCGGTATGCATAACTTGATTATGCTCGGGCCTCCTGGCACTGGCAAATCAATGTTGGCTTCGCGTATGCCGACCATTTTACCGCTGCTAAATGAAATACAAGGTCAGGAAAGTGCGGCGATTGCTTCGATTAGTGATCAGGGTTTCGATATTCACAATTGGCTCAAAGCGCCGTATCGAGCGCCACATCATACCGCCTCGGCGGCAGCGCTGGTTGGCGGGGGCAGCAATCCGAAACCCGGTGAAATCTCGTTGGCGCATTGGGGGGTGCTGTTTCTGGACGAGTTGCCCGAATTCGACCGTAAAGTGCTGGAAGTGTTGCGAGAGCCCTTGGAAACCGGGCATATCACGATTTCCAGAGCGAACCGGCAAGTCGATTTTCCAGCGACTTTTCAACTGATTGCCGCGATGAATCCATGTCCCTGTGGTTATCTAGGTGATTCGTCAGGGCGCTGCCATTGTAGTTCCGAACAGGTTGCGCGCTATCGAGCCAAGATTTCCGGACCGTTATTGGATCGTATCGACATGCATCTTGAAGTGCCGCGGGTTGCTCATGAGGTGCTGCGCAAAGGCTCGCCAGCGGGGGAAGAATCGAGTGCCACCGTGCGGGCGCGAGTTGAAGCAGCCCGGCAGCGAGCTTTTGCCCGAGCCGGTAAAGTGAATGCCGTGCTCAGTGCGGTTGAAGTCAAACGTCATTGTGAATTAACCGACGCCGGGCATGAATTGCTGGCCCAAGCCATGGAGCGCTTCGGTCTGTCTAATCGGGCGTATCATCGTATTCTGAAACTCGCTCGTAGCATTGCCGATCTGGCGGGAGCCGAAAATATTGCCATTGTGCATTTAAGTGAAGCGATTGGTTATCGTCGTTTAGATCGACGCACTTAGGGGGCTGGATGAATCAATCTGTCCATGAAGCGCAGTCGGCGATCATAAAAAAACTTGCTTCCAAATTAACCCTAATGCCTTTAGTCATGGTGTTGTTTTTTACAGTGAGCGGCGGTGCCTATGGTCTCGAAGATTTAGTTAGTGCTTCAGGGCCGGGTTTAGCTTTGGTACTCATTGTGATTACCCCGCTGATTTGGAGTTTGCCGGTCGCGTTAATGGTCGGGGAATTATCCACTGCGATGCCGGAAGAGGGGGGATATTATGTTTGGGTGAAACGCGGGTTGAGTCCATACTGGGGTTTCCAAGTCGCTTGGTTTAGTTGGCTGATGTCCTTTGTCGATATGGCAATTTATCCGGTATTGTTTGCGAATTATTTGTCGGCCTTAATGATTCAGTATCTTGATAGTCATTGGCTGGAACAGAGTGAATTGCTGCACTGGCTTGTGACCCTGGTGGTCATTTGGACCTTTGCCGCGCTCAATATTCGCGGGGCTAAAACGGTTGGGGATTATTCCAAGTTATTTGGTTTTTTGGTGCTCTCACCGTTCATGGTGATGACCTTGATCGCGGCCTATCAGTGGTGTGTCGACCCGCGGGTATTTTGGGAGCCTTGGGCTCCACCAGATCGGAGTGTTATCAGTGCCTTTGGGGTCGGATTATTCGTGGTGATGTGGAACTACATGGGCTGGGACATTATTGCAAACATTGCTGGGGAAATTGAGAATCCGCAACGAAATTTACCCTTGGCGATGGCGATTGCCATTCCGTTGGTGACCCTTGCCTATTTACTGCCTGTTGCGGCAGGTTTGGTTTCTGGACTCGCTTGGCAAGACTGGACGGCCGGTTTTTTTCCGGAACTGGCGACCGCGATTGGTGGCAAATGGCTGGGATTATGGCTCGGAGTTGCCGGCTTGGTTAGTTCGGCGGGTTTATTTAATGCCCTATTGCTGTCATTTTCGCGCGTCCCATTTGTGCTGGCCGAAGACCGATATTTGCCGGACAGCTTAACGCGTTTGCATCCGTTGTATGAAACCCCTTACGTATCGATTATTGTTTGTGCGGCGATTTATTCGTGTTTCACCTTAAGCACCTTTGCCAGTCTGATTGTTGTCGATGTCGTCCTGTATGCGGCGGTCTTGATGTTGGAATTTGCGGCGCTGATCGCACTTCGGATTAATGAGCCTGAACTAGTGCGCCCCTTTCGCGTACCGGGGGGCTGGATTGGCCTTGGACTTATTGCGCTGTTTCCGCTTGCCTTGTTAGCATTAGCAATGTATAGCACGTTGCAGGAAGAAGGTGTTCAGGTGATCTATTGGTCGATGATCGCGTTAGCTTCTGGCTTTGTCGCTTTTCCTTCGCTACGACGTAACAATTCAACATAGTTCTCCATTTGGGTGAAGATCATGTTGAACATTTCTTGGTTTGGCTCAAGCCTATCATTTGTTGTGGCGCTTGGATTTTTGCCCTCCGTTTGCTGAGTCAGCTGTTCTAAATTAGAATTGCATTTATGAGTTGAATATAAATGCTATAACCCTTAAGGAATAAAATAGATGTTAGGAATTTTTCTGCATTCCCTGGTGAATCAAGCAATAACAGGATCAATGTCATCACCGATGATATAAGTGAATATGGAAGTTTCTAACCAGACCGATTTAACGAAAGGCGGATTCAACTCCGAAGTGCAATCGCCAATAATAGGATATTAAGGAAGGCTAACTGATATAGTGCCAAGCTTTTTTCTATCCGACTAAAGACGAGAATGAACTTGAAAGACTACCATCAGTTAACCCAAGCACTAAGATACCAG
>CANNKG010000175.1 GCA_947505105.1 Methylococcaceae bacterium | reverse complement strand
ATTTTCATTTTTTCCATCTGCGCGAGCAACAGTGGAATATCGTCTACCCGTTCGGTTCTGGTAATGTTGATTGAAGTTTCTAATGGTAAATGCTGATATCTTGCCATAATTCTACGAATCTTGGGTTAATTTGAGCGAACGATGAGTAAGAATGATTCGAATTGGATATTTAATGTTATTGAGGCCATGCCGAAATGACAGGCATGAATATAGCGAATGAAGTTTTAGGTTTATTTAAATGAAGATAAACACCGTGAGCAGAAAGCACATTATTAATTTAAGCATCATGTTATTGTCAGGTGGTCATAGTTATGGTGCAAACTATGATGCAATTAAACACGAAATTAATATCAATAATATCGTACAGGCAGGAATTTTAGGTATTCCATCTAGCTCGCTAGCGGCATTGCTGGTTCCTTTAGAACCCAGTAAATTACCACCTGGTGCACCATTAACTGGAGGGCAGGTTTGGAAATTGGCGTCAACTAATAATGCATTCGGTAGTTTAGATGCATACTTGACGATGGTTGATAAAAAGCTTTTTGTGCCGAATCTAATACAGAATGAAACGATTACTTATAACGTGACGTTTTCTTTAACAAAGATTCAACCCCCTTCGTATGAGTTTACGATCGTTGAATTGACGACTTCAAGTTTCAATGTTAATGATAATACTAAAATTGTATTCAATCAGGGAGCTGTTGGTCCGATAGGACCTCAAGGGGCAGCGGGACCAAAAGGTGAAAATGGCTTTACTAGTCTAATTAAAACTAGCAATATCGGCAGTGACCCAAAAAATCCATGTGCTTTACCTGCAACTAAAATTGAAAGCGGAATAGATTCAAATAAAAATAGGGTTCTAGACATTGGTGAAATCGATTCCGTCCAGTTTGTTTGCAATGGCGCGAATGGTTTAGACGGTTCTGACGGTTTAAACAACCTGATGAACACTTCCATTATCGACGCTACTCATGTAGGTTGTGTAGGCGTAGGGGGACTTCAGATTGAAACGGGTATCGATGCCAATCGTAACAATACCTTAGATGCTACTGAGGTGAAGTCGACGCACTATATTTGTAATGGAAGTAATGGAGTAAATGGTAAAGATGGTGTTAACGGTGTGAATGGCAAAGATGGTATCAACGGTGTGAATGGCAAAGACGGTATTAATGGTGTGAATGGTAAAGATGGTGTCAACGGTGTGAATGGTAAAGATGAAATCTCCAGCTTAATCAATACCACGACCATTGATGCCACGGATCGAAATTGTTTAGGAACCGGGGGGCTTAAAATAGATACCGGACTCGATAGCGACCTCAATGGTGCGTTGTCTGGTATCGAAATCAGTGCGACAAAGTATGTGTGTAATGGCGTGAAGGGAATTGATGGTGCGAATGGAGCGAATGGCTTGAGCGGTGTCAATAGTCTAATTGATCTTAAATCCACATCATGTGCTTCCTTTCCCGGAGTTCAATTTAATTCCGGATTAGATCGAAACAATAATAACACTTTGGATTTATCGGAAATTACCTCGACAAAGACAATCTGCGGTACAACTCTCCCGTAAGCCAGTTTTATCTCATAAACCACTCAAAAACGATTTACCAAAACCGGCACATAGGGTTCCAAGTTCAAAAGCTTGTCCACCCGCACGACTCGATAACCCTGTAACGTCGCCTGCTCAAGAAATTGGGCCAAAATGGCCGCCGTGATTTTGCGGGTATCATGAAATAAAAAGATTGCACCGGGCTCTAATGCAGCAACAACTTTGTTGAGTAATTTTTGTTCGTCATTAATAATCGTATCGAGCGAACGCACACTCCAACCTATCGCTTCATAGCCGCCCGCGTCCACTGCGGCCTTCAACCAGGGCAAGGTGACACCATAAGGCGGCCTAAACAGGCGAGGTCTTACGCCAATCAAGGCTTCAACGCGAGCATCCATTCGCCGCATATCGGCAAGCATGTGGCCAGTCGTAAAACAATCAAACCAGAAATGGTGGGAATCAGTATGATTGCCGATCAGATGGCCGCGTCGATGAAGTTCTTGCCCTAAGGTCGGATGATCAGCCAAATGCTTGCCGATACAAAAAAATGCCGCTTCCACCTGATATTGGTCGAGAATGCGCAGAATTTCGGGCGTGTATTCAGATGGACCGTCATCGAAACTTATCGCGATTTCTTTAGCCACAGTGGGCGATGAACAGAGTACGGGCATAAAAAAATTCGAGCTGACATCAAACGCGGCTCTAAAAAAAATCGCCGTATAGGCGATATAAAGCCCGAAATAGACCCAAACGGAAGCCTGCATGCCAAAACTAATAAGCACCAGCCCCACAAAAAACCACGACGTATTTACAAAATTTATCATCACTAAACCTTAAACAAATGTCCGCACCACCAAAACTGAATTGTGCATCACAATACACAATTCAACTCACCCAAAGCCTAAGCATCCGTTACAATGACCCACAACGCAACCACCTAACCGTGAACAGATCATGACTTACGCAAAAACCTTCATCTGGCTGCTTTGCGCATTAAGCATCAGCATGGCTTCCGCAGCTAAAAAAACGCCCCCTGCTCCCAAAACGAAAACCGAAGTAGCCAAACCGACCAGCGCGCCGATCCAGGAAATTCATATCGCCTATTTAAGCCAAGTGCAAACGCCGCCTGCCGCACTCTCCAATCTGGATGTATTTATTCCGAACAAAGGCGAACCCGGCGCTCAACTGGCGATTACCGATAACAACACGACCGGACAATTCACGCAGCAAAATTTTATTCTGCATAGTTTCAGTGTCTCCGAGCAAGAAAATATCGGCGAATTTTTTAATAAAAATATTGCCGGTAAATATAACCTGATTCTACTCAATCTTCCGAGCGATAAACTCCTGGCGCTAGCCGATTTGAAACCGATCCAACCCGCATTATTCTTCAATGTCGCCAATACCGACGATGCGCTGCGCAACGAACAATGCCGCGCCAATATGTTACATCTGCTTCCGAGTCGCGCAATGAAGGCCGATGCGCTGGCGCAATATCTGCTCAAAAAACGCTGGCAAAAATGGTTTTTGGTCACCGGACCCAGTGACAACGATGCCCGCTATGCTGCAGCACTCAAACGCTCGGCCAAGCGCTTCGGTTTAAAAATCAGTACCGAAAAAGTCTGGGAGCATACCTTTGACAATCGCCGCAGCGAACAAGCCGACGTGCCGGTATTTACTCAAGTCGACGATTACGATGTTCTGGTGGTCGCCGATGAACAAGGTTTGTTTGGGGAATATCTTGCCTATCGCACCTGGCTGCCCAGACCGATTGTCGGCACACAAGGCTTAATTGCAACCGCTTGGCATAAAACCCATGACGCCTGGGGCGCAACGCAGATTCAAAATCGCTTTAAAGATAAAAACGGACGCTGGATGGAGGAAGAAGATTACGGCGCATATCTTGCCGTGCGCGCGATAGGCGAAGCGGCCTCACGCAGTCGTTCTAATCAGCTGGAAAGCATTAATAACTATTTGATAAGCGATCAATTAGCGCTGCAAGGCTATAAAGGCAGCCCGCTGTCATTTCGCCCCTGGGATGGTCAATTACGTCAACCGGTATTGCTGGCCGCCGATCGATCGATGGTGGGCGTCGCGCCGATTGAAGGATTTTTACATCCAAAGACTGAACTGGATACTTTAGGCTTTGATCAACCGGAAACTAAATGTAATTTTAATGCGCCAAACTAAGCAACCACATCAACAAACCGCCCGCAAATACCCCGGCGACAATATCATCGAGCATGATGCCAAATCCGCCCTCGACATGTCGGTCGAGCCAGCGGATCGGCCAGGGTTTAACGATATCGAACGCTCGAAATAATATAAAGCCGAGCAACAAATTTTGCCATGTAAAAGGCACCCACCAGAGCGTAATCAGCAGCCCGGCGATTTCGTCCCACACAATCCCGCCGAAATCATGCTCGCCCAATTTGTCGGCAGCGATTCCGCAGAGCCAGATTCCGACAATTGAGGCGATTATCGTAAAAATACTGTAGATCCACAGATTATCAAACTGTATCAACAGTAAATACAAGGGGATCGCCGCGACGGTGCCGAAAGTGCCGGGCGCTTTTTTAGCAAGCCCGGAACCGAAACCAAAGGCCAAAAACAGCACCGGATCGGTCAATATTTGTCGTGGCGTTAACTGCTTCTTACCGGCGAATTCAAGAAAAATGCTCATAACCTAGTTTCGAGAGAGTATGTAATTTGGAGGCCTTATGAATCCGAACGCCCGGTCCGGAATCAATCAAGCCGATTGGCGTATAGGCAATATTCAATTGCGCAAGTTTACTTGGATGCAGCGTAAAACATAATTCATAATCATCACCCGCGATTAAAGGCATTTGCCAATCGCCAGTAGCGCTAATATAGTTTTTGAGTTCGGAAGAGAGCGGCAGACGGTCCCATTCCAAACAGGCACCAACGCGGCTTTGCTTAACAATATGGCCCAAATCTGCAACCAATCCATCCGAAATATCAATGCAAGCATGTGCGATGTCTTTGAGAAACAGGCCTTCATGGATCCGTGGTTCAGGTTTATGCAAGCGTTCAAGCGCGGCCTTCGAATTCGAACAGGTATAGCCTTGGGCGATTTTCAAGCCTAACCCGGCATCCCCAAGCAGACCAGTCATGCAGATCACATCACCCACTTGCGCCGCTGACCGCGTCATAGCTTGTTGAACAGGGACCACGCCAAGCGCTTGTACGGTAAGCGTCAAGGGGCCTTGAGTCGTATCGCCGCCGATCAGATCGACCTGATAACGATTAGCAAGCGTAAAAAATCCTTTGGCAAACGCCGTCAGCCAAGCTTGATCAATCGAGGGCAAGGTCAATGCTAGCATGACCGAAAGGGGTTTCGCGCCCATTGCGGCCAAATCGCTAAGATTGACCGCCAATAATTTATGGCCTAGCGCTTCCGGATCGGTTCCGGCAAAAAAATGGACATTTTCGACCATCGTGTCAGCTGTCAAAGCCAGTTCATACCCCGCCGGAATAGTCAACAAAGCACAATCATCGCCAATGCCCAAACGAGTACTGGCATGGGTTACCGATTGCTGCTTGAAATAGCGATCAATCAGATCAAATTCAGCCGAAGCCATCGTTAACGCTCTGGTTTCGCCTTGGACTTTTTGGCAGCGATTTCCACGGTCCGTTTTTGCTGCGCGATTTTATCGAGAATACCATTGACGTATTTATGACTGCCTTCAGCGCCGAAACATTTGGCTAAATTAATACATTCGTTCAGGATTACGCGATACGGGGTTTCGATGCAATTGAGCAGTTCGTACACACCAATCCGCAAAATAGCCCGTTCAACCGGATCAATTTTATCGACCGGCCGATCGACAAACTCAGTCAACGCCAGATCGATGCTATCCAATTGCTTGGGCACGCCATGAAACAGTTCGTCAAAAAAACTGCGTTGCGCGCCTTTTAAACGTTCTTCTTCGAGAAAATGTAATTCAATCGTGCTCAAATTCTGGCCGGTCATCTGCCATTGATACAAGGCCTGCACCGCACATTTACGGGCGTTTGTCTTTGCCTCACTCATTAGGCTTCCAGATTTTTGAACAGATTGACCATCTCAATGGCCGACATTGCTGCTTCCGCCCCCTTGTTACCCGCTTTAGTGCCCGCGCGTTCAATCGCCTGTTCGATCGTATCGACCGTCAACACCCCGAAACTGACCGGGACATCATATTGCAAAGCCACATGGGCCAAACCTTTCACACATTCGCCGGCGACATATTCAAAATGCGGGGTACCGCCGCGAATTACCGCGCCAATCGCAATAATCGCCGCATATTTTTTGCTGGCGGCAATGCGTTGGACAACCATCGGCAATTCAAATGCACCGGGCGCGCGCACCAGTTCGATATCCGACAGTTTCGCACCGTGACGCACCAAAGTATCAATCGCGCCGGATTCCAATTGTTCGACGATGAAACTGTTAAAACGAGACGCCACAATACAGAATTTAACATCCTGTACCGTTAGTTGGCCTTCATAAGTAGTTATGCTTGTCATAGCTGTTCTCATAAGTAAGGTTAATCTTAGGTCGCACATCATGCGGCCTGTTTATTACTGCTAAAATTCTATTGGGATGGCTGCCCGACGTATTCGGTCACTTCGAGATCAAAACCCGACAGACCGATATATTTTTTCTGTATGCCCATCACTTTCAATTTGCGTACGCCCAAATCAGCGAGGATTCTCGAACCGATCCCGGTGGTACGCCAGTCGGTTTCGGCCATGGGATTACTGGTCGCTATGCCGTTATCCTGCATTTGATATTGATGGATCAATTCTGCCAAGGCCTTGTTCGTCTCATTTTGCCGAATCAACACCAAAATGCCGCGTCCTTCTTCGGCAATTCTCCGCAGTGCCTCACGGACCGGCACCGTGCAATCGGTTCGTTTGGAAAATAAAACGTCATCCAGAATATTTCGGGCATGGACTCTGACAAGGATCGGCTCGTCACCGGCCACCTGCCCCATTACCAGGGCAAGATGCAGATTGTTGTCGGTGATATCCTGATAGGTATAGAGCCGAAAGTCGCCGAATTCGGTCGGATAGGCGCATTCGCTGATGCGTTCCAGGGTATTCTCATTTTGGATGCGGTAATGGATTAAATCGGCGATTGTGCCGATTTTCAAGCCATGCTGCTCGGCAAATACTTCCAGATCGGGACGACGCGCCATTGAGCCATCGTCATTCAAGATTTCCACAATCACCGCCGCCGGCTCCATTCCAGCCAGACGTGCAAGGTCGCAACCCGCTTCGGTATGACCTGCACGCGTCAATACCCCGCCCGATTGCGCCATCAATGGAAAAATATGACCGGGTTGCACTAAATCGTCGGCTTGCGCTGCGGGGGCGACCGCCGCCTGAATTGTGCGCGCCCGATCGGCGGCTGAAATACCGGTAGTCACGCCGGTCGCAGCTTCAATCGACACCGTAAAATTAGTTGAATACGGGGTTTTATTTTCATTGACCATTAACGGCAGCCGCAGCTGTTTGCAACGCTCAGGCGTTAAGGTCAAACAAATTAGGCCACGCCCGTAGCGCGCCATAAAATTGATATCTTCAGCTCTGGTCACCGAAGCCGCCATCACGAGATCACCTTCATTTTCGCGTCCTTCATCATCCATGATAATCACCATTTTACCGAGTCGCAGATCGGCGATGATTTCTTCAATACTGTTCAAATTCATAGAAAACCACTCTTTTGCAATAGTTCCATCGTGACGCCCTGTTGATAATTGGCCGCAGTCTCGCCTTGCAGCAAGCGTTCGAGGTAGCGCGCCAGCAAATCGACTTCGAGATTTACGCGCGCGCCAACTTCCGAGTGGCCTAGGGTAGTTTCCTTCAAGGTATGCGGGACAATATTGATTTCAAAGACCGCACCATTGACTGCGTTGACGGTCAGACTAATGCCATCAATGCAAATCGAGCCTTTTTCGGCAATATACTTAGCCAAGCCATCCGGAGCTTTCACTTTAAAACGATACGAGCGCCCATCGGGCTTCTTTTCGAGAATCGTGCCGATGCCATCGACGTGGCCGCTGACAATGTGCCCGCCCATCCGGGTAGAAGGCGTCAGCGCCAATTCCAGATTCACCGGCGCGCCGACTTGCAGAGCTGATAGCGTCGTTCTCGATAGGGTTTCATTCGAAACGTCAGCGCTGAAGCTGCTATTCGCAAATGCCACCGCCGTTAAACAGACGCCGTTGACGGCGATACTATCGCCCAAGGCCACACCGGCCATCGGTAACGCACCGGTCGCAACAGTTAACCGGCAGTCGCCTTCACGCTGTTCAATCCTGCTGATGCTGCCTACCGCCAAGATGATACCTGTGAACATATTACCCCTTGCTCAATAATGTGAATGAAATTCGTAAATCGGGACCGACCATGCGTACTTCCTGCCAGTGGAGATTACGTTTATCCTGCATCGCCTCAAGTCCCGGAATGCTTAACAAACCGCGCCCCCGGTCACCCATCAGGGTTGGCGCGATATAAACCACGCCCTCATCCAGCCAATCGCCATCAACCAATGCGCCATTCAAGGTGGGGCCCGCTTCGACCAGTACTTCGTTGATCTGTAATTCGCCCAAATACTTGAAGACCGCCCGTAAATCCACTCGGCCATTGAGCAACGGCAAACCCTGCACCTCAAAACCGGCTTCAGTCAGTTTGAGAATTTTATCGGCATCAGCGGAACCGGTCAGCACTAAGATTCGCCCCGGAATACTGCGCATTTTAGCGCTCGGCGGCATTTGTAACGTAGAATCGAGCACCACGCGCAACGGCGGAACATGCTCAAAATCGACCCGCGCATTAAGGCGAGGATCATCGAGTAAGATCGTATTGATGCCGGTCAAGAGTGCCGAACTTTCAGCGCGGAGTCGCTGCACATCAGCGCGCGCTTGCGCCGAAGTAATCCATTGACTTTCACCGGAGGCCATCGCTGTGCGACCATCCAGACTCATCGCAAATTTACTGCGCACGAACGGCAGGCCGGTACGCATGCGTTTGATAAATCCTCGATTAAGCTGCTCGGCTTGCGCCTGCATCAAACCGACTTCTACGGTAATGCCGGCATCTTTAAGTTTCTGTAGACCTCGCCCGGCCACCAGCGGGTTTGGATCGCTCATAGCCGCGACTACGCGCGTGACGCCTGCTTGAATCAAGGCATCGGAACACGGTGGGGTTTTGCCGAAATGGCTACAAGGTTCGAGGGTCACATACGCAGTTGCGCCATCAGCTGTGGCGACTTGCTGCAAGGCCGCCACCTCGGCATGCGCGCCACCAGCTTTTGCATGCCAGCCTTCGGCGATAATCTGCCCGTCTTTCGCAAGAACACAGCCAACTCTGGGATTAGGGGCGGTGGTGTACCAGCCATTGCGCGCCAAATTTAGCGCACGCGCCATAAATGCGGAATCTTGCAACAATTGCAGAACCTATTGTTTGGGGAGATTATTGATCATGTCGGTAAATTCACTGACATCTTCGAAACTGCGATAGACCGAGGCAAAGCGGACATAAGCGACATGATCGAGCAGGCTTAATTCCTTCATCACCCATTCGCCGAGTTGATTAGCCTGAACCTCGCGATCAGCACTCGCCATTAAGGCCTTTTTGATGCGGTTAATCGCCGCTTCGACATCTTCATTACTCACCGGGCGCTTTTCGAGGGCACGCAACATGCCGCCGCGCAATTTGGTTTCATTAAAAGCTTCGCGTTCACCATTACGTTTGATAATTGGCGGATAACTGATTTCAGCAACTTCGTAGGTGGTAAAGCGTTCTTTACAAGGGATACATTCGCGCCGACGCCTGACTTGATCGCCTTCATTACTTAAACGTGAATCAATCACTCGGGTATCTTGTTCGCCACAAAATGGACAACGCATCGTTAAACCTGCTTTTGCGTAAGCATTACCGAATATTGCTCGGTAAATTCAAAACCGAGCATTTTATAACAGTCGCGCGAGAATCTGAACCATTAGAGGGCTTAACTTCATTATTGACCACTCCACGGCATAATCGGCACTGTCGAAATACTGTTGGCAGGCGCACCCTCAATCACTTTGCGACTGATCGCAACATAGACGAGGGTATTACGTTTTTCATCAAACATTCGAATCACTTTGGTTTCTTTAAAAAACAGTGAAGTATCTTCGGTAAACGCGGTTTCCTCTTTCGGGAGTTTGTCTTTCAGCACAATCGGGCCTATTTGCCGACAAGCGATTGAAAATTGCGAAGGGTCTTCTGCTACGCCGAAAGTCCCGGCAATACCGCCGGTTTTAGCTTGGCTGATATGACAAGCAACGCCCGGTACTTTCGGATCGTCAAACGCTTGTACGCACACTTTATGATTCGACCCGATCAATTTCCAGGTCGTCGTCGCGCAGCCGATTTCTTCAGCCATCACCGCCGAGCTCAAACTTGCAAGCCCCAAGAGCCAATATAGAAAATTTGTTCGCATACTTTATGCCTCAATCATATTCACTTAACCAGTGGCTATTGTCGCATATTCCACTCGGCATTTGCTGCCTGAGCAAGCTAAACTTTATCGCCGCAAACCAATAGGTATTATCAACCTAAAAAGAGCAGTTGAGACCTTAAAATTCCGTTCGCCCTGAGTTTATCGAAGGGTTGAACGGGATTTTAAGGTCTCACCGTCTGGGTGAACGCATAGAAAACCGTCCATGCTTCGACTGGGCTCAGCACGAACGGTTTTCTAT
>CANNKG010000174.1 GCA_947505105.1 Methylococcaceae bacterium | reverse complement strand
GTCGCGTGCGCAGTTATTTGTCTACTTGCCGAAAAAATAATGTTTCTGCCACAACGGCTCTTGAACTTCTATTCGACGGAAAAATGCCTGATTTTATGTTGTAAGTGTTCGGACGACCGTTACGGTTTTGAATTACGCTGAATAGTTACGAATTTTCTTAACTAGACCTTGGGCGCCGACAATCTGAAGGTCTTGTTTGTTTTTCAGGATATGGTCACGAAGGATTAATAACATTCCCAGTGATGAACTATCCATGTACTCAGTATTTTTTAAATTCACGATGATGTTTTTCATCGTCGGCGTAATTTCTTGCATCGCTTTGCGAAAATTTACATTACAACCGAACTTAAATTCTCCCGATATATCGATGACGAATGTATTGGTGTCTTGTTTAAATTTAGTATTAATTGGCATAGTAGTGAACTGTATCAATAAAAGGGTGGTCGGGATTTATCATGCCAGAACTGGCTGGCCTTATTTCCTAATAGTGGTAAGGTACTCTATTCGACCATCATCCCGATCATTAATTGAATATTGAAGGGTGATCGGGGTTAAATTTACCAGGTTGACAATGGCATGATCTTATTCCTCTGTAACGGCAGGGTATTGCATTCGGCCTATATCCCCGATCAAAGAAAATTGATATTGGGAAAGCGGGATTCAAAGAGCCGATTAACTCGCCTGGACTTATTCCCCTCATTGGGTTGGGTATTGTATTCAACCTATCATTCCGCTCATGAATAATGATTAACAACTTTATGTGCTACTCATGTTTTATGCCAAAATAAATTCTTTGAAAAATCAATCATGTTTCGGATAAATAATATACGGGTGGGTGATTACACCTAATTTTATGGTGCAATAGAACCAGTAGGATGTTTCTTAGATTTTATTCAAATTAACCTGTTGCGATTAGCTACTCGTTTTGGGCTGTATGTTAAGTTAGAAGTCAATTTTGTTAATGTTGTGAACGTGGTTTGGGAATTTTTCGTCAAGAGAATATTTTTTATCGATTCTTACTGTAGTTTAAATTTTGAATCGAGTTAATGATTCAGGAATACTGCGATGGTGTCTTTTAGCCTATCTGATGGCCTGATAAATCTGAGGCCGACAACAAACCCTGAATTACTTTTGAAGTAGCAATGAATGATTTGCGCTTCGACCTCAAAGTTCTGCATATTATGAATGTCGATGAATATTTCAAACCGAATCACACATATCATATCGGGCTTGAGGTTTTGAGACATGATAACGCTCATCCCGTTCTTGGAAATATCCCAGGTTCGCGCTTTGATAGGTGGGTGACCATGAAGTAATAGGTGAGCGTTGCTGAAAAATATTCTTCGTTGGTGTTCTCGCAGATCATCGACGGGGGTGTTGTAGCTAAGCACGATTGAAACTTGCGATATGTGTAGGGTTGATTTCTATAGTGATGATAAAAGGTGCTGGATTGATGAGTGGGTGGGTGAGCAGGATTATTTGTGGCAATCGGTGTGATGATGCTGGCATCATTCCCCTGTAACGGCAGAGTATTTTATTCGTGCATATCGTCCCGCTCATGAAAAAGCTGGAAATTAGCTTATAACCTTTTTAACTGTTTGGATCAATTGTTCAGGGGTAAATGGTTTCACTATCCATCCCGTAGCGCCAGCATCTTTAGCGAACTGCATTTTGGTGGGATTGGTTTCGGTTGTGATTATCAGCATCGGAGTCTTTTTATAGACCGGTAATGCTCTCAATTCCTTGATAAGTGTTATGCCGTCTTTGTTGGGCATGTTGACATCAGTAATCACACAGTCAAAATTTTTCGATTTTGCTTTTAGGAATCCTTCATGGCCATCGGATGCCTCAGTTAACGCATAACCTTGTCCGTTTAACGACATTGAAACTACTTTTCTAACAGTTGCCGAATCATCGACGATTAAAATTGATTTCATTAGCCTGGGTTTAAAAATGGGGTAGGGGTTAAGTTTTATACTTCTTAAATTATTGGCAATTGCTGCGGTTTATTGCGGTGATTTTTTTAGAAGTGCAACAAAATTGCAACAAAAAAGATGTTTGACATAATAAAAGCCCTTTGAATTGTCGTAAGGCTTTGATTCTTATGGTGGGGCGTGAGGGGATCGAACCCGCGACCCATGGATTAAGAGTCCACTGCTCTACCAGCTGAGCTAACGCCCCATAAGAAAAAACTGTGTTTGCGTGAGTAATCTTTCATCAACATTACTTTAGATATCATAACACATTTCAAACTTACTTTAAAGGCTGGTCGAATGTTGATCTAAGATGGTATCGACGTTTGCTAAACCACCTAAAAGGGATCAGGGATTGATAAGTTTTTTGTGTACGTAAAGATGCTTAAGTTATTCAAAAGTTATTTTGAGCTATAGATGGATATGTTAAAAGACCTCACCCCAATGATTCTGGGGTGAGGTCAGGATGATATTAGGCGCTTACTTTATCGGCTTTATCCTGATAACGTTTGATTTCGTTAAAGTTCAGGTAGCGATAGGTATCTTCGGCACTTTTGTCGATTTGCTCGGCATATTGCAAGTATTCTGCGACGGTGGGAATTTTACCCAGCAGGGAGCAAACCGCCGCAAGTTCCGCTGAAGCCAAGAATACGTTAGCGCCATTACCTAAACGGTTCGGGAAGTTACGTGTTGAGGTGGAAACAACGGTCGAATTTTCTGCAACTCTGGCCTGATTGCCCATACATAATGAGCAGCCGGGCATTTCCATTCGGGCACCGGCTTTGCCGAAACTGCTGTAGTAACCTTCTTCGGTCAGTTGCGCCTGATCCATACGCGTTGGTGGCGCTACCCACAGACGGGTCGGCAATTCGCCTTTTTGGGTTTCGATGAGTTTTCCAGCGGCGCGGAAGTGGCCGATATTGGTCATACACGAACCTAGGAACACCTCGTCGATTTTGGTACCGGCAACTTCCGAAAGCGGTTTAATGTCATCGGGATCATTCGGGCAGGCGACTAAGGGTTCTTTGATTTCGTCCAGATCAATTTCAATGATTTCGTAATATTCGGCATCGGGATCGGGCTCAAGTAAAACCGGCTTGGCGAGCCATTCCTGCATACCTTTGATGCGGTTGTTAAGGGTGCGTACATCGCCATAACCTTCGCTGATCATCCATTGCAATAAAGTGATGTTGGAGGTCAGGTATTCACGGATTGGTGCTTCGCTGAGGCGAATGGTGCAACCGCCAGCGGAACGTTCGGCCGAGGCATCGGACAGTTCAAAAGCTTGTTCGATTTTTAAATCGGGTAAGCCTTCGATTTCCAAGATGCGCCCTGAGAACACGTTTTTCTTGCCTTGTTTGGCAATGGTCAACAGGCCGCGTTGAATGGCGGCATAGGGGATGGCATTGACCAAATCGCGTAAAGTAATACCGGGTTGCATTTTTCCTTTGAAGCGCACTAGCACGGATTCGGGCATGTCGAGTGGCATGACCCCGGTGGCTGCCGCAAAGGCAACTAAGCCTGAACCTGCTGGGAAAGAAATGCCGATCGGGAAACGAGTATGTGAATCGCCGCCGGTACCGACAGTATCGGGCAGCAGCATGCGATTTAGCCAGGAATGAATAATGCCGTCGCCAGGACGCAGCGCGACACCGCCACGCGTCATCATGAAATCGGGGAGGGTGTGTTGCATTTCGACATCGACCGGTTTCGGATAGGCGGCGGTATGGCAGAACGATTGCATAACCAAATCAGCGGAGAAACCAAGGCAGGCGAGGTCTTTGAGTTCGTCGCGAGTCATCGGTCCCGTTGTATCTTGAGAGCCAACCGTGGTCATGTGCGGTTCGCAATAGGTGCCAGGACGAACGCCCGCAACACCGCAGGCCTTGCCGACCATTTTCTGGGCGAGGGTGTAGCCGCGCGTGCTGGCTTCGGTATCGACCGGGCGTTGAAATACCTGAGAGGCGCTAAGTCCCAGGACTTTGCGAGCTCGATCGGTTAAGCCGCGCCCGATAATTAGCGGAATACGGCCACCGGCGCGGACTTCATCAAGGATGATCTCGGTTTTGAGTGAAAATTCGCATAACACTTCATCGCTATCGTGGCGTTTAACAAGGCCATCATAGACATAGATGTCGATGATATCGCCCATATTGAGTCCGCTAACATCGCATTCAAACGGCAGGGCGCCAGAGTCTTCCATGGTATTGAAGAAAATCGGGGCGATTTTGCCGCCGATGCACACGCCTCCATCACGTTTATTTGGGATATAAGGGATGTCGTTACCGATATACCACAAGACCGAATTGGTCGCCGATTTGCGTGACGAGCCGGTGCCGACCACATCGCCGACATAGGCGAGTGGAAAGCCTTGTTTTTTGAGTTCAACAATTTGTTGTTCGGCGTTGGTGATGCCTTCGCGGGGGATTTTAAGCATCGCTTTGGCGTGTAATGGGATGTCGGGCCTGGACCAAGCATCGGGGGCGGGGGATAAATCATCGGTATTGGTTTCCCCCGTGACTTTGAAAACCGTCACAGTCATTTTGGTAGGAACTTCCGGACGAGAGGTAAACCATTCCGCTTCCGCCCAGGAGGTTAAAATTTGTTTGGCAAATTCATTACCGGCATCCGCTTTGGCTTGCACATCATGAAAGGCTTCAAAAATCAGTAAAGTATGTGCCAAGGCTTTAGCGGCGATCGGAGCAAGTTCGCGGTTATCGAGCAGTTCGATGAGCGGGGCTACATTGTAACCACCGAGCATTGTTCCCAACAGTTCGGTCGCGCGAGCCGGGGAAAGAATCGGGGAATGGGTTTCACCTTTAGCAATGGCAGTGAGAAATCCGGCTTTTACATAGGCGGCTTCGTCAACACCTGCAGGGATTCGATGCGTTATTAGATCGAGAATGAAATCAGTTTCGCCAGCCGGTGGTTGTTTGATCAATTCGACTAAAGCAGCGACTTGTTCGGCAGTGAGTGGTTTAGGAACGATACCCTGTTCGGCGCGTTCCTGGACATGTTTTCGATAAGATTCCAACATAGGAAAATTCCTTAAGATTTAAGTTAAACGAAATAAAACAGGATAATCAATGGAAATCGTTCCATTAGAGTAAGGCGTCGGGATGAATGCCACGAATACCAGCAGCGTTCAGGTCTATCAGCGCTACCAACAATAACATTCATTAGGTTTAGGGTAAGTGACAACATTATGGATAGGATTAAGCGATGTAATGAATGTTGTTGGAATGGAAAATAATCTCTTCGGATTAATGTTTTTGGCTTCATGCGTTTACGCGCCGGAACATGCTATTAACCTGAAAATCGCATAACGAATGCTTGATTGACCTTATACGCATGGGATGGGGAAAACACTGATGGTATAGTTGCATGGTTAAAAAATGAACTCAAAATTTAGCGGAAATAATGTGAGTTATTAGATACTTTAAACAGCAAAGCTTTGATGGATTTCATCATCCTAAAAAGCCCTTCTTAGGATGATACACCGATTTTACTCGATTCACTACGGTGTTGATGAGGATTTTTTAAGGGAGGCTTCTAAACATCAGTATTGGTCGGAATATTCAATGATGGTTATTAGTGGCATTGGTTATTGATGGATGGGCTGAATAACTTTATAAGTTTGCTAAGTCGGACATTAAGCTACCTATGCGGCAGTGAATCAGTTTTATGATTTAATGCGATAACACCTTTCTAAGCTGCCTGTGCGGCAGAGTAATAACATAGCTGCTTTTACAGTTTCTCTAAACTGCCTGTTCGGCAGAGTAATATATTCAATGCAAAAATTCATTTCTAAACTGCCAGTTCGGCAGTGGATGATTTGGAAAAGAGAGCTGATACCCATTTTCCAATGGTAACTCGCAAAAACAAATATATACCAGACATATTTGGTAAGTTGTGCAGGTTATATCATGTGAGTTACTAAGTGATGAAAATGTATTTACGTGTACAAAAAACTGCAGCGTACCCTACATAAGGTTTACGTTATTTTCATTGTTAGGCAACTCTTTGGTGACTATTATTGAGCTAGAAAATTGGCACAGTGCTCAATCTGCTTAAACCATAACTTGTAAATCCTTGATAACTAGGTTCCGAGACGTCAATACGACCAATAAATAAACGAAAGCGTTCTCCGCTGCTTTGGCTTTTTATCCATATATAAGGAGCGTTACAGATTTGTTCATTGAAACCTTCCAGTAAAGCGAGCGCAGCTTCGGTACTAATCTGCTGGCGCTTTGCCTTGCGTCGCGCAAGTCGCTCAAGGTTGCTTTTGGGTTGAATTCGATAAAAGCAGGCATGATTTTCAATGTGTTCGGGTACCGGATTGACCGCGCTGATGTCGACATATTCGTACATTCGACTGAGCCGAACTTCGACATTAAACGCTTCCAGTTGTTCCGATGCTTTGGCGAAAATACGCAATTGGTTACCTAGTTGCGTGGATTTAGCCTGATAACCAGGAAAGGCCAAGCCAAGCGTGACTATGCCATCGTTGGTTTGCGTTTCGACCAGACCTAAATGGATTTGTTGATAAATTTTTTCCCACAAAAAAAACAAACCCACTTCGTTATCAGGTCGTAAGTTAATTTCTTGATAAAAAAGCATTTTCAATCCTTGCTACTTTCACCAAATACGCCTCCTCGAATCAGAACTGCCATGACATAATGTTTTTCCTCTTCGGAGAGTAGCTCCCCACCTCGGGAAAAGTCGTCAAACAAGGTATAAAAATCGGCTTTTTCCTTTGGGGTTCGATAGGCTTTGCCTAAATTGGTCACCGTACCATAGGGTTCGATTGCAATGGGCCCAATATTGGCCTGATCGTGTTCGGGATACCAGGTATCAATGGTCCGCAGCGCATTGCCTATTTTCTGAGAGTGCATGCCAGCAATACCGTCGATATGATAGAGGATTTTGCTTTTTTTGGATTTGCTATTGCTTTTATCGAGAATAAGTTCTTCGCTTGGATATACATCCTGACCTAAACCAATTTGAGCATAGGCATTGATCTCCAATAATAAGAACTCCTTTTTACCCGAAAGGGCGCTGGCAATTTTGTCGGCTAGGGCGAGAATGTAAGGGTTTTCGTGCTTGAAGTTCTTAGTGCTGATACTTTTGGCATCAAAAGTCCATTCTTGCTCTTCATCTTGATTAAGCACCTTTACGTTGACTTCGATACGTTCCGCACCAATTCGGTTGCGCCATAAAAAACTAGCGTTGGCGATATTGGTGGCATAACGTTTTGCCAGTTCATTAAAATGCGAGTGATTAATGTAATGTTTGGCTGCCATCTCATAACTGTTACGAAATTCGGAGCTATTACAAACGGAAGGTTTTTCGACACCGCTGAGAACTTTTAGGCTAAAACTAAGACTCAATGTGTCTTGGTCCCGGCTTAACGCACAACAATCGATGGTTTGTAGATTGGGTTTCTCGATGTCGTTATTTTGTTTAACGGCGCTGCTCAAGGCATTTTTCTTTAGGCGATTTGAGATCGTACCGCGGACCGACTTTTCCTGTAATATTAGAGGGTTGTTACGTTCATTTCTTCTCGACCAGTACGTGCCGTAAAATCGACCGTCGGAGGGGACGAGTTTTTTTTCGAAAGCTAGGACTGAAGCGATTGCTATATTGTTTTTCTTAGACATAAATTTCCTTTGAAATTAATGATTACGAGTGTTCTGCTGGATCAGATAGTAATTGTTTTGTGGATCGTAATGGTGATGCCAAAGAATCTCATCCAGATGCTTGACTCGATAGGGCATAATAAATTCTCCCAACGTCACTAAACTTTCGGCGAAACGGTGAGGAATATTTGGATCGCGTTGATTTTGAGCGCTACCCAGTGGGGTGATACCGTAAAAGCCTGTTGCTATTGGAACTATCCAGCCAGCTGTTTTGCGTTTCGCGGTCCAGGTGACTTTGTCGTTCGCTGGTTGTTGACTTCGGAAGCAAATTTTCAGGTAATCCAGCAAGGCGTCCATGGCATCCTGGCCTTCGCGCATCGCATCTTCCATGAGTTCTCGGCGTTCGATCAAGGTGTAACCTGGCATCAAACGTCGGGTTAACGAGCGTAATGATTTTTCATGGGTGATGGTCAAGATTTCGGGTTTACCGAATGCTAAAAGATCACCTCCCGCAATTTTGAGACCTGAATTCATCGTATTGGCAAGATGAGATAACCACCTCGGATTATCAGTGGATAAATGTTGGCATTCGATAATTAGGGAGGCAGTGATATCGCAGCGAGGTTCTTCGATAATGGGTGAGCGATTACCGTTTTTATCAAGCGGGTTACCCGTACCAATGATGGAATGGATAAAATCACCCTTTCCCTGGTAGGTATGCAAATGGATCTTATGGCAAATAACTCCGGCGCTGACAAAATTTACGTCGGAGCACTCTGTTTGGTTGATTTTGCGTTGCAGGGCATGAACAGCTCCAAGCCAGGCGGTCATCGCTGGAAAACCGATGGTATAGGGGCTAGAAAGCGCATTCGCATTATGGATGACTAGCTTTGGAAGCAATAGAATGGTTTTCATCAAAAAAACTCCTGATACTCTCGAAGCGTTTTCTTTACATGATGGAACTCAGCATCTTCAAACAATCCGACTTGGTTTTTGCTCAAACTTTTCGTATAGGCTTTAGCAAACCATTGAATAAAATCATTGAGGATATTATCCAGCCATTGCGAAGTTTGTTCGCGCCGTTCTAAATAAGCGGTATCCAGCCAGATCTTTTGAGATTGCGAAATTCTGGAGTTTACTGACCATCCGGCTGGTAATTGTTGGATTTGAAAGGCTTTATCCAGCACTTGTTCGATGATCGCGTTAATGAGCTCATGGGAGTGGGGCGTTTTTTGAGCTCTAAATTTCAGCGTTTTATGGAAAGTTTGAAAGCTCGCTTTAAAATTTTTGAGTTGAAGACAATTATTGAAAAAATCGCTATGAGGTGGTTCCACCATATGGGCTTCTATTTTTGGCGGCATGGAAGGCAATAAATAAGCCGTGCCTAAATTTTTGCTATTTAATTCACTGATGTTTTGTGGTTGGGTGCCACCAAAACCAATAATGGTCAAGTCATAGAGCTCATCAAATCCTGTTTCATGAGATTCTTGGTTGCGTCGACTTTCCCGGGCCTGTTTTGTTTGCTCCGAAAATAGCAAGTTATTGATTTTATTTTTGAGTTTAAATACCAAGCCTGAAGGGGTCATGATCGACAGCAGATGATAGCCATTCTCAACCGGGAAATAGACTTGTTTGATTTTTTCAGAAGTTTTGGGTTCAATTGGTGCTTGTTTAATCGCTAAAAATTCTTCTCGAAGTTCGGCATAAGGTTTGTGGGATAGACTAAACTGTTGTTTAATATAATCAGTATCTTGTTCAAGATGAGCTAAGAGCGTCTGACCGTCTTGTAGCGGTAAGATTAAGAATTTATAAACATCGAGAGCTGCAGCATTGCCAATGACATCCAGATCAGCAGAGCTATTACCGGTGCGGAGAAAGCCATCCGGTTGCGAATGTCCCTGAGTCAGGACTGCGCTGGTTTTGGCTCTGGGATGACTAAATTTGCCACAATGGCTGACTATGGATAATTGACGGGCACGCTTGGCCGCATCAGGAAGCCAATTTTGGAGCATAAATTCATCAGTAATGGTTTGGTCTAACTCATTTTTTTCAAAATTACTTTTTGAAGAATTTAATACTTTTTTTGTTTTAGAAACTTTTCGATCGTTCAGGTAGTTCTGAATTGCTGGATCAATAAGAGACATTTTGCGTGCGCCCGATACAGTTTTGTTTTAGAGGCTAAATTTAAGAATAAGAGTTTCTACAACATGTTGAATAATTGATGCTATTACGCATATTTAAACTAAAAATATCCGCAGGCAAAAAGTAAGTTTTTTGATCATTACCGTTGGTGATTTACACAAGTATCAAATAGACAATATTAAAAAATTAGACATCTGTGTCACTAAATAAGTCCATTTTGTCAATAAAAAATCCTAAAATAAATGCTTTTCAGTATCGCCTCTTAGCAAATATTTTAGCTATTCTGCTTTTTTAATAGTCTAAAACATAAAATAATAAATAGCAATAGTGGAAATTATGCCTAAGATTTAAATGTATATTTATAACAAATTATGAACTTTTGGTGGATAGTAAATAGTAACTATTTACATGAGTGTTTCCCTTAAAACCAAGGATAACAAGTAAATGCTCAGACAAATAGCTCTCTAAAGAGCGCAGTGAAATGTTTCTTTGTATTTTACAAAATAGGGTGACAGCTACAATAAGGAAGGGTTTATAAGATAAATAAAAAAAG
>CANNKG010000173.1 GCA_947505105.1 Methylococcaceae bacterium | reverse complement strand
TAAGGATGTCGAGGAGGTGATGAAAAAACTTAACCATCGACCACGGAAAAGCCTTAACTATAAAACACCTCATTCAGTCTTTTTTGCAGAATCTTTGCCGAAGGCCGCATGACAACTAGGATTGCACTTCGGAGTTGAATCCGCCCTTTTATTGATCGATTCGTTTTGAGAGCAATAACCATGATTTACTAGAAGTGATTTTATATCTTTACCGACGCTGATAACTTTTGCATCTGGATCATTTTTAGTTTGCTGCGAGGTTTTGGGTTCCTGCCCACAAGCCAGATAAGCAACTTCGAGCATTGAATATTCTTCTTTGTCTAGCCAATATGAATTAATGTGCATCAACGCCCCTTCAAAGCGCAATCCTCCAATGATGTGAGTCAAGCCAATCGGTTGAAGGTGTCCGATCTTTCGCCCCGTCGGGCTAGGCTTGGGTATTCGATTTTAAAACGGATTCTGAATTAGTCAAACAGATATGCTGGTTCTTTGCTGCCTTTATTTTGGCGCTGTCTTCGCTGGGGTTTGGATTGCTTCAGGCTTGTATCAAACGAGGGAGGCGCGGGAATGGGGAATTATTGGTAAATATCTTTGCGGTGGCCGATCTCCACGACCAAAATAATTAACTGACTATCCTTAATCTGACAAATTAAACGGTAATCGCCTACACGATACCGCCACAAGCCTTTTAAATCGCCCTGTAAGGCTTTGCCTATGCTTCTAGGTGAGGCTACATCTGTTAATTGATCGATGAAGTTTTCAATTCTGGTCTTCGCTGATTTATCGAGTTTACTTAAGACCTTTAAGGCTTTGTCATCGATTTTAACTTGCCATTTCATGCAATATCGCCTTTGCATCGGCCCAATCTACAACACGATCTTCGCCCTGTTCAATTCGCTTTAAAGCGGCTTCGGCAGCTTGAACATCGTGATAATCTTCAAGCAATTCAATCAAAGCATCATTCACAAGCTGTTCAACCGTTTTATGCTCGGCATTGGCTAATTCAATAATGGATTTTTCTAGCCGGTTATCAATTTCTAAAAGCATGGCTTAACCTCGTTCTTTGTATCTTATTGAACAGTATAGCACTCTAGCGATTTTATCCGAATTTATCAAACGGGATAATCTCGGCACCGGCCTTCAATTTGTCCAGGTAATCTGCCCAACTTTGCATCATTTTGTGCCGCTCTGCGAGGTGGGCCGTTCGATTATAGGCGCGTCCGTTTGGATCGCGTACCGAGTGGGCTAATTGATGTTCGATAAAATCCGGCCTGAATCCTAATACTTCATCCAGCAAGGTTCGCGCGGTGGCTCTGAAGCCGTGAACAGTTACTTCCTCTTTGGTAAAGCCCATGCGTCGTAACGCAGCCAATAACGCCACATCGCTCATGCAGCGGGAGCCGTTGGGCGTCCGTTCGCTCGGGAATACATGAAGGCCGTTTCCGGTGATGGGTTGAATGTTCTTGAGCAATTCAATGACTTGATTTGATAACGGTACAATATGTTGCACGTTGGTTTTAGTGACTAAATAGCGCCATTCCCGCGCGTCAAAATCTAACTGCCCCCATTGCATTGACCGCAATTCTCCCGGCCTTACGAACACCATAGGCGCAATCTGAAGGGCTGTTTTAACGATAACAGAGCCGCTGTATTCATCAATGGCGCGTAAGAGTGCGGCTAATTGTTTCGGCTCGGTTATCGCGCCGAAGTGCCCGCCGTCAACCGGTTTAAGCGAACCTTTAAGTGCTGGGCTAATGTCTGATTCTATTCGACCGGTAGCGATGGCATAACGTAAAATCTGACCGCATACTTGCAATATCCTGTGAGCGGTTTCAATTGCTTCCCGATCTTCAACGCGCCTTAATACTTTTAGAAGTTCGGGAGATTTAAGGTCGGCAATAGCAAGGCTACCGATCCAAGGGAACACATCCCGCTCAAGATTGGCTATTGTTCTAGTTCGATGGCTATCGGATTTATCGGTCATCTTACATTCAAACCATTCACGCGCCACAACTTCAAAGCTATTTGCCGCGCTTTCTGCTCTGGATCGTTTGACGGCTTTTTTGTTGTCGCTTGGGTCTATGCCCTCGGCTAACTGCTGCCTTGCTTGGTCGCGTTTGTCTCTGGCATCTTTTAGGGTGGTGTCTGGATATACACCTAGTGCTAAAGTTTTTCGTTTTCCATTAAAACGGTAGTCCATTCGAAAATATTTATTACCCTTAACATCAACTAGTAAGTACATAGCTTTTTCATCACTGATCTTATAAGGCTTGTCTTTGGTTTTGGCGTTACGAATGGCGGTATCTGATAGGCTCATGACGGTATGTATTCGACGAGTTTTAAATATGCCGTCAAAAATACCGCCATCAATAGCGGTATGTCAATACATCTTATTGCACTTTAACGCATTTCAAAAGGCATAAAAAAGCCCGCAAGCCTTGCGGCTTATGGGCTTATTGTATCTTTTTGTATCTCGTTAAAATCAAATTTGGTCGGGACGACAGGATTTGAACCTGCGACCCCCACACCCCCAGTGTGGTGCGCTACCAAGCTGCGCTACGCCCCGATAATTTAAAAATCTTAAACGTGGTTGAAGATCACTTTACTACCACTTTTATTACATGAGCGAAAAGGAACGTCAATGGAGACAATTCTTAAGACGAAATCAAATATCCTTAAATTATTATTCTAATAATTCCAAAATATCTTCTAACTCTCCGATCATTTCATTAATTAGCTGCCTAGTGCGCAACGTATCTTCTTTAACGTGGTCACTTTGTAAGTGAGCACGCGCGCCACCAATAGTGTAGCCTTGCTCATAGAGCAACGAACGAATTTGACGAATCATCAGAACGTCATGACGCTGATAGTAACGTCGATTTCCTCGTCGCTTAATTGGAGCGAGCTGCGTGAACTCCTGCTCCCAATATCGCAGCACATGAGGCTTTACACCACAGAGTTCACTTACTTCGCCAATAGCAAAGTATCGTTTTGCCGGTATTTCCGGCAATTCACTATTATTACTCGCTTCCAACATAGGCTTCTACCCGGGCTTTTAATTTTTGACCAGACCTAAAGGTTACCACACGTCGAGCTGTAATTGGAATTTCTTCACCAGTTTTTGGGTTACGTCCCGGTCGGCTGTTTTTATCACGCAATTCAAATTTTCCAAATCCGGAAAGTTTGACTTGCTCACCTTTCTCTAGCGATCCTTTAACTTCTTCAAAGAAGAACTCCACCATGTCTTTGGCTTCGCGTTTGTTGAGACCAAGTTCATCGAATAGTCTTTCGGAAAAATCAGCTTTCGTTAATGCCATGTCAATTAATCTCTCAATCTTGTACCAAGTTTATCGGTCAATGTATGTAACACTCGTTCAAATATAGCATCGATTTCAGAATCTTTTAGTGTTTGCTCTGCGTTTTGCAGTATTAAACTCAAACCAACACTTTTGTGTCCTTCTTGTACCCCTGGGCCACGGTAGATATCGAATACCACAATGTCCTGCAAGGTGGGTTCACGACAATCAGTGACACAAGAGACGATTTTGTCTACCGATACTTCGTCCAGCACTATTAAAGCCATATCCCGTCGTACCGAAGGGAACTTTGAAAGTGGCGAAAATACTGGCACTTTTTTATCCAGCAATAGATCTTGACGTAATTCAAATAAGAAAACATTTGAATCAAAACCTAATTGTTTTTCTAAATTGGGGTGCAACATGCCTAACCAACCCAGCGATTCACCCTGTTCTGTGAATAGCTCTGCTGATTGACCCGGATGCAGAGTAATAAGTTCACTAATATTATAGTTTATTTTAACATTAGTTAATTCAAATATTGCAGTTAAATCAGCTTTAATATCGAAAAAATCAACTTTTCGAGTTGTTTCACCCCATTGTTCGGGGCTAACACTACCTATAGCAAGGCCAGCAAGCATTTTTTCTTGTAGTAATTTTCCATTTTGATATATAAATCTCAAACCGGTTTCGAATAATCTTACTCGATTTTGCTGGCGATTAGTATTATACAACGCAGCACGCAACAATCCACACCATAACGTAGTGCGCATCACCGATAATTCCGAAGATATCGGATTTTGCAGACTCACAAATTCATGGTCTGGGTCAATCAACTTCTGAATATCGGCATCGACAAAGCTATAAGTGATCGCTTCCTGATATCCTCTATCAACGAGCACATCTTGAACTCTCGCCAATGTTAATTGTCCTTCAGGAGCTTTACCTAATGAGGAACGCATCAACGGACTGCGCATTGGGAGTTGATTATAGCCAATGACCCGAGCTAACTCTTCAATTAAATCCGCCTCAATTGCAATGTCAAAACGGAAACCCGGCGGGGTGATTTGCCAACCGTCGGAATCGGGATGTACTGCCATTCCTAAACGAGTAAAAATACCTTCAACTTGTGCAGAGGATGGGGAGATGCCCAATATTTTTTCAATTCGATGCTGTCTCAGAAGCACTGGATTGCGCGATGGCAATGCGCTTTCTGCGACCACTTCAGAAATGGGACCCGCCTGTCCACCAGTGATTTCAACAATTAGTTGGGAAGCACGTTCAATCGCACGTTGTTGTAGAAAAGGATCAACACCACGTTCGAATCGATGCGATGAGTCGGTATGTAAACCAAATTTCCGTGCTTTTCCAGCAATGCTTTGAGGGCTAAAGAATGCACATTCCAAGAATATGTCGGTAGTTTCCGAATTCACTGCCGAGAAATTCCCCCCCATTACGCCTGCCAGTGCCAGCACTCGATTTTCATCAGCAATAGCTAAGGTTTCCGAGTCTAATTCCAATGTCTGACTATTTAATAGTTCGACGGTTTCGCCCGAGGTAGCCCAGCGAACATGAATTCCACCGGATAGTTTATTCGCGTCAAAGGCATGCAATGGTTGACCTAATTCCAGAAGAACGTAGTTCGTTACATCGACTACCGGCCCTAGGCTCCGAATGCCTGATCGACGCAGACGTTCCTGCATCCATAATGGTGTTTCAGCTTGCGGATTGACGCCTTGAATTAAGCGTCCCAGATAGCGAGGACAGGCTTCAGGCGCTGAGACAGTGATGTTTAGCGTGGCTTGATGGTCTTCGCGAGGCGCTTTAATTTCCGTAGGTGTAAATTCCAGCTGATTCAACACCGCCACTTCTCGAGCCACACCCTCAACACTTAAGCAATCAGCTCGGTTAGGCGTTAAATCGATTTCCAGTAATTGATCATTTAAACTAAGGTAATCACGAATGTCAGTTCCAACGGGCGCGTCCTGAGATAGCTCCATCAAACCTTCGGAAGTTACTGCCAGTCCAAGCTCTTTCTCTGAACAGAGCATGCCTAATGATTCAACACCTCGCAGCTTGGATTGCTTGATTTTGAAATCACCCGGTAAGACTGCACCGACTAAGGCAGCGGGAATTTTTAAGCCTACGCGAACATTGGTAGCACCACAGACGATTTGTAACGGCTCGGCGGCGGCACCCACAGCAACTTTGCAGACACGTAAACGGTCGGCATCCGGATGTTGTTCCATTGCCAGCACCTCACCCACGACAACACCGCTAAAGTCAGCAGCTGCAGGCTGTATTGAATCGACTTCTAATCCTGCCATCGTCAATTGCTCGACCAATTCTTCGGTGCTTATCGCAGGATTGACATAGGCTCTTAACCAGGCTTCACTAATTTGCATACTTAAATTCTTGGTTATTTAAACTGACTTAAAAATTTAAGATCATTTTCGAAAAATAATCGTAAATCATTGATGCCGTAACGGAGCATTGCCAGACGCTCTACACCCATTCCGAACGCAAAACCAGTGTAGGCATCACTGCTGATTCCCACTGATTTAAAAACCTCGGGATGAATCATGCCGCAGCCCATGACTTCAAGCCAACCACTATGCCCACAGACTCGGCATCCCTGGCCTTGGCACATAACGCACTCGATATCAACCTCGGCAGAAGGTTCAGTAAATGGAAAGTAAGAAGGCCTAAATCTAACTTGAATATCTTTTTCAAAGAATGCGCGTAAAAATTCGTAAACAACGCCTTTAAGATCAGCAAAGCTGACATCGGTATCAACCAGAAACCCTTCTACCTGATGAAACATAGGAGTATGAGTAATATCTGAATCGCAGCGATAAACTCGACCCGGCGCTATCACTCTCAATGGCGGAGCCTCAGATTCCATCACCCTGATCTGGACTGGTGAGGTATGGGTTCTCAAAACGGTGTGGGCATCAAAATAAAACGTATCATGCATCGCTCGTGCGGGATGATGAGCCGGAATATTCAAGGCTTCGAAGTTATGATAATCATCTTCAATCTCAGGTCCTTCGACAACATTGAACCCGACGCTTGAAAATATCTGCTCAATTCGGCGCAATGTGGTGGTCACAGGATGCAATCCCGCGCTTCGCTGACCTCGCCCTGGCAAGGTGATATCAATTTTTTCGCGAACTAGACGCTCATTTAAGGCGGCATTTTCCAACCTGAGTTTGCACTCTTCAAGCTTGTCTTGAAGCGCAACTCGAGCGTCATTAATGACCTGACCTTCTTGACGGCGTTGCTCTGGGTCCATTTGCCCAAGCGCTTTGGATAACAAGGTAAATTCACCTTTTTTTCCAAAATACTGGACGCGGATATGATCTAATTGAGTTAGATCTTGTACATTAGCAAGCTGCTGTAAAGCCTGCTCAAGAATATTTTGTACGCTAGCCGACACTGCTCAGCTCACTTAAAGTAGGGTTGGGTGGGAAAAAACAGGTATGAAAAATTTTTGAGATTAATGACTAATCTCGGACTCGATCTCTCCTAAGTTAACAAAACAAAGGAGAGATGTGAGCAAGTTTTCTAAACTTTATGATTTACTGCGATTTGCCTGCGCAATTTTTGCGATTTCGGCAAAAGCTTGCATATCACGTACTGCTAAATCTGCCAGCACTTTCCGGTCAATACGAACGTTCGCATTCGTTAAACCGTTGATTAACCGACTGTAAGACATACCACACAAACGTGCGGCAGCATTGATACGCACAATCCATAAAGCACGGAATTGGCGTTTTTTCTGCTTACGATCGCGATACGCATATTGACCCGCTTTAATTACCGCTTGTTTGGCAACTCGGAAAACCCGACTGCGCGCACCATAGTAACCTTTAGCTAATTTTAAAATTTTCTTGTGTCTTGCTCTGGCTGTGACACCACGTTTTACTCTTGGCATTATTCTGCTCCTTTAGATTAACTATATGGCAACATGCGCGCAACCATACGCACATCTGAAGGATGAACAGAATCACCTTGACGCAATTGTCTTTTTCTTTTAGTACTCTTTTTGGTCAAAATATGACGACGATGAGAGTGATTACATTTAAAACCGCCGTTGCCAGTACGTTTAAAACGTTTGGCTGCACCACGATTGGTTTTAATTTTAGGCATTTGTTTGCTCCACAATTAATAAATAAAAACTTCCGTGAAATAAAAAACTCAGCAAGGCAAAATGCGTGGCCCTGAAGAATTGTTAACACCATGATTGCTCATGGTGGTATGTTGTTCGATCCTGAACAACAATTGACGCCATAAATGACATCAAAAACGTGCTGAAAGAAATGTCAATTTTAGTAGTTGACTAGAGATCTGGGCGGTTATTATTTTTTCTTTTTAGGACCCATGACCATGACCATCTGGCGGCCTTCCAACTTGGGAAACTGCTCTACAACTGCCAATTCTTCCAGATCGACCTCAATCCGCTTTAATAAGTCCATGCCAATTTCTTTATGGGCCATTTCTCGACCGCGATAACGCAAGGTTATTTTGGTTTTGTCGCCTTCATTAAGAAACTTAATCAAGCTTCTTAATTTAACCTGATAATCCCCTTCATCAGTACCCGGTCTGAATTTGATTTCCTTGACCTGAATTTGCTTCTGATTTTTTTTGGCAATTTGCTGTTTTTTGTTTATTTCAAAAATATATTTGCCATAGTCCATCACTTTACAGACTGGGGGTTCTGCATTGGGTGATATCTCAACCAGATCCAGATCTGCATCATATGCAAGTTGTTTAGCCTCATCCAGGCTCACAATACCTACGGCTTCGCCATCTGCACCGATAACTCTTACTCGCCTTGCTGTGATTGCATCATTCAGGCGTGCTTCATCTTTTTTAGCTGCGATGTCCTAATCCTCCAAATAACTATTATCGTTTGTCTGCAATGTCATGTTGCAAGCGTTGCATAAATTCATGAACAGTCAGACTACCTAAATCTTCACCTTTTTGAGTACGCAACGTAATGGTTTTATTTTCTAGTTCTTTATCACCAATAATCAGGAGATAAGGGATACGTTGCATAGAGTGTTCGCGGATTTTAAAACCGATCTTCTCATTTCTCAAGTCAATTTTAATTCTAACGCCATTTTTTTCAAGTTCATGCATGACTTCCAACGCATAATCGTCGTGACGACTTGCAATGTTAAGAACCATTGCCTGGACAGGTGCAAGCCAAACCGGAAAGGTGCCAGCGTGTTGCTCAATCAAGATGCCAGTAAAGCGCTCCAGAGAGCCTAAAATTGCACGATGAAGCATGACCGGCACTTGCCTTGAGCTATCTTCATCAATATAGTGAGCACCTAAACGACCCGGCATTGAAAAATCTACTTGGATGGTGCCGCACTGCCAGACTCGACCAATGCAATCTTTTAAAGAAAACTCAATTTTAGGCCCGTAGAACGCACCCTCACCAGGCTGCAGATCCCAAGCTAGTTTTTTGTTGTTTAGCGCCAGTTCTAGAGCTTGCTCGGCCTTATCCCATACCGAATCATCGCCAACTCGATTTTCAGGACGAGTCGACAATTTGATAATGACATCTTCAAAGCCAAAATCTTTATAAACCTCAAATAACAAATCGATAAAGGTTGAAACTTCACTCTGTATTTGCTCTTCGGTGCAGAAAATATGCGCATCGTCTTGCACAAAATTTCTGACTCGCATTAAACCATGCAAAGTGCCAGACGGTTCATTACGGTGACATGAGCCGAATTCCGCCAAGCGTATCGGTAAATCACGGTAACTTTTTAACTTTTGATTAAAAATCTGGATGTGGCACGGGCAATTCATGGGTTTGATGGCATAATCACGATTTTCCGAATGCGTCGTGAAAATCATGTTACCGAATTTATCCCAATGCCCAGATTTTTCCCACAAGGAACGATCGACTAATTGAGGTGTTTTGACTTCGGCATAGCCGTTCACGCGAAGCTTTGCTCGAATGTATTGCTCAATCTGTTGATAAATTGTCCAGCCTTTTTCATGCCAGAAAACCATGCCAGGAGCTTCTTCTTGGGTATGGAATAAGTCCAGCGTTTTGCCTAATTTCCGGTGGTCACGCTTTTCGGCTTCTTCAAGGCGATGTAAATATTCTTTTAATTCTTTAGTATCGCCCCACGCGGTTCCATAAATGCGTTGCAGCATCTCATTGTTTGAATCACCGCGCCAATAGGCACCGGCAATTTTGGTTAATTTGAATGCCCCTAGCTTTCCAGTGTTTGGAACATGCGGACCTCGACATAAATCAGTAAATTCACCCTGAGTATAAAGCGATAAATCTTCATTTGAAGGGATCGATGCAATGATTTCGGCTTTGTAGTTTTCACCCAATTGTTTGAAAAAATTTACCGCTTCATCGCGCACCAATACTGATCGTGCGATAGGTAAATCTTGTTTCACCAATTCCTGCATTTTTTGTTCAATAGCTTCAAGATCGTCAGGAGTAAATGGACGCTCATATGAAAAATCATAGAAGAAGCCATTTTCGATGACGGGTCCTATTGTGACTTGGGCAGAAGGAAAAAGTTGCTTAACTGCTTGTGCCAGCAAGTGCGCACTTGAATGACGGATAATATCTACGCCATCTGCATCTTTTACAGTGACGATTTGCAAGGCAACATCATCATTAAGCACAGTGCTGCTGTCACGCAATTGACCATCTACTCGACCGGCAAGCGTCGCTTTAGCCAAACCCGTCCCTATCGACTTAGCGACATCCATTATTGTTACAGCTTCTTCAAATATCCGCTGCGATCCATCTGGAAGGGTGATTACTGGCATCTTGAGAGTTAATTTATAAAAATTACAACAAAAAAAAACACCGCTGAGCGGTGCTTTGGAATTTGGTAGGCACGAGTGGACTCGAACCACCGACCCCCACCATGTCAAGGTGGTGCTCTAACCAACTGAGCTACGCGCCTGAAATTCTGTAATTTCAGTCCGCGAATTATATCAACTGATTCATTTTTGGCAACATTTTTATGCACAGATACGGTCACTTAGAATAATAATTGATTATTCATAGAACGGAGGCGAAGGAAAATGTGAAGTCGTGACCGAACAAATCGGCGCAGATATTATTCAAATGCCCGCC
>CANNKG010000172.1 GCA_947505105.1 Methylococcaceae bacterium | reverse complement strand
CTATCTGTTCAACGAAATGCTCCACGTTGGATAAAGAAACTTAAACAGTACGGTTACATAACGGCTTAAATTGTTTAAGCCGATTTTTTAATGGCCTTTCAAGGTCAGGAGTTTGCTCGCCTCCCGCACAGTGTATCTTTCACGGTAAATAGCGCCGTTCAACGCATAGAAAACCGTTCGTGCTGAGTCCAGTCGGTGAGACTTCAAAATCGGATTATCTGAATTAAAAGTCGAGCTGATTAAATGGATGACCGGGGCATTAATTGCTCAAACTGCTGTGATTGCAACCTTGGTGAAGCTACTGTAAATCAGAAAGACTCGCGGGACGAGACATGTGTTCTGGATACCGGCAGGGCTTGCCGCTATCCAGAACGTGTTGAGAGAGGACTGAACAGATTATTTATTGACGCCTGTAGCAAAGCGCAACTGATCCTTGATCAACTCCACCTTAATCACCTCGCCAGCACCGAATTCCCCAGACAAAATTGCTTGCGCCAGCGGATTTTCGAGTTGTTGCTGAATCGCCCGTTTCAAAGGCCGTGCGCCGTAAACCGGATCGAACCCTGCTTCGCCGATTTTATCGAGCGCCGCTTCGCTGATGTCCAGATCCATATCTCGATCTTGCAAGCGTTTGCGCAAGTTTTCGATCTGCACTTTCGAAATCGCGCGGATTTGCTCGCGTCCAAGCGGATGAAATACTACGGCCTCGTCGATGCGGTTAATGAATTCGGGTCTGAAATGCAAACCAACGATTTGCATAACTTCCGCCTTCATCACCTCGTAGTTTGCTTCACCGGCTAACTCTTGAATACGATCGGAGGCGAGGTTCGAGGTCATTACGATCACAGTATTTCTGAAATCGACGGTTCGCCCCTGTCCATCGGTCAAACGACCGTCGTCCAACACTTGCAACAGCACATTGAACACATCGGGATGGGCTTTTTCGATTTCATCGAGCAAGATTACCGAATAAGGTTTGCGCCGGACTGCTTCAGTTAAATAACCGCCTTCTTCATAACCCACATAGCCCGGAGGTGCGCCGATCAAGCGCGCAACCGAATGTTTTTCCATAAATTCGGACATGTCGATGCGCACCATCGCATCTTCGGTATCAAACATGAAGCCAGCCAAGGCTTTACACAACTCAGTTTTACCCACGCCGGTCGGCCCTAAAAAGAGAAACGAGCCGTTCGGACGATTAGGATCAGACAAACCAGCCCGTGAGCGACGAATCGCATTACTGACCGCTTTCAGCGCTTCTTCTTGGCCAATCACCCGTTTGGATAATTCAGCTTCCATACGCAGCAGTTTGTCGCGCTCGCCTTCCATCATTTTAGACACCGGAATGCCGGTCCACTTTGAAACGACCTCGGCGATTTCCTCTTCAGTCACTTTATTGCGCAGCAAGGTCATTTCCTGCATTTCGGCTTGCGCGGCCAAATCGAGCTGTTTTTCAAGCGCGGGGATGATACCGTATTGCAATTCGGACATTTTGGCAAGATCGTTCGAGCGACTCGCCACTTCGAGTTCAATGCGGGATTGATCGAGTTTTTCCTTGATTGCGACCGTGCCTTGCAAAGAGGCTTTTTCAGCTTTCCAGATTTCATCGAGATCGGAATATTCGCGTTCCAAATCTTCAATATCAGCTTCAAGCGTTTCCAAACGTTTTTTCGAGGCCGCATCGGTTTCTTTCTTCAAGGCCTCGCGTTCAATCTTTAACTGAATCAGGCGGCGATACAGTTTATCCATGGCCTCAGGCTTGGAGTCAATTTCCATCCGAATTCGGCTGGCTGCTTCATCGATCAAATCAATCGCCTTGTCGGGTAATTGCCGGTCAGCAATGTAGCGATACGACAAACTGGCCGCCGCTACAATCGCCGGGTCGGTGATATCTACGCCATGATGCACTTCGTATTTTTCTTTGAGGCCGCGCAAAATAGCAATGGTATCTTCCACCGACGGTTCATCGACTTGCACTTTTTGAAAGCGTCGTTCTAGCGCCGCGTCTTTTTCGATGTATTTGCGATACTCATCCAAGGTCGTCGCGCCCACGCAATGCAGCTCGCCGCGCGCTAACGCCGGTTTTAGCATATTGCCCGCATCCATTGCGCCTTCGGCCTTGCCTGCGCCGACCATGGTATGTAATTCGTCGATAAACAAAATCACCCGACCTTCCTGTTTGGCAAGATCATTCAAAACGGCTTTGAGCCGCTCTTCAAACTCACCCCGAAACTTGGCGCCCGCAATCAAGGCCGCCATATCGAGTGATAATACTTGTTTATCTTTGATGCCTTCCGGTACTTCACCGTTCACAATGCGCTGCGCCAAACCTTCGACAATTGCAGTTTTACCGACGCCCGGCTCTCCGATCAGCACCGGGTTATTTTTAGTACGGCGCTGCAAGACTTGAATGGTTCGACGAATTTCATCATCCCGGCCAATGACCGGATCAAGCTTGCCTTTTTCTGCACGTTCAGTCAGATTAATCGTGTATTTTTTCAGTGCCTGACGCTGGTCTTCGGCATTGGGGTCGCTAATGGTCTGATCGCCGCGCACATTTTCGATGGCCTTTTCCAAGGCTTTTTGGTTGACACCAGCCTTGTTAAAAATATCGCTCAAGCTATTTTTTGCCTGACAGGCCGCTAATAAAAACAATTCACTGGAAATGTAATCATCATTACGCTGCTGGGCATACTTGTCGGTCAGATTGAGCATTTTTGCCAGATCGCTGGAAATTTGCACATCGCCGCCGGTACCTGAAACCGTCGCTATTCGCTTGAACGCATTTTGCAGTTCGGACTTCAAGATACTCAGATTGGCACCGCTTTGTTTAAGAATCGGCTCGACACTGCTGCCTTGCTGCCCGATCAAGGCCAGCATGACATGCACCGGCTCGATAAATTGATGATCGGCACCCAATGCCATGCTTTGCGCATCAGTGAGAGCTAGTTGAAATTTACTGGTTAATTTATCCATACGCATAAGCGGGTACCCCATTGAAGGAATTTGTTAAGTTAGCTAGGAGATGGGGAGAATACCGATTGTTTTCAAGGATTTTTCGATTTTGATAGTAAAGAAACTTTCTAAACGTAGTGCAAGGGTGGGCAAAAAGGCGTTGCTCACCAGCAATTCTCAATTTGAAGCCAAATTAAGGTGTCGGGAAGGGTTAACCTAAAAACCGCAGTTTAAAGCATAGAAAACCGTTCGTGCTGAGCCTAGTCGAAGCATGGACGGTTTTCTATGCTTTCACCCATTGGGTGAACATCTAAAATCCCGCTCATGCTTCGACAAACTCAGCACGAACGGGATTTTAGATTGATCAACTGCGATTTTTAGGGTTAGCGAAGATGTCGGCAGCATGGATGCTGCCGTCAAGCCCCCATGGAGGGGTTTACGGCGTTCTTCGATTAACCCTTCCGACGCCAGACCATCCAAATTGAGAATTGCTGTTTGCCCACATTTTGTTTAAGCCAGGACGCACAAGTTACGTGCATCGACTAGGCTTTGCTCAAGCAAGGCATCCGGTAAGGATGGGCTCTGACTCAAGGCCATAACGCGCACAATCGCCGCCACCTGCTCGGCAGTTAACACTGCTTTTGGTAATAATTCCCCATACAGCCAAACACTGATGTGCTCTGATGCTGGAACCACTGATTGCTTGGCCAACGCGGCGGCCATTGCCAGCATACTGGCAGCCAGCAAATCCATCACGCCGACGGTACAATTCTGCTGCAATAAAATTTCCGCTGCGTGTAATTTGTCGACGGCAACTTTGCGTAGCGGATTTTCAGAATCAGCTAACGTCGGCGTTGGCTCGTAGAAAACCTGAGCATCGGTCAAAGATGCAGCCACGCCTAAACGCTGCAAACTACGCAAAGCCTGAGCCGCAATCACGACGACCGGTAAAGCTTCCGAAGATAAGCTGTCGGCTATTTGCTCATCATCAAGATTACAAGCGTCCAACACGACCAAAAAACCGCCATTGGCGCCGATGATGCGTTGAATGCGGGTACTGAAATTTGTCTGAATCTGAACCAAAAGTTGTTTAAGCAAGCTGTTGTCTTCAGCTTCCTCTCGAAATTGTTTAGGCGATACGCTTTCGTTTAGGCTGGGTGGTTGTTCATCAACGCTGGCCTGTTCAATTGCTGCTGTTGGCGCTGACTCGTCAATAATCTTCTGCCCGGCATCACCGGATAAATCTTCAATCAGGCTTTGCAACATTTTTTTGGAAACGCCGACCACATCTTCTTCGGCTTCCGGATTGATGACATTATCAAATAACTCGCGCTTGCCTTTGACCAGACTGGCGACACGTTGCTCATAAGAATCTTCAGCCAACAAGATAAAAATCTGCACTTTTTCCTTTTGCCCGAGTCGATGAATTCGCGCAATCCGTTGTTCCAAAACCGCTGGATTCCAGGGCATATCCAGATTGATTAACACCGAGGCCGATTGCAGATTCAAACCGACCCCACCCGCATCGGTCGAGACAAAGACCTGAATACTGTCATCGGTTTCGAATTTCTCCATCAACTCACCACGCTTATGACTCGGCACCCCGCCATGCAAAGACACACAGCCGAGCCCCATTCCATGGATGATGGTCACGACCATTTCGGTCATCAGCGCCCATTGCGAGAAGATCACGACCTTGCGGTTACTCATCAAACATAATTCATCGAGCAGGCGCGCCATTTCATCGAGCTTTGGCGAGCCAAAGGTTTCCTTATCAATTAAACCGACCGCATTACACGCCATCCGTGCCTGTTGTAAAGCTGCCATCAGACGATTCTGCTCACTCGGCGTCAGGGGCCTGCGTCTTGCAATATCGGCCAGCATCGACGCGGCGGAAAGTCCCGAATCATGCAACTGCTTCTGCTGGAGCGTCATCGGAATATCGAGCGTCACTTCAGTTCGATCGGGGAGTTGATCTTTGACTAGGCTGCGATTGCGTCTGAGCAAGACCGACTGAATCCGCCGCCGTAATTCAGAGAGATTTCGATAACCAATGATCTTGCCGCGTTCGTCGGTGACATGAAAATCCAATAAACAACGCCATAAAGGACCGAGTACCCGCGCATCGACGACTTGCAACAGGCTATACAAATCTTCCAAACGATTTTCAAGCGGCGTGCCGGAGAGCACAAAGACATAACGCGATGGCATCATTTTGACCGCTGAAGCGATTTTGGTGCGCCAGTTTTTGATGCGCTGTGCTTCGTCCAGGATCACCAAGTCGGGCCTGAGTGACTCATTGATCAGGGTCAGATCGCGCAGAATTAGTTCATAATTGATGATAAAAAACAGCGCATCGGCGCGGTAATGCACCATGCGGCTTTCAACATTGCCCTGAACGATCTGCACCGTCCGGCCCGTAAATTTGGCGATTTCACGCGCCCATTGCTGTTTGAGCGAGGCAGGACACACCACCAAGATTTTTTGGACGCCGACATGATCGGCCAGCCAAGTGCTGGCAACTATCGACTGCAAGGTTTTTCCCAAGCCCATGTCATCTGCCAGCAATGCTCGGCCACGCGAGGCCAGAAACGCAACTCCTTCGACTTGATACGGAAACAATTTGACCTTTAAGCCCGGCAATACCCCATGTGATTGCATGATCTGCTGGGTAATCTGTTCGGCGCGCAATTGATGCGTAGCATCTTCGGCGCATTGTCTGACAAAGTTTTGCGCATCTTCACCAATCTGAATATCTTCTCGCCCGGCAATGCGCTGAGTGAACTGGAAAAAATCATCCGGAATACGCGCTTTAAACACGCCGTCATCGTTAAAAAACTCAGCGAGCATCACCGCAAGCTCCAAAGCAAGTTCCGACGCCCGATGGATACGCAATTGCGGATCGGTTGCCGAATCCCACGCCAGATACACAAAAGATAATGGCGCGCCTTGTTCTTTAAGTTTTTTGTAATCCGGGCGTTTACGCGCGAAATGAAGCACCGCCTCAATATGCTTGCAGGTACCGAGACGATTGCTTGCCAGATCCGGACAGGTACAATAATTCATGCGTTTGTCGAGCGCGCGAATATGCACTTGATAACTGCGCGAACCAAGACCCGACGGCACGATTGAGGTCGCCTGCCAAATCCCGAAGCCTAGATTGCCGTGCAGTAATTTTACTTTGACTTCGTTACGGCCCTTTTTGATACGCTCTTGAATCGCTTCTTCCATCGCACTGCCAAGATGTTGACTCGCATCCACTTCAGTCTGTTGTTCAGCATAGCTATACAAGGCCGCAACAGCATGCTTACAAACAGGTTGCTCACTTAAGCAATCGCAAGAGCTCAGCAGTTGATCATCTTCACTTTTGGACAGTTCCACCCAATAAGGATGATCAGGAACCGAGCCTTCCACCTGAGCGAAAATCGTCTGCCCCTGGACATCGAGGGCAAAAACCCGATTCTCAATAAAATAGGCGAGGCCTTTTTTGATAACGTCATCAGGGGCCAGTGCGCTTAAACGTTCAGTATCAAACAGAAAGAAATCTTCGCTCATAGTTCATCAGGGATTTAATGTGGAGTAAGTTGCATTTTACATGAGCACAGTTCATTCGTTGATGCCTAATCGTTTTACCAGCAATGCTCAGTTTGGACAGTCTGGCGTCGGGAAGGGTTAATTTGGCTTCAAATTGAAAATTGCTATCGTTTTACGGTAGTTGTGATTTAAGCCTAAACTTTTCTAAACGCTTCGTTTAGAATAATCCAAACATCAGAAATAGATTGAATTACCCAGCAAATTTTCGACATTTGCCGCATAATCAATTGCTATTCTTTAGTCTTGGCGCGTTTTACTGAACTCTATCCTTTCGAGCCTTCCATGTGTTTATCCCGATTTTGTTATCTTTCTCTGGCCTTAGCCTTCTGTCTAATTTTGACGGGCTGCGCCAGCAAACGCCACATCGCGGTCGATTATCCTTCTGCGAAGGCTGAGCCGCTTGCCCCCTTGACAGGCTATGAAACCGTTGACGGCGATGATTTCTATGTACAATTAGTATCAGATTTTCAGTTCAAGGGCGATAGCGTTTTGAAAGGCGGTTGCGAAGAATTGGCGGGAGGATACGAAAGTGGCAAGCTTTCGGCTGCGTTAGTCTTTGCCGTGCATAATGATACGCTTAAGCTTAGTCATGAAATCAGCGGCTTTCTGTATGAAGCAACCACCGGCAAGTGTAATTTCAAAATGGCCACCAAAAAAACCAACCTGACCCCCTGGATGCGTTTAGATTCCGGCAAGGATACCAGTGTCGATTATCACTTTTTTACCAGCAACAGCAGCGAAGCGGATTTCTCAAAATTTATCAATGATGTGAATACCGCGAGCGGGTTATTGGCAATCACTGGTGTCGGCACCGGGGTTGCAATCATGGGCAAGGTCGCCGAACAATGGTTGCTGCAAACGCCGCCCACCCAAGCCGCCACCAAACCGTCTACCTCCGCCCAATACAGTGACGAAACCCATACGCTACCGAGTGCGATTGAGGTTTCGGATAAGGCTGTTACCTTGAACCACAATCATTTGGCTGTCTACGATGTGATTGAAAGCGGCCTTGATCTGTTTGCCCCCGAGCCTAAGGCGCTTGGAGAGTTGAGCATTTATCCAATAGTGACGACATCGTTGTTACTTAAAACCTCTAAAGCCGGCTTGCCTGATGCACGAGATTTATCCTTGGCAGAGTTATTACAAGCCCCGATCAAATCCGGCAACGATACGATCAGTTTGCAACAACTCTTAACGCAAACCAAATCCTTTGAAGCCGCTACTCTCAAGCCTAACTGGAAAAATTATGCCGAGGTCGAAAATAGCTGCCGCCAACTAAAGCAGGTGTTAAAAGAACTGGGTTTTAATAAATTCGACAGGAACGCCTTGCTGTTTTATTTCCTCGATCAAGCGCCTGATTGGCATAATTACAATATTCCGCTGCAACGCCTTCAATCCGAAGATCTGAATACGCGGCAACTCAAAGAATATCGCAGCAAAAATTTTTCAGCGTGCCTGAATAAGAACGATTTTCAAGCCATGCAAAAGGTAGGACTTACGGTCAACGCCCAAACTGATTGGGACAACCTGCTGAATTCAGGAACCCAAAAAGAAAGCGTCTTTGAACCGCTGCATGCCGTGGAACGTCAGTTATTGGTCATTCTCAAAAATACGAATCCCGGCGAAATGGCCCAGCAACTTTATCCATTACTGAGCAGTACCAATGGTCCCGGAACTGTCTTATTGCAAAATCATCTTGGCAGCTTTGGCTTGGAAGCATTATTGCAGTTGCCCGCTTTGGCAAAAGAAGGTGCCTTAGTCAATGCCGAACAACTCAGTCAGGCCTTAACGACGCTGGCGTTTGATAAATTGAGCTGCGTGAGACCCGCGCCTGAACGCGGCCAGATTCTGCCCAACACCGGGATTTTATTATTTACCACTCGACCGGGCAGTCCGAGAAGCGGTGGCGGAGCAATTGAGTTTGAAATCGCCAACGATAAAATTAGCCGGATCACGTTGCAATTACCTTCCACGCGTGATTTCGAGCAAAGCCTAGTTCAGCAACCCTCAGTCGCCGGCTGTCAAATTGATCCGCAATTTTTTAAGTCCGTGCCGACCGAAACCGCTCCAGTGGCGAAACCATAGACATGACATCGGAAACTATATTGCTGACTTCGGTAAGATGAATTATTCCGAGCAACACGTTGATATTATCGTCATCGGCAGCGGCATTGGGGGCCTGACCACAGCCGCTTTGCTTGCTCGCGCCGGCAAATCGGTCTTGGTGCTCGAACAACATGATCGCCCCGGCGGCTACGCCCATGCCTTTAACCGGAAACGCTTTCATTTTGATTCCGGGGTCCATATCACCAGCGGTTGCGGTTTACTTGGCTATCCGGGTGGTCAAGTTATCCGACGGGTATTACAAGCCATCAATGTTTACGATCAACTTGAATTTGTATCCGTTAATCCGTTTGCACATGTTGAGTATCCAAATTTAAAAGTAGATTTGCCATTATCAATCGACGCTTTTTCGGCGACCTTATCTGCCCATTTTCCGGAACATAAACACGGTTTAGATGAGTTGCTAACGCTGTGCCATCAAATTGCGCTTGAAGCAGCCAATGCCGATAGTGTGATGACGACAAAAAATTCACCGCTAATCCAACAGCAGCTAGCCACCTTACTCCAGTATCGACAGGCCACCTTGGCTGAAATATGGGAGCAGCTTATTCCTGAGCCGAACTTACAGGCGCTATTCGCAACCCACTGGCCCTATCTGGGTCTGCCGCCATCACAAGTATCTTTCATATACTGGGCGGTGATGCTGATAAGTTATCTGGAAGATGGTGCCTATTATTGTATCGGGGGCTTTCAAAAACTTGCCGATGCGCTAGTCAGTGGACTACTCAACTACGGCGGGAGCATTCGTTATCACTGCACGGTCAATAAAATTAACGTTTCGGAGAATCGGATAAAGGGCGTGGAATTATCGAATGGCCAGAGCATCAGCGCCTCGACGATTGTTGCCAATGCCGACGTGCGCCAAGTCATTCATAACATGATCGGCGCGGAATTTTTTCCGAAACGCTATCTGGCCCGTCTCCAACACATGCAAGTCTCGCTCTCAATCTTTGTCGTTTATATTGCAACTGATCTGGCATTGAACCAAGACATGGCCCATCACGAGGCATTTTATTATCAAAATATTGATCATGAGGCGAATTTTCGGGACTCGTGTCAGGGACAATTGAGCTGGTTAAGCATTACGATTCCAACGTTGGTTGATCAATCCCTTGCTCCCAGCGGCAAACATATCATCATGCTGACCACCTTGGTCGAATACGACGCCGCAAACTGGTCCGCCATAAAAGCACAATTTACTGACCAGATGCTTAATTTTGCCGATCAGAAATTACCCGGCCTCAAAGCGCATACCCTCCTCATTGAAGCCGGCTCGCCGCAAACTCTGGAACGCTATACGGCCAACTTCAAAGGTGCGGCTTATGGTTGGGCGATGACGCCCGAGCAATCCGGCGCCAATCGCCTAGCAAATCAAAGCCCCATAGACGGTTTATTTTTTGCGGGCCATTGGTCAGCCCCAGGTGGAGGTATTTACGGAGTAAGTTTCTCTGGTATGCAAACCGCCCAACAAATACTGGGTATTTCTGATCAATATGCTTTCTGGCAACAATTTAAAGAAGTTGATCCTTAGCTTTTTTGTTATGACTAAACCCTTCGTTAATGCTGGATTCATGTTCCAGAAACTATAGTCGAATTACACCGCGCACAATTAAAAGCTGGATAGTTATATCCAATCAATCTTTAATAATGATTGGCGGATTCAACTCCGAAGTGCAATCCTAGTTGTCATGCGGCCTTCGGCAAAGATTCTGCAAAAAAGACTGAATGAGGTGTTTTATAGTTAAGGCTTTTCCGTGGTCGATGGTTAAGTTTTTTCATCACCTCCTCGACATCCT
>CANNKG010000171.1 GCA_947505105.1 Methylococcaceae bacterium | reverse complement strand
TTCTTTCAGTTTTTCTAAAATCAGTTTGGAGAAGGTGAGCGCTATCATTCAAGCATTCCTTTGGCGGTATTTTCTTATGGCGTCAAGCATACCGACAAAAGAGGGAATTTTCGTATTTTCGGAAATTTAATTTATGAAAGTCTATATATTGAAAACACAATTATAAAGATTACTTTACCAGAAAATGATAGCACTAACCGTAAAACCCTTACTTCATCAGAAATTCACAGCTCGAATTGCATCGGCTACGCGACGCCCTAAGGAAATACTGGGTATTTCCAGACAATAATAACAACACCAGGATAAACCCTGCACGATCAATAACGTGAAAACGTAGCCACCCAACCACAATGAAAAGCGATCGACCGTCAGTAATTCCAGCCAATTCAAGATATGGGGGGTGAGGCTTAATAAGATCAGCATATGAATTAAATAGGCACTGTAGGATATTTTGCCAATTTGATGCAGGATTGAGCGTGATAGCATCGCCTGAGTCTTAACTGACCCGATCACAAACATCAATATACAGCTCGCGCCTAAACCTGCACCCAACCACACGAATGCTTTACTCAGCTTCAAGTCATGCAAAATGGCGCCCGAGGTATACAAAAAAATCCCCAGCAATAAGACTAGTCGGCGTTGCCAAGGGTGTTCGGTGAGGTAATGACTCAGCTCGGAATAATATCGGGCAATGAGTAATCCGAATAAAAAATGCATTAAGTACGGAGATACGCCCAGCAAAACGACCGCAAACATTACAAAGAAAATTAGCCAGATCATTCCGCGTTCGGCGAGCAATAAGCCCACCGGCAACAACAACGATAACACCAATTCGATACTCAAGGTCCACGCTTGGGGCAGTAATACAACCGTTGCCGGCAAAATCAGTAGAAAAGCTTCTCGACACATATCCGATAACGACAAATGATAGTCATGCCACATCCCGGTGATCCAATCGCTCGGTGGTAATTGAGTCTTTAATATTGGGGCATGCGTTATTTGCGAATAACCTATAGCGCTAATCAACAAGACCATCAGATAGGGCAACCAAATTCGAGCTAGGCGCGCCACGGTAAAGCTTAATAAATTAAACTGCGCCAAATCAACCTGATGACCCACACGAAAGTATCTCAATGAGAGTACCAAGCCGCTGAGCACGAAAAACATCGATACCGCCGCCCCGCCTTCCCACCAGAAGTTGAATGGCGAATAATCGAGGATTTTCGAACAAAATGTCGTTTCGCAAGGTAGGCCATAAGCAATCACATAATGTTCATTGATAACCGTCAGCGCCGCTAAACCTCGGATACTGTCTAAATAGGTGATATGGACTTTGTTTGACATGATTTTATGAGAAAAGGTAGCAATATTGCAGTTAGTGAAACGTAAGGGCAGGTCTTGCAAACGAAAACACGACCCAATAAACCAAAAAAGAGCCGTTAAACGCATAGTAAACCGTTCGTGCTGAGCCCAGTCGAAGCATGGACGGTTTACTATTCGTCCACCCAGGCGGTGAGACCTTAAAATCCCATTCAACCCCTCGATAAACTCAGGGTGAACGGAATTTTAAGGTCTCAACTGCTCTTTTTAGGATAAACCTAACCAGAGTTCGCGTTCGCTGTTTCCATCTGCATAAAAAAGGGCCAACAACCCAGTTGTCAGCCCTTGTTCATATCCTAAACCCGACTCCGAATTATTCGGCTTTAGCTTTTTCTTTCCCGGCAGGTTTGATCAAGCGAATGCCGAGCTCTTTTAATTGTTCATCGGTCACCACCGCCGGCGCATTAACCAACGGACAAGCGGCCGATTGGGTTTTCGGGAACGCAATCACATCGCGAATTGAGGAGGAGCCGGTCATCAGCATGACCAGACGATCTAATCCGAACGCTAAGCCACCATGCGGAGGCGCACCGTATTTCAAAGCGTCGAGCAGGAAGCCGAATTTTTCACGGGCTTCTTCTTCACCAATACCGAGGATTTCAAATACAGTTTGCTGCATGGCCGGACGGTTGATACGGATCGAGCCGCCGCCGACTTCGGTGCCGTTCAAGACTAAGTCATAAGCGCGTGACAGTGCTGAGCCCGGATTGGCGACCAGTTCTTCAACCGAACAACTCGGCGCGGTAAACGGATGATGAATCGCCGAGTAGCGTTTGGCCTTTTCGTCCCAATCGAACATGGGAAAATCAACGACCCAGACCGGTTTCCACTCGCCTTCGAGCATGTTCAGATCGTGACCGAGTTTGACACGCAATGCACCCATCGCTTCGTTAACAATGCTGGATTTATCAGCACCGAAGAAAATCAAGTCGCCGGTCTGCGCGCCGGTTTTAGCAAGGACACTGGCCCAAACCTCGGCAGGTGCGAATTTGACGATTGGTGATTGCAAGCCTTCAAGCCCTGCCGCCAGATCGTTGACTTTGATATAAGCCAAGCCTTTCGCGCCATAAATGCTGACATATTTGGTCAGGTCTTCGATATCTTTACGGCTAAGTGCCTCACCGCCATTTGGGACGCGCATGGCCACGACCCGGCCTTTGGGATCGTTCGCCGGTGCGGAGAATACTTTAAAATCGACCGCTTTCATGTCGTCGGCGATATCGACGAGTTCCAATGGAATACGTAAATCCGGGCGGTCGATACCGTAGCGCGAAACGGCCTCTTGATAGGTCATGCGCGGGAATTTCGCATCGAGTTTGACATCAATAACGTCAGAGAATAATTGGCGAATCATCTCTTCCATGATGATCATGATCTCATCTTCAGTCATGAACGAGGTTTCGATATCAAGCTGGGTAAATTCGGGCTGACGATCGGCGCGCAAATCTTCGTCGCGGAAACAGCGCACTACCTGATAATAACGGTCCATACCTGCGACCATCAAAATCTGTTTGTACAATTGCGGTGATTGCGGCAAGGCAAAAAACGCGTTTTCGTGAGTACGGCTTGGCACGATGTAATCGCGCGCACCTTCTGGGGTCGCTTTAGTCAAATAAGGCGTTTCGATTTCGAAAAATTCGTTCGCATCGAGAAAATTTCTGAGCACTCGGGTCACGTCACGGCGCACGCGCATTTTTTCCTGCATTACGGTCCGACGCAGATCAATGTAACGATAACGCAAACGCAATTCTTCGTTTACTTCAATATCACTTTCAACCGGGAACGGCGGAGTTTCAGATTCATTCAACACTTCGATATCTTTGGTCAGAATTTCGATCTGGCCTGAATGCATATTCGGATTGGTTGTCCCTTCCGGACGATTACGTACGATGCCGGTGATTTTAAGAACATATTCGCTGCGAACACTTTCGGCAATCGCGAAAGTTTCAGGCACATCGGGATCGACTACCGCTTGAACTAGGCCTGCGCGATCGCGTAAATCGATGAAAATAACGCCGCCATGATCTCGCCGTCTATGCACCCAGCCACAAATCGTGACCGTTTCGCCTAACTGTTGTGTACTTAATTCCCCGCACTTGTGGGTACGCATACTGTTTCCCTTTAAATAAAAGTTATTGTCATTAATGGTAATAATGGGTAAGCATCGTTTTGAGTTGACTCACCCTGAGCATCGCTAAAATTTGTTTAAATAAAATCAGGAACTGCCTGCACAACCCCCGCCATTGCAGGCCGCCGGCGTCGGACAACTGGGTTGATCTCCGGCAACATTTTTCTTCGCGCCGTCTTTAAAATCGGTCTCATACCAGCCACCACCTTTCAAGCGAAATCCAACTGCAGAAATTTTTTTCATCAATTCAGGCTTGCTGCATGACGGACAAATCAACAAAGGCTCATCACTCATTTTCTGTAAAGCTTCATGAATATGTCCGCAATCGCGACATTGATATTCGTAAATAGGCATTAGGATCTCCAAAACGTAAACCGTAAATAAAGTTTTAGATATGGCCTTTCATTGATATTTTCAAGACACACACTATAAAATAACCGCCTATTCTAATTGAAAACCACCGCCCTTATGGAAAAATTAATTATCACCCGACCAGACGATTGGCATTTACACCTTAGAAACGGTGGTATGTTAAAAACAGTCCTGCCACATACTGCCAGACAATTCGCACGGGCGATTGTAATGCCCAATTTACGACCTCCGATTACTACCGTCGAGCAAGCGCTCAGCTACCGGAATGAAATTCTCGCGGCCTTGCCACCTGGAAGCGCATTTGAGCCGTTGATGACTTTGTACCTCACCGGCAGTACCTCGCTTGCTGAAGTAAAGGCCGCCAGCGAATCAGAACACATCCATGCCTTCAAACTCTATCCTGCCGGTGCGACGACCAATTCCGATGCGGGCGTTGCTGATCCGAAGCAAATTTATCCTATCCTCGAAGCACTGCAAAAGTATGATCTGCCCTTCCTGGTGCATGGCGAAGTCGTCGATCCGGAAATCGATATTTTCGATCGGGAACGAGTCTTTCTCGAAACGCATTTGGCGGATATTGTGAAACAATTTCCGGCCTTGCGGATCGTAGTCGAGCATTTAACCACTCAAGATGCAGTTGAATTCGTCACCGAGGCAGGGCCTCAGGTTGCCGCAACCATCACCCCGCAACATTTGCTGTATAACCGAAACGCCTTGCTGGTCGGCGGCATCAAACCCCACTATTACTGTCTGCCGATTTTGAAACGTGAACAACACCGACAAGCACTGGTCAATGCAGCGATCAGCGGCAATCCGAAATTTTTCCTCGGCACCGACAGCGCGCCACATTTACAACATCTGAAAGAACATGCTTGTGGCTGTGCGGGTTGTTACAGTGCGCCGCTGGCGTTGGAATTGTATGCAGAAGCCTTCGAAGCCAATTCTGCACTCGATAAACTGGAAGGTTTTGCAAGTTTCTACGGCGCGGATTTTTACGGATTGCCGCGCAATAGCGAGAGCGTAACGTTGACCAAAACTACTTGGACGGTCCCAACCGATTTCGATACTGGTGAAGGCTTGTTGGTCCCCTTAAGGAGCGGTGAACAGCTAACCTGGAAGCTAATTTAGATCACTCGACAAATAACCATCCAGACCTGTCATCCGCCGGATGGGGCATATTGCCCCATCCGTATGGTTTGAAGTGGCAAATGAGTTACGAAACTCAAAAATGTTAAGAACGGGGCTTTAGAACCCTGTTCCGTGTAGCGAGTATTGCGTGCCTATTCCTTATTGCCAAATCATCAGCTCGATTTAGTAAGACGTTGATGCCGATGTCAGCCAAGAATCAAACTATTTCAAGTCTCTCTTTCATCCTAAAAAGAGCAATTGAGGCCTGAAAATTCCGTTCGCCCTGAGTTTATCGAAGGGTTGAACGGGATTTTAAGGGCTCACCGTCTGGGTGAACGCATAGAAAACCGTCCATGCTTCGACTGGGCTCAGCACGAACGGTTTTCTATGCGTTTAACGGCGTTTTTTAGGTTCATGGACTGGAAAAACCTGAGTACCCGGTAAATATTTAGTAGCCCATGAGACCATAGATTCAAGTATGGGCACCAAATCCTTGCCTTTCTCGGTTAATTCATATTGGTAGCGAGTCGGTTTAAGACAATAAGGGGTTTTAAGCACGATACCAACCTTCTCCAATCGTTTTAATCGATCAGCCAAAATGTTAGTCGGTATTCCTTCAGGTGACTCGGCAAACTCTTTGTAATACGACTTACCCAAAATTAAATCTCGCACCACTAGCAATGTCCACTTGTCTCCGACAAGGTCAAGAACATTCGCAATAGGACAAATGGAGCGATCAAATGAATGTTGATTATCTGTTTCAGCTATAAACATAAGATACTTGCTTTTTGAAAGTTACTATAATAGGATTGTCACTTGCATTTCACAAGCAACTATAACATAAGCACATTCAGGGGCAAAAATATGATTACCTTGTATCAATTCCGAAGAACCTGGGGCATCCCCAATCAAAGTCAATTTTGTGTGAAGCTGGAAACCTTTCTGCGGATCAATAAAATTCCTTATCAGATCGTTGAAACCTTGCCTCTCAAAGCACCTAGAGGCAAATTACCTTTTATTATTGATGAAAATAATCATAAGATTTCCGATTCTCGATTGATTGTGAACCACTTACGCCTGAAATATCCCGACCTTGAACAAGTGAAGCTTTCGCCCGAACAAAATAGCATTGCAACAGCGTTTCAGCGACTTCTGGAAGATCATTTGTATTGGGCCGGGATGATAACGCGCTGGGATTACAGCGAAAGCAATTGGCAGGTAACCAAGCAAGCTATTTTTGGGGTATTACCACCGATTATTCTTGATGTGGCCGCTTGGATTTATCGGAGAAAAATCAAATCACAACTTTTAGGGCACGGCATGGGTCGTTTAAACCACGACGAAGTATTTGAGCTCGCCAAGGTAGACCTTGAAAGTCTAGCGCTTTTTCTTGGAAATAAACCTTATTTTATGGGCGATGAAGCCACAAGTTTAGATGCCTCTGCCTATGGCATTCTGGTCAATATTTTAGCTTGCCCTATCGAGTCGCCATTGAAAGAGTATGCATTAGCGCAGAAAAATCTTTACAACTTCTGCCGTAGAATGCAAAACGAATTTTTCCCCGAGTTACCTTGGCCTGCAGACACTAAATAATTTGCCTTAACTATAAAAGCAGGAGCGACGCCATGAACACACTTATTTTGTATGCTTATAATTTCAGATCCCGTGCCGAACGCATACTATGGGCGCTGGAAGAATTTCAACTCCCCTACACACTTATCAGGTTAGATCCATTCAGGGGGGAAAATTCCGGTCCGGACTTTCTAAAGCTTAATCCGCTCAGGAAAGTACCGGTTTTGCTTGACGGTGAAAAAGTTCTGACCGAATCGCTGGCGATTATGGAGTATCTCAATGATATCAGCACCACTATTAAATTGATTCCAACTCAACTCGATCAGCATTATCGCTATCGCCGTGCGGTTTATTATTGTGCAACCGAAATTGAGCCGTATTTGTGGCTTGCCGATCAAAATACCCGCTTAAAAGCCTATTATCACTGGCCCGAAGGCACTGCAGACGCCAGTATTAAGCGAGTTTCAGCCGCCTTGCCAATTGTGTTTGACTGGCTGATGGAGTTTCCGCATATTGCTGGTGAAGGCTTTACGCTCGCGGATATCTATTATTACCAATGCCTCAGTTGGGCGAGCCATTGGGGACTTGAGATGCCTGACCCCATAAACGTCTATCTACAAAAATTAACTACGCGCCAAGCATTTCCGGCGCAGATGCTTAATGCGGATTAATCCATTTCAGCACCATCTCCCATAACGCAGTAGGCTCAACTGGTTTAACCAGATGATCGTTCACGCCAGCTTCAATAAGTTTGTCTCGATTCTGGAGAAAGGCGTCTGCGGTCATCGCCACAATCGGTAAGGATTGATACTCAGGTTTTTCCCGGATAGCCTGGGTCGCAGCAACACCATCCATCACCGGCATCTGCATCTGCATATCCATCAGCACCAGATCATATACCTGCTCCTCAATCAACTTGATCGCTAACGCGCCATTATCAGCAGTATCAACCAGAAATCCGGCTTTCTGCAGTAACTCGCGCGCGACGAGCTGATTCATTTGATTGTCTTCCACCAGCAAGATTCGCGCACCCGAAAGCATGGTCAAACGATGTTCCAAAGGAATGCTTTCAAGTATTGGTGTTGAATACTCACCGTTGTCAACTTCCAGCGTTTGCGTGATGCTTTCAAATAAAATCGACGAATTGACCGGTTTGATCAATACATCGGCAATCCCCGCTTTTTCGGCGGCCTTACGAATTTCTTCACGCCCGTAATTGGCCAGTAACAGTAATTTTGGCGCAGACTCTACATTCAAATGATTGATCTTAATCGCTGTTTCCACGCCATTCAAATCGGGCATTTGCCAATCAATCAACGCTAATTTATAAGGCTGCCCGGCTTCGACTGCTCGATTAATCAATTCAATGGCACCGGCCCCTGAGTCTGCGCTCGCCACCTGAAAACTGAATCTAGTCAGCATATCAACCAATACTTGACGCGCGAATTCATTGTCGTCAACTACCAACACCGGCAAGCCATGCCATTGGGGTGGCAATTCTAAACGGCGTGGTGTATCGGAACCCTTCTTCAGTGTGACACTAAACCAAAACGTTGAACCAACGCCCAATTCAGATTCGACACCGACTTGCCCACCCATCAAGTCCACCAGTTTTTTGCAAATCACCAAACCAATGTTGGTGTTACCAAATATTTGCTGCGCAATATTCACATCATGTTCGAAAGAATCGAATAGATAATGGATATTCTCGCTAGAAATACCGATTCCGGAATCCTGAATGATAAACTTTAGCGTGACGGTATCTGGCGTCTCGTCCTGTTTGCGCAGGATTACCCTGATCTCACCCCGTTCGGTAAATTTAAGCGCATTGCTCGTGAAATTCAGCAAAACCTGAGTTAACCGACCAAAGTCTCCTATTAACGATACCGGTACATCAGCGGGAAGATCCACAATGAGTTCCAATCGTTTGGCCGCTGCCTGTTCATGCGTTTGATGCGCCAGATTATCGAGCATGATGTTAAGATCAAAGGCTTTATGTTCTAAGGGCAAATTTCCACTTTCGGCTAAAGAGAAATCCAGAATATCATTCATCAAGCTGATCAGTTCCTGACCCGACTGCTGGATGGTCGTCAGATAATAAGTTTGTTTCTGGCTCAGTTCAGAATTCATGGTTAAATGAGTCATGCCGATAATGTTATTCATCGATGTACGAATTTGATGGCTCATATTAGCCAAAAAATTGGTTTTTGATCGGGCAGCCGCTTCGGCAATGTCTTTGGCTTTCAGCAATATCTCCGCAGCATTTCGTTCGGCGGTAATATCCTCGACGCTCAAAACCACACCTCGCGTTGCATCACGGGTATCGACAGCTCGCCCGAACAACCTGGCCCAAAATAAACTACCGTTTTTACGAATTAATTGTTGTTCGCTACGTTCAAACACCCCTTTCAAAATATCTTTACAAACTTCACTACCCTGGGCTATATAAGCGCTTTCATCCGGATACCATAAACGTAAAAGTTCGCCGTCCAGCTCACCATGCGCATAACCGAAAATTTCTTCCAGTTTGCGGTTACAACGCAAAATAACCCGATCAGTCATTAGGACAATGCCCGATGAAGCCGCATCGAAAATCGCACGCTGTTCTTCGTTGGTCACCCGCAGCGCATCTTCGGTCTGGCGCTGTAATTTTAACTGCCGGGTCAGTGCTTTTTGAGCGTCAATTCGCTCGGTGATATCGTAAAACCAGCCCAACACTGCCGTTTCACCATGATATTGGATCGGCATATAAGAAGCTAGCGCCCATGCCGTAGAACCGTCTTGAAGGCGTAACTCTATCTGGCGATTCATAATTTTGTTACCACGAGCAAGTTCGGCCAAGACTTCTTGATAATCTTCGGTGAGTGCATAATAACTTTGCGGATCCCGGTTCATCACCCGATCATTTTTGATCAGCTCGGCGTAACACTGGTTATGAAAAACGACTTTGCGCCCTTTATGGGTAGAAATGCTGACTGCTATAGGACTTGCGTCAAAAATATCCAGTAAGCGTTGTTCATTTTCACGAATCTGCATTTCATAACTTTTTCGCTCGGTAATATCGGTAAACACGCCGACATAATGAGTGACCTGTTCAAACTCATCGAGTACCGCCGTAATCGTCAGCCCTTCCGGATATACTTCGCCATTTTTGCGACGATTCCATAATTCACCCTGCCAATAGTGATCTTCGTGTAAGGCACGCCATAATTCATTATAAAATTCCTGATCGTGACGATTCGATTTTAGAATTGACGGAGTACGCCCAATAACCTCTTTATCGCTATAACCGGTCAATTTAGTAAACGCTTTGTTGACCCGTAAAAATCTCGCGTGAGGATCGGTAATGACAATGCCTTCCTGAGAATTAAACGCAATCGCAGCGATGCGTAATTCTTCATTAGCCTGCTGCAATTCGTATTGCTGACGAAATAGCCGCAAAAACACCTGTACTTTGGCTTTCAAAATATGATCATCGATCGGCTTGGACAGATAATCTGTGGCACCTGCTACATAGCCACGAATCTTATCGGCAACATCCTTATAGGCTGCCGTAATAAAAATTACCGGAGTCTGAGCGGTGCGTGGATCTTTGCGTAATTGCTCACAAACCTCAAAGCCATCCATGTCGGGCATTTGAACATCCAGCAAAATCATGGCGTAATCATCATCCAAGGTCATCGAAAGCGCGTCAAAACCATTGCTTGCCTCCTGCAATTCCACGTCAAGTCCCTTTAAAATAGTTCGGATACTCAAACGATTGTGTGGATTATCATCAACAATTAAGATTTTCGGCTGCATAGTCGAATACTCCGCAGGATTTAAAGACTGGGATGGTTATTTTGGTATGAAAATTTATTAAGGTAACTCGCAAAAAATAACCTCCATTAATTCTGTTTAAATTTGAGGCTGGATAGTCATGTAGTATTTCGGTAGGGATGCGTCTCTTTCTATCCTATGGCTAATAGCTTTAAATGCCATTTTACTCATCTTCACGCCTTTTTGGT
>CANNKG010000170.1 GCA_947505105.1 Methylococcaceae bacterium | reverse complement strand
TCTTTCAGTTTTTCTAAAATCAGTTTGGAGAAGGTGAGCGCTATCATTCAAGCATTCCTTTGGCGGTATTTTCTTATGGCGTCAAGCATACCGACAAAAGAGGGAATTTTCGTATTTTCGGAAATTTAATTTATGAAAGTCTATAGCAAAAAAAACAAGTCAGCCTTTTTGTGTAAAGAAGAAAGTCGCTCGGAAAAACTTCAATGGCAATGTGAAAGTAAAGCGCAACTGGATCAAAAAATTATTTTGCGATCGGTTGAATTCATCAATGTCCTAAAACAGCTCAATGTTGGTAACACGGCACTTGAAGCGCAGATCAAGCGCGAACTGGCGGCAAATCGTCTGGAAGACAGCTTGCAGTGGATCAAGCAGGAGTTGAATGCCAATCCCAAAGCGCAGGACACCCTTCACTTTGCGGTATTGTTGGCTAAATCTCAGGGGGCCAAAGAACTTGCCAGAAACTGGCATAGGCAATTAGTGAGTTTGAATCCAAAAGATGCGGGCTTATTGCGTCAACAAATCGAGCTCGAAATGGCTATTCCCGACCTGGCTCAAGCGCTGGATTACGCTAAACAATGGGTAGCCTTAGCACCGGATGATCTTCAGGCGCATCAAAAATATGCCGAGCTTGCGCAATGGGCCAGCAAAGCAGATATTACTCTGAATGAATGGTTATGGTTGTATCACAAAACCAAACATGCAGATCTGCTCTCTAAACTAATCAAGCTGGCCATGGATACTCAACAATATGCGCCCTTGATAACGCTTTTAGCCGAGATTGGCCATGAACGTCCGTTGACTGAGAGTGAGGTTACCAATTGGTTTGACGCGATCCTGCTGAGTGGCGCGGTTGACAGTGGAAGCGGTTACTTGAATGATTATTTGACGCGTTGGCCCAAACAGCATGAGGTATGGGAACGTTGGTTAGCAACCTTGGAAAACACTCAGAGGAATGAGCAAGCACAGGGCGTGCTGTTACAAATGGAGCAACAGTTTGGGATTAGCAGTGAACTCAGATTAAAAAGAGTCGATAATTTGCTCAAACAGGGCAAAACCGAGGAAGCCTGGCAATTAATGCAAGCGACTAAACCGCTAGTCAAGCCTGAAGACCATCAATTTTGGGGACAGTATGCCAATATTGCGCAGCTTGCTGGTGCTGAACAAGAAATGTTATCTGCCTATCAACAAACGATAAGTTTTGGTGGAGATCAATCCAGATTGGATAATTATTTTCTTAAATATTTGCGCGAGAAAGGTGATCGACGTAATTATGAAAACTTCGCAATCAAAATTTGGGAAAGCACCAAGAAGAGCACCATCTTGTTGGACTTGATCGATTATCAGGTGCAAAGTCATCAATGGCAAACTGCTAAACATTTATTGGACAAACTCGAAGCCAGTGACTTTGAAAAGAGTGTTTATTACTGGTCGGTAAAAGCAGAAATCGCAACTCATTTCAACGACAAACCTATGGCTGAGCAAGCGCTTCGCAATGGCATAGCCTTAGATCCAGGGTCAGGGTCGGTACGTACGCTTTTGATCTGGAATCTGATCGCGGCCGACAATAAAGCTGAACTCCGAAAAATATTGTCCGAATCCAGCTCTATTGCTCAACACAATATCAGCTTGTGGGAAGCAATGGCCGCAGGATATCGTTACCTCGGCGAAGTTTCTAAGGCAATGCCCTGGTATGCCAGGGCATTGCAGCAATGGCCGGAACGCTATTCACTGATTCTTGAGTATGCCCAATTAATGCAGGAGTCGGGTCAAAACGACTATTCCAAACGCTTGGTGCGCTATTTTTTGAATAAATTACGTAAACAAAGTTTTCAAAACGTTCGAACGTCCCCAAAGGAGGTAGATAGCATTCTCGAACGACGCTATGGCGAAATGATCAGGCTGCATTTGGGGGTAGAGGCTGGCGAACGCTGGCTAAAATGGTATGAACGCCATCAAAACAAAACAGACCAAGTCTTTTCAGAATATCGGATCGCCTGGTTTTTAGCTCAACAGCGCTATGAATCCGCCCAAGCTATGGCGAGGCAAGTTGAGGCATCGGGAAAAACGCTTCCTGAATGGCAGCAGTTGGCCCTCGCGACACAGAACAACGATGTCGCCACGGTTGCAAAAATTCTGGCCAAGAGTCAGAAAATCACCCCACTAGATAAAGTTAATGCCTTGCGGATGATCGGTGAGGGACCGCAAGCACTCGATCTGGCAACTTCGTTGTTGAATACCGATCAAAACGAAACAACCTTGACCCCACTGCGGCATCAAGTCATGGACTTGAAACAGCAATATCCAAAAGGCTGGGCAATTGGCGGCAGGTATCACAATGTGAGTGAACTTGACGTGGTGACTGCATCGGCTGAGACTGCTCTGGCTTGGGGTAAACACGGCTTACTCATTAATTACAAAGATTTGCATTTTGATTCCAGTAAAGACACTTTGGTTTTAAGCGATGAGCAAAAACACGAGCAACTGTTCAATATCGAATGGAAATATCTAGCGCCGCGCTACGGCACAAAGCTCAAAGTCGGAGCGAATTTTCGTGGCGACAGCGATTTTGGTACCGCTGAAGGAAATGTTTATTACCAGCTACAACCAGGATGGCGTGTTCAGCTTGAGGGTGCATACAATACGCTTTCTAGCGAAAGTGCGGTATTCAGGATCGACGGTTTACTCGATAAAGTCGAATTACGCCTGAATGGCGAATTTTCCAAACGCGAATATTTTACGATGTATGCCCAAGGCCGACACTACAAAACCCGGACTGGCGAAAATGTTGGTTATGGTTACGGCGGGGGGGCTGAAGTCGGTTACCGAATCTGGTTCGAAAAACCACAGTGGGTTGTGGCTCTCTACGGTAATTGGAAAGAAGCTAACCTGAATTCGCAATTACCAGATTCCTGGCAAAAATTGGCACCACAGGCGACGGATATGAGCAGTATCTTGAATCAATCCTACAAAGAAATTGGACTGGATCTGCGCCTGACTGAAGGCAATCTCAATCCTTTCGGATTTACGCAACGCAGTTTTCACTATTTTCTGGAGACCGGGGTCTTTATTGGACAACCACCCGGAAATATCGGCGGCAAGATTGTTGGTGGACTGGGCATGCGCCTATTCAAGGATGATGAAATCAGTCTATCCGGACAATATTTAAGCGTCCAGGGTGGTGCTCAATCCCTGCCATCGACCGCGATCGAGCTAAGATACAGTAAACGCTTTGATTAAGCGGAGACGCACTTCTGAATAATGCAGACTCTCAGCCGGTTTCTTCACTGGTTGATAAGTCTATGGCTACAACGGATTATCGCCATTGCTTGACCAATTCAAGAGTCATTGCACAAGCACCAGGAATGGCTTGGTTTACTTCATCGCTTGGAAAATCCGACCAATCGATCAATTGAGGTTGAACACCGATTAAGGCGCGCCGTTCCGGTAAACTTCCGGTCAGATGGGCCAAGGCCAGAATATCGTTAATGTTGACTTCATGGACACTTTTGTTGCGATTGGCACTGACAAATTGATCCATCGCCTGACCTTCAAAGAGGGCAATTGTTCCTGGCTCGCGCTTTAACTGGGCCGCATCGATGATAATCAGATTGTCCGCAGCTTCGATAAATTCGGCGAGGGTAAAACTTAAAGTGCCGCCATCGATTAAGGTGACATCTTGAAGATCCGGATGGTTTTGTTGCAAGCTCCGAATAACATGAATTCCGATACCGTCATCGCCCAGCAGGATATTACCGAGTCCTAGCACTAATGTATTCATCAATTAATCTCTACGTTTATCAGGGTCAATAAAAAAGCCGGATACAGCAGGTGAACTGCGTACATTCACCTGCGGCATTGGACGATTTGCTCTTTACTATTTGAGTTACCAACTTAAAGAGGAACAAAGTAAGGTTAAGCCGTTCGTGGAGTTTATCGAACCATGATCGGCTTAACCGCCCACCCTTCGACAGGCTCAGGGCGAGCGGTTAAGCCTTGCTTGTCGTCCCGCCTTAAGTGGGTAGTCACTATTTGCAAGTAGACGGTGCGTTGCTTACAGCTCGTTCGGCAGAACCGCTTTGGCCATCCTTGGTGACCTCTACAGCTACTTTACAAGGGACTACGGCAGGTTTTTCGAGAGTAAACTTCCATCTGCCGTCATCCTCTGCCTTGGTGGTGCCCAAACTTGCACGGGTTGAGGCATTTACAATTTTCACACTGGCGTTATTAGGTACGCCTGCACCGCTGATGAGTAGTTTCCGATCAGATTTATCCCATTCGGCTCGACTGATTGTTACCTTGATAGCCGGGACAATTGGTTTTTCAACGGTCACCGTTACCGCTGCGGTCGCTGTTCCGCCATGACCATCGGTAATCGTATAAGTAAACGTGTCGATTCCACTATAGTCGGCTTTTGGCGCATATACTAACAGATTATCTTCTTTGGTAACGATGCCGTTAGCGGGTTGAGTAAAGACCGTAATCGATAAGTTATCGTGTTCGGCATCGGAATCATTTGCCAATACTGAAATTTTGACGGCAGTTTTGGCGGCAGTCTTAGCGCTATCGGGTGTTGCAGCCGGTGGGGTATTGGTGGCTTCAGGTTTGCCACTGCAATTAGACGGAGCATAGGCCACATCGCGCTCGCCAATGCGTCCATCAATTTCAACGCGAACCCGGCAAGGCACGATAGCGAGATGTTCCAATTGAAATTGCCACGGTAGAGTTGTACTGACACTCGTGGTGCTTGGCGCGGTGGTTGGCGTAACACTCGAATGTTCATGCTCTTCGTGCTCATCTTCATGTTCACGATCCCGATCACGCGCGACAGGGGAATTGGCAAGGTTAGCGACGGTTGTCGTTCCAAGAACGGCCCCGGTAAGTGCGTCACTGAGTTTGACCGACGCGCCAGCCGTTGACCAAGTGCCATTGACCGAGAGTCTTCGTTCTCCAGTATTCCAGCTTGCCGTGTTAATTTGTATCTGATTGAGGAGTTGACCGATACAATCGCCATTACCGTTGCATTGCGCGTCTTTGGCGTCGGTCTGTCCATTACAATCATTGTCGATAAGGTCGCTACAGGCTTCTACGGCACCTGGGTTGATGGCTTTAACGAAGTCATCGCAATCTTTCGGACCACAAACGCCGCCTTCAGGACTGAATTTATCGCCATCGGCATCGGTACAGGCCGAGGCAACTGCGCCGACTGTAATGGTGCGGGTCGCCGGCGTAGGATCGCTAAGGCCCGTGCTGTCAGTTGCGGTGAGCGTAATTGTATACATGCCGGCGGTATTGAATGTGACGCTTTGGCTAGGAAGCGTTGAATTAGCCGCCGCGCCGCCAAAATTCCACAAGTAAGTAAAATTGGTATCGTTGTCGGGATCGGTTGCGGTTGCGACGAAGCTAATGGAATCTCCGACTTTGATGCTCGAATTGCCACTTGGTTGAGAAATTACGCCATTTGGTGGATTGCGAGTCGGATCTTTGACCGTAATGCTGATCGTTGCCGGAGTCTGATCGGCAAGGCCTAAGCTGTCGGTTACCGTTAGGGTGATGGTGAAGGTTCCGGCGGTACTTAACGTGACGGATGGAATTTGGGCGGTTGAATTGGCTACTGCCCCACCAAAATTCCAGGCATAGGTGAGCGAAGTATCTTTGTCGGGATCAATACCGGACCCTTTAAAAATCACCGGGCTTCCTATATTGAAAGTTGAACCGTTTGCTGGTGAGTCGATACTGCCATTGGGAGGTTGATTAGCTCCCTGCGGGCAAAAATTATTTAACGGTGATGGTGTTTGGAGTTGATTCAGCCACCAGGTAAATTCGGGATTTTTTGGGGTTGCTTTCGATTGATTAGAAGGTTGATGGCAAAAGGTACATTTATCGGCGATGCCAGCCTGTGTTAGTTTATAGGCTGTATAAGGCTTAGTGCCATTGTAAGCTAGGCAGTGATTATCAACGGTGGTTCCATAAGAACTCTGGGCATAGCCATCGGGCATTTTGATCGTTAAACACAGCAGCATAAACACTAGCTGCGTTAAAATGAATTTAATTTGTTTACACATCTCAGTCTCCGTTTAATGGGGTCATTCGACTTTTGTGGTCGTGTAGTTCGAATCGGGTTAGTTCCATAACCAGATCCCCGTTAAGCTGATCGCGAAGCCGCTATAACGCAGCAGTTTGGGTTGGTCTAATTTTTGAGCAAGCCCTGCAAATCCGATTCCGATAACTTGTAGCAGTAAGCTTGAGAGCATAAAGCCTAAAGAATAGGGTAGGGAGCTGAATTCAGGCAGTATTTCGATGCCGTGTGCATAACCATGAAACAGTGCAAAAATGCTGATGAGTGATAAGCCAAATCGGGCCGGTAACACAATCGCACCCGCAATCAATAGGCCGATCATGAGTAATGACAGGGTAATTCCAACTTCAAAGTGCGGCAAGGGTAAAGCTAGCTCCCCAAAATTCGCCCCCATCAGCAGCATCAGTGAAAAAGCGCCGGGTAATTGCCAGCGTCGCTTACCGCCTTGTTGTGCTGCCCACAAGCCTACTGCCAAAAATGCCAGGACATGATCCAAACCTAGTAATGGATGGCTAAATCCTGCCAACCACGAACTGTCTGCGGTACCGAGCATGTGCGCTTGTGCGCTCGAGCTTATCAAGAGGCTTATCGCGCCTAAATAAAAACTTGTAAAAAATTTAGTCAACATAGTCATTATTCCTCTATAAGATTTTGACTTGAATCAGCTCTTCACCCTCGGCATCCATCACATGCACGGCGCAGCCCATACAGGGGTCGAAACTATGAATGGTGCGCAAAATTTCCAAAGGTTGATCGGGATTGGCGAGTTTATGACCGACCAGCGCCGCTTCATAGGGACCTGAAACCGGGACATTATTTACGAAAGTCCTGGGGCCTGCATTCCAGGTAGTGGGAACCACCGCTTGATAATTGCTGATCTTGCCGTTATTAATGACGACCCAGTGTCCTAGTGCGCCGCGTGGGGCTTCGAGAAATCCGGCACCTGTCGCTTGAGCAGGCCACGTAGAAGGATCGAAGAGCGTTGGATTATGTGTACGTAAATCCCCGGCCTTGATATTGTCTTGCAATTGTTGGAACCAGACCGCCATTTCATCGGCCAGAATTTTGGCTTCTAGCGTTCGAGCCGCCGTGCGGCCCATTGTCGAGAATAAGGCACTAAGTGGTAGCTTGAGATCAGTGAGAGTTTTGTCGACTAAGGCTCTCGTGCCTTCATGGCCTTTGGCGTAGAGCATTAGCACATGAGAGAGTGGGCCGACTTCCATCGCTTTGCCGCGCCAACGAGGCGATTTTACCCAAGAATAGGCTTTTTCGACATCAAGGTGTTCATAAGGCGGCTGTGGTCCAGTGTAGTTTGGTGTGGTTTCGCCAGCGTATGGATGGAGTGGGGTATCTTTGCCGACACTGTAGTTATACCAAGAGCTGCTGACCAATTCCTGAACTTGTTCGGGATCGTTCATATCCAGCGGGTGAATTACCGAAAGATTACGATCCAAAATGACGCCACGCGGAATGAATAGATTATTCGGTTCGACCAAACTATCTCCAGTCATCCCCGCCGTGATAGGAAAATCGCCATAGGTTAGAAAATTGCCGACGCCTTCACCTTTGGTGAACCAGTCTTTGTAATAACCGGCAATTGCCAAGGTATCTGGCACATAAACCTGATCAACGAACTTGCGCATTTGTTGAATGACTTCGCCGACTAGGGCAAGGCCTACCTTATCGATGCGGGTATCCGCTTTCTGATTAGTGGCCAGATCTTCATCATGCAGACTGATAGCACAAGGCATGCCTCCGATAGCAAAGCTTGGATGAGGATTTTTGCCGCCGAATACCGCATGGAGCCGGGCAACGCTGCGTTGCCAAGCCAAGGCTTCCAGATAATGTGCGAAGGCAAGCAAGTTCAGTTCCGGCGGCAGTTTATATTCGGGATGTCCCCAGTAGCCGTTGTTAAAAATACCCAATTGCCCCGAATTAACAAAAGTTTGCAGTTTGGTTTTAACGACCGTGAAATATTCAGGGGTATTATTTTCCTGGCGCGAGGGGCTAATACAGGTTTGCAGAGCTGCGGTAATGGTGGGGTCGGCTTTTAATGCTGAAACTACATCCACCCAGTCAAGCGCGTGCAGATGATAAAAATGCACCACATGGTCATGCACAAATTGGGCGCCGTCGATCAGATTACGAATGATATGCGCATTGACCGGTATTTTATATTTCAAAGCGTCTTCAATTGCACGAACCGAGGTAATCGCATGCGATGAGGTGCATACGCCGCAGATTCGTTGAGTAAATGCCCAGGCATCTCTCGGATCGCGGTCTTTCAAGATAATTTCAATCCCGCGCAACATGGTCCCGGCGCTCGAAGCTTGCTTAATGATGCCATCTTCTGTGACGGCTTCAATCCGTAAATGTCCCTCGATCCGAGTCACCGGATCAACAACTATGGTACTCATAATGACTCCTCAATATTGGTCGTACAGTAGGTAAATCAAATGCCCTAAGCATTTTTGGGGAAATTGTCATCCGGATGACGCACAATATCACCGGCAGTGCATCATATAAATGCGCCGTGCTTGTAGGGTTCATGATCATTACTCGATAGTTTTAATCGTCAATCAAGATGGGTTACAAAGGTGAATAGAAACCACCGACTCGATCCCAGAAATTGGGTTCAGAGCAGCCGAGGCAGCCGTGTCCTGAATGCATTGGGAAACTGGTGCCTTTGTTCCATTTAAGCGTAGTGCAGGAGTTGAAGGTGACGGGGCCTTTGCAACCGAGCTCCAATAAACAAAAGCCTTGTCTAGCGCCTAAGTCGTCAAAACTAGCAGCAAATTCACCTTTACGGTAGTGAGGCAAGCGTGAACAGTTGTCGTGTACGGTTTGCCCATAATACGGTAATGGACGTTTTAAGGTGTCAAGTGCAGGCGCCTGGCCCGTTAAAATAAAACTGACAATCACGCCGGTCAGCACTTCGGGAATCGGAGGACAGCCCGGAATATTGATTAAAGGAGCGGAAGTCGTTAATTTTTTCAGATTGTTAATTAAGTCGTTAATGCCATGCGCATCAGTAGGATTCGGACGTGCACCAGGTAATCCACCAAAGGCAGCACAGTTGCCTACTGCCAGAATAAGTCCGGCCTTTTGAATGGACTCCTGAACGACGGACAAGGTAGAACGGCCGCCAATCACTGACCACGCGCCGTCTTGGATCAGCGGAACGGATCCGTCTATCACCACCACATGTCCTCCGGCCTGAATAGCGTCGAGACGCGATTTTTCGGCTGCCGAACCTGAAGGTGCCATTAAGGTGTTGTGATATTCAAGTGAGATCATTTCCAGAATTAGCCGTTCGACAGGATAATCATCATAGGCGCGCAATAATGATTCACTACAGCCAGTACATTCCTGCGCCGAAAGCCAAATGACTTTGGGTCTGGTTGCTGTACTTAATGCTTCTGCAATCGCGGCTACCGAACTTATCGGTAATGCTAGACTGGATGCAGCCAGGGTGCAAAATTTTAGGAAGGAACGACGCGAAACCCCTTGTCGATCGAGATGTGCCAATATTGTATCTTGTTCGGACATGTTGATAACCCCACGGCTCATTATTAATTGTTATTAAGAATTGTTTGGTGCTGGTGGATTGAATCGAAACCCAATTCAGAGAGACGTTGTGCAATTTGATCGGGTGTTGGCGTATGTAGATAGTTTGAAATCTTGTCTTGCAATTTGACGAGTGCGAAATTCAGATCGTCCGGAGAGGTTTTTAGCATGTCAGGACAGGTGGTAATTTCAATAAATTCGGATTGAATTTGTCCTTCCTGATTGAAGTGCGTTAGCCACCAAATGCCCGCAATACTGGTTTCCCAAATTTGCGTTGCCCCGAGTGCCGTTAAATTTGCCTGAATTTCACCGTGGCCTAATAACTGTTTAAGGGTATTAATATCGGAAACAGTTAAAGGTTCATTACGTAAATCAATAAGATGGGATGTGCCTGAGTTATAAAGCTCCTGTAATAGTACTTCGAGCTCATGTAATATCGGTATTAACATACTAATATTTTCGGAATTCGATTCTATATAAACAGGAATATCGATTAATTTGCTCATGAATACTCTTATCAATAATTGTAGATATTAATAGCGATTTATTTTTTTAAATAAAACATGGATTTTTCAAAAAACACTTGAAATATAGTAAATATATGAGAATTATCAACTAAAAAATAGGCGTAATTTAGTGATGAATATCTCAATTATTAACATTTGTTTTTTTATGGCTTTTATTGGTTATGAACTCGTTATATAGCATTTAATATGCCAAATAATTATTATTATTTAATATGTTGATTTAATTAAACTATTTATAAAATAATTGTTGATTATTTTAGTAGGAAAGATCAATATTTGCAGGGTTACACATACCCTTTTTGTGTTCGGCGACAATTATCTTGGCCGGTTTCGCGTCAACTATCTTGACCGGTTGACCGATATGTAAGACAACGATGAATTCAACTCATTTAGGAATTCATTTTGTCAGGAAAACATATCACTCAACGCCAAG
>CANNKG010000169.1 GCA_947505105.1 Methylococcaceae bacterium | reverse complement strand
TGATTTTAAACAATAGCTGTAGTTGAACGAGGATAGTTTTTAGCATCTATTATCAGTTAAATACAGCACTATTTTTAAAACTAGCCGAAGTCATAAATTCGGGGAATTAAAATATGACTAAAATTGCCGTATTTCGACAGCCTAGGGTGGATGGTAATTTGTGAACCTGCTTTTGCCAGTAACTCTGCTCTAGGTGGCCGGATATATTCATCCTTGCACCGCCTCTATTTCCACATCCACTAACATCAGCATATTATGTTTCATTTCTTCAGACGGACTGGATTTCACCCAGCTCATGGTATCGACCTGATGGCCGATCAACAGCATAGCAGCATTATTGGAACTGAGTTTTTCGTAATTCATCAGGGTTCTCCTAGATAGTTTATGTGGGCTTATGTGCCCCTTGGGTAATAGCTGTAAACCAGCCAAAGTACAGTTACAAAGACCGAAATGCCGCATTTATCCTAAAAAGAGCAGTTGAGACCTTAAAATTCCGTTCGCCCTGAGTTTATCGACGGGGTGAACGGGATTTTAAGGTCTCACCTTCTGGGTGAACGCATAGAAAACCGTCCATGCTTCGACTGGGCTCAGCACGAACGGTTTTCTATGCGTTGAACGGCGCTTTTTAGGTTTATGTAAATATTCAGCGTATTGTAAAAAAACCTCTCCAGACGTGGAGATAGTAACCGGTAATCTCGCTGCAATGTTACCTTATTGTTTAGTGTTCTAATGGTGTAAACCTAGAACTGAAGCTGATGTTATTATCTATGAATTCATAAATGGGATAAATATGGGTTAATGGAAATAATAATTCCAAAAACGGAGCAATTTAAGTGGATGTTGCCGAAAACTGCGCGGAGGTCTGCGGTTCAAATAAGACGTGGTGAACGTGGCATCTGGCAACGTCGATAGTGGGAGCATTTAGTTAAAGGTTTGAGCAATCACTTACCGGTCAAAAATTCCCTTGCGTGCATTATCTAAAATCGCGATGACTGCCGGGTGTTTCAGTTTGCGTTGCGCGGTGATCGCGTAGAAGCGTTCGACGACCGAATCAATCATGCCGATCGGGTAGCAGCCGTATTGTTTTTGCAGTTCGATGCTGACCGCGACCGGCGCGACGAACAGGCCGACACCTGCGGCGGCAAACGTTTTAAGTAGGGCGCTGTCTTCGATTTCAGCTTTAATCTCCGGGCATAAACCCTCACTATCGAACCATTGGTCTAACGAACGGCGCAAGGCTGTGTTGTGGGTCGGAAGCAGCAGTGGGGCGCCATTGAGTGATTTTGGAAAATCGTTGGTGTAGCGTTGTGCGAGTTCGACGCTGCCAAATACTGCAGTTTTACATTCCCCCAGCAAATGATTAAAGACCCGTGTGCCAATTGACGGGGTGGCGGGAAGGTCCGAGAGGACCAGATCAATGTTCTGTAAGGATATTTCAGTGATCAGGCGTTCGGTTTTGTCTTCATGGCAAATTAATTGGACGGCTGCATTCATCTGCAGGACCGGCTCCAATAATCTATAAGCGATCAATTTCGGTAAGGCATCGGCGACCCCGACGTTAAGTTTCAAACCGCGTCCGCTAATCCGTCCGTTGAGCGTATTGTTTAGCTCTTGTCCCAGGGCAAAAATTTCTTCGGCATAACGAAAAATAGTGCGCCCGGTATCACTGAGTACCAGTTTGCGCCCGTCTTTATGGTAAAGCTTTTCGCCGACCGCCTGTTCGAATACCGCAAGTTGGCCGCTGATGGTCGGTTGGGCCAGATGCAATTTGGTACAGGCACCGGCAATACTGCCTTCTTTGGCTACATTCCAGAAATAAAATAAATGTTGATAATTGAGTCGGTTCATATGCATCGCATTCATCGATATTTACGATGATAAAAATAGATATATTCTATTTTACTATTTAATTGGCGATGAGTAATCTATAAGCTGATAATTAATTAAGCGCTACCCCGTCTATGCCGCTCATTAGTTATCCAATTCCCACTTTAGCTCTCAGGAAAAAACTGTGCAGAAATTGATTCAGATTCTCTCTTATCGACAAGCTTTATGTTCAGCATCCCAAGCTGTCATCCTTAGTTATTTAACGAATTTTGCGGTTTCGACGAACCGTCCACTTACCTATGTATGAGTCAGGAGAAGTAAATATGACGGCTATTTATGATGAAAAAAAACTGCGACACGGTATTCGATTGCTCGATTCGATACTGGCTGATGTGCTTGAAACCGAAGCTGACGCCGACGTTGTGGCAACGGTGCGCCAGTTACAACGCGATTTTACGAATCTACATCACCATGAAATGCCTGCCAAAATGCAGCATTTATTTAAAGTGATCGAACCGCTACCACCCGACACAATCAGTGCGGTGGTGCGCGCCTTTACGCTGTATTTCAGTTTGGTAAACATCGCCGAAGAATCCTATGGTTTGACGGTACGTAGACAGCAAGCCGAGCAGGGCGGACATTTTTGGAAAGGCTCGTTCCACGATACCTTGTTGACCTTGAAACAATCAGGTATTGATGCCAGCCAATTGCAAACCTTGCTTGATGAATTGTTGTACTTGCCGGTAATGACCGCGCATCCAACTGAAGCGAAGCGACGAACGGTGAAAGGTGCTTTGCGTAATATCTTTGTGACCCATGAAAAATTGTCCGATGGGCGACTCAAGGGCTATTTTCGCCAGGAAGCCTTAGAAAGATTGCACAGTCAGATTCAAATGCTCTGGAAAACTGATGAAGTGCGCTCCAGAAGCATGGGGGTAGAAGATGAAATTGCTGCCGGTTTGTCGTATTTCTCATTGTCTTTATTTAATGCGACGACCCAGGTGTATCGAAATTTTGAACGTTCCTTACGCGATGTTTATGTCGAGGACGCCGATAAAATCCATATTCCGAGCTTCCTGAATTTCGGCTCCTGGATCGGTGGCGACCGCGATGGCAATCCGAATGTCAAACCTGAGACAACGGCTTTGGCGCTGCGTTTGCAAGCGCGCACTATTTTGCAGGAGTATGTGGAGCGTCTTGAGAGTCTGCGTGGACAATTGTCACATTCCTATGGTTTATGCCATCCGTCGCCTGAGTTTATTGAGAGTCTCGAAGCGGATCGTCAGGCGCTCGGTTCGGCGATTATCGGCATGGAAAGTAGTTTTCTCCAGGAGCCGTATCGACACAAATTGTTATTGATGAAATATCGAATGGAACGGGCGTTGATGCAGGTTGAACGCAAACTGCTCGGAAAATCGAGCCAGTTGGGCGAAGTCACCTATAGCAGCAGCGCCTTTTTAGCCGATCTGAAACTGATACGGGATTCCCTGAAAAGTCACGGCGATGCTGAAATCGCCAGCCTTGAGTTACAGGATTTGATCCGCTTAGCCGAAACCTTTGGTTTTCATTTGATGAAACTCGACGTGCGTCAGGAGTCAACTCGCCATACTGAGGCAGTCGCGGAAATTTTATCGTCGTCTTTAGGCTTGGATTATTTAGCGCTCGATGAAGCAGGGCGTTTACAGTTGTTGAGCGAAGTGATCGCGGTGCCGGGCGGTCTGGTCTATGAAGTCGGTACTTTGTCTAAAGCCACCCGCGAAACTTTGGAGATTTTCCAAGTCATTTCGGCGATGAGCGCTGAACTTGGCAGCGCGAGTTTCGGGCGGTATGTGATTTCGATGACCCATGCGGCAAGTCACCTGATGGAAGTATTGGTACTCGGTGCACAGAGCGGTCTGGCCGGAAAAATCAGCGGTCACTGGTTCTGTCACATCGGCGTCAGTCCGTTATTTGAAACCATTATTGACTTGCAGCATATCGAGCCGGTGCTGACCCGTTTGCTTGATACTCCGGTCTATTGCGAATTATTGAAGGCGTTCGGCGAGCCTCAAGAGATTATGCTTGGCTATTCGGATTCTTGTAAAGATGGCGGAATTTTGTCTTCCTCCTGGAACCTGTACCGAGCTCAACAGCACATTATTGCTATTACCGAACAACGCGGCATTAAATGCCGCTTGTTTCATGGGCGTGGCGGTACGGTCGGGCGTGGGGGTGGACCGACCCATGAAGCGATTTTGGCTCAGCCGCCCGATACTGTGCGTGGCCAAATCAAGTTCACCGAACAGGGTGAAATGTTGTTTTATCGGTATAACAACATGGAAACGGCAATTTACGAGTTGACTATGGGGGTCACCGGCTTGTTGAAAGCCAGTACGAGTCTCGTGCAATCAGTCGCGCCCGATTTGCCCGAATATCTGGATGTAATGAGTGAACTGGCGCGGATCGGCGAACACGGTTTCCGCGATTTGACCGAACGCAGCGATGGTTTTCTGGATTATTTTTATGAAACTACGCCAGTGAGCGAAATAGGGCAATTGAACATTGGTTCGCGTCCTTCGCATCGCAAAAAGCAGGATCGATCCAAACAATCGGTGCGCGCCATTGCCTGGGTATTTTCGTGGGCGCAATCGCGGCAAACATTTCCGGCCTGGTATGGTATCGGTGCAGGTTTTGCGACCTGGTGCGCGGGTAAACCGGAACGCTTGCAGACTTTGCAGACGATGTATCGGGATTGGCCGTTTTTCCGCAATTTACTTAGCAATGTCCAGATGGCGCTGAGCAAATCGGACATGAACATTGCCAGAGAATACGCGACTTTGTGTCTCGATGAAGATACCGGCAAGCGCATTCATACCCTGATTGCCAGCGAGTATCAGCGTTGCGTGGATTGGATTCTGGATATTGCGGCTATTGAACAGTTGCTTGAAGAAAATCAGTCATTGGCTAATTCGTTGAGTCGGCGTAACAATTATCTGGGACCATTGAATTTTATTCAGGTGGTGTTATTACGGCGAGTGCGTTCGGTCGAAAACGACGAGCCGGTCACGAGTCCCTGGATGCAGCCGTTGCTCAGGACAATCAACGCAATTGCAGCAGGCATGCGCAATACCGGGTAAAGAGAATTCAGGAGGGGAAGGGGTTTCCAATATGGCTTAGCGACAACTAAGGTCGCAAGCTTATGGAGTGGTTTCCCCTCCGCCCTTCGTTCTTTATATCGGCAGATACTCAAAGACCTCAAACAGCGAGGTCGGCATCTACATTAAGAATTGCTGTTCGGCGATCTTCTGGGTGATCCATCTGGTTTTTCTTAATCTTGAACAATCGTCACTTAATTTGCTCCATGAGCCCAAAAATTAATTACCGATATTTCTGAGATTTTTTTACTTTCAAATTTTACAATCTCTACTAGACTTTATCGTTATTCAAGCAAATTGAAAAATGGCTTGTAATTAGTCGGATCATGATCCATTTTTTGGCTGATTTTGTAGAATAAAGTTTCGCTCTGCCCCGCGTTTGTTTGAGTGTTATGCGGGTCAGAATAAACGCTAAGCTACTCATTTTCACAACATGATATTACGCGTTTGTATCAATGCATTCTTGACTCGATCTGACGTCTCAAGATGCGTGCGCTGATGAAACGTCTTTTTACCCGCTAACAAATAAGAGGATAAACGTATGGCATTAATAACATGGTCGGATGATTTTAGTGTAGGGATTGATTCAATTGATGATCAGCATAAAAAGCTCGTCAATATGATTAATGGTTTGAACGACGCTTTAGAAAAAGGTGAAGCAGATGCGATGGTGATAAAAATATTTGGCGGACTTGCTGCGTATACCCAAAAACATTTTGCCTATGAAGAAGAATTATTTGATCAACATGGCTATCCCGACACTGCCGCTCACAAACAAGAACACGCTGCATTAATCGATCAAGTCGTCGAACTTAAACAAAAACTCGATGCCGGTGATTTTATGATTAGTTCGGAATTGATGGATTTTCTGAAAGCGTGGCTAACCAAACATATTATGGGAAGCGACAAGAAATACAGTGAATGTTTTATCAGTCATGGCGTTTCTTAAATAGCGCCAACGTTTTAAATAGCAAGCACTGTTCTAGGCAAAAAAACCGAGATGGCGTCTAAACCATCTCGGTTTTAGTCATCTTAGCCAATCACGGTGATTCCCCCCATATAAGGCAGTAAAGCTTCCGGAATATGAATAGCACCGGACTCATCCTGATAATTTTCCATCACCGCAATGAGTGTGCGACCCGCAGCGAGGCCTGAACCGTTCAAAGTATGCACTAGTTCAGGTTTACCGGTTTCGGGGTTGCGCCAACGTGCTTGCAAACGCCGGGCTTGAAAATCTCTAAAATTACTACAGGAAGAAATTTCACGGTACCCGCCTTGACCCGGCAACCAGACTTCCAGGTCATAGGTTTTGCTTGATGAAAAGCCGGTATCGCCCGCGCAAAGCAGCACCTTACGATACGGCAAATTTAATTTCTTCAGAATGACTTCCGCATGTGCGGTCAGTTCTTCATGCGCTTGTTGGGAATCTTCAGGTCTTACAATTTGCACTAATTCGACTTTTTCAAATTGATGTTGGCGAATCATACCGCGCACGTCTCGCCCATAAGCACCCGCTTCACTGCGAAAACACGGGGAATGACAGACATATTTCAAAGGCAAATGTTTGGCATCGACAATGACATCGCGGACGATATTGGTGACCGGTACTTCGGCGGTTGGAATTAAATAGAGCGCCGGATTTTCATTCGCCTTGAACAAATCCGCTTCAAATTTTGGCAATTGTCCGGTGCCGCGTAAACTATCGGCATTGGCCAGAAACGGGACATAGGTTTCATCATACCCGTGTTCTTCCGTGTGGGTATCGAGCATCAACTGAATAATCGCCCGTTGTAATCTGGCAAGCTGGCCTTTTAAGACGACGAAGCGCGCACTGGCAATTTTGACGCCCAGCTCAAAATCCATCTGTTTTAAACCTTCGCCTAAATCGACATGATCTTTTGGGGTAAATGTAAATTGCCGAGGTTCACCCCACCGGCTAATTTCCAGATTATCAGCGTCGCTCTTACCATTGGGTACTGAATCGTCAAGAATGTTTGGAATGCCTTCAACCAAATCTGCCATCTTGCTTTGTACATCGGCAAGCTCGGCTTCGGCATCTTTAAGCAAATCGCCTAAATGTTGAACTTCATCGAGTAAGGGTTGAATATCTTCACCGCGCGCTTTGGCCTGACCGATTAACTTGGAACCGCTATTACGTTCGTTTTGCAATTCCTGGGTTTTGACCTGAATCGCTTTACGCTGTGTCTCAAGGGCGGTATAGGTATCGACATCCAACACATAGCCGCGACGACTCAGTTGTTGTTGGACATGGACGAGTTCTGTTCTGAGCAAATAAGGATCTAACATATTAAATTGGTCACAAAAAATAATAAAAAAATAAACAAAAATTAACTATCAACGGGTATTTTACCTTCAGAAACGCTCGCCAACGAGCACTCCACTCCACATTGCTCCCAAACAAACTAGAATATTTGCCACAAACACCGCGAGCATTAAATGCAGATTGGAATCAAAGGTATGCCCCTTTTCGATTAAAAACAAAATCAGGTACAAACTCGAAAAGGTGATGAAAATACCTGCCGTTAAAATAAACAGTACGGCGCGATATTCAAGGGACAGTAATGCTTTATTGATCAGCACGACCGAAATGCCACCGATACTAAAGGCAATCAAGCAATTTAGCATAATTAACGCATAAGGGAACGCGATGCCTAACCAGTGAATCGCCCCGCCGGAATAGGCAAACAGTAGTCTGCCAATCAACAAGCCTACCCAAATTGCAACAATGCACAGAATGACGCTGATCAGGATATTGAGCAGTGCCTTGATTGTTTGACCTTGTTCAAGTAGGTAGAAGGTTTCCAGCGAGAATGTCGAAAAAGTGGTAAAGGCGCCAATAAAGCCGACTAAAATCGCCGAACGATAATCCAGGGTCAAGGTTACGCGCTGATGCATCAAGGCTTCGGTAAGCAACCCCAGTAATAAGGAGCCTAAAATATTCACGGTCAGCGTTCCATAGGGGAAGCCGCGGCCTAACCACTGGTAAACTCCGTTTGACACCAGAAAACGTAGAATTGCGCCTAATGACCCGCCTGCAGCAATTGCGATTAATTGATTCATAGCCTCTATCAATATTTTATGAAATGCTCGCGATAATACTGCAATTCTTCGATGGATTCTTTAATGTCTTCCAAGGCGATATGGCTCGATTCCTTTTTGAATCCGGCTTTAACCTCGGGGGCCCATCGTGCGGCAAGTTCTTTCAAGGTCGAGACATCGAGATTTCGATAATGAAAAAACGTTTCTAATTTAGGCATGTAGCGATTTAGAAAGCGTCGATCTTGACCAATGCTGTTACCACACATCGGTGAGATACCGGTATCGAGCCATTGCTCTAAAAATGCCAAGGTATGTTGTTCGGCTTGGGACGTTGTGATAGTCGAACGCCGTACACGTTCTATCAAACCGGATTGACCATGATGGGTTTGATTCCATTCATCCATTGCTGCCAGCGCGGACTCCGGTTGATGGATCGCAAAAACCGGACCTTCCGCCAAAATAGCAAGATCTTTGTCGGTGACAATGGTTGCAATTTCAATAATCACATCAGTGTCTGGATTCAGCCCCGTCATTTCCAGATCGATCCAGATTAAACTATCGGTATTTTTTGGCACTAATCATTTCCGTAAAGTTATTTTATCATCAATAGTGTAGCATCGAGACGCCGATATTTGCATCATTCGAATGATCTTGCCCGCCGATGACCTTCTCATGCGAAGATATCCACCAGACTTGTGGGGAGTTTACGATACTGTTGGACGAATGACACACAGGGATTTCGTGATATTTTTTTGCACATTCTAAGTTAATTTATAATATAGTCTTAAATTACTAGTCTTACCTATCGATTACAAAAGCATGAGTTTATTATTAATTTCCTTAAATACCCTTTGGTCGTGGGTCAAAAAATTTCAGTTTGAAAGTGTACTCAGTGTTTTATTAATCATTTATTGCTATTTCTATATAACACCATCTTCCTATGGTCATGCCCTTAATTTACTCGGAATTCCTAATGATGGATTGATTTATGGCTCTCCTCAAGCAATTCGTTCGGATGAATGGTCGGTTTGGACGCCTTACTTACAAGCATTAGTCAACAATGATTTTCAACGCTTCAACGCGTTATCGATTTACCATGAAGACTTTCGTAATTTTAATGCTTTACCAATTTACGATTGGGCTTTATTTTTTAAACCGCAATATTGGTTATTTTTGATTACAGATCCGGCGAGAGCGTTTTCTTTTTATCATGGGCTATTAATTACTTTATTTATTATTGGTTGGAAGCAATTAACTGATAAGTTACTAATCACTTATCCTTATTACTCATCGAGTATTTCAATTTGGTTTTCTTTATTACTTTTTTTCTCAGGGTTTATCCAAACGTGCTGGACAACCTTTGGCCCTTTGATGGCGATTTTTCCCTGGGTAATAATCTCATTATTATCTTTTGAGCGGCATGCATTGAGTTATTATTTGTCGTTAACTTATTTAACGACAATGTGGTTGATTTCTCAAACGTATCCACCGTTAATTGTGTCGTGTAGTTATATTGCACTTTGTTTAATAGCTGCGTTTCAGCCTGATTTTTTTAATAATCGAAAACGCTGTATATTAAGTATCTTGTCCTGCTTAATTGGGATCTTGATAGCTGTATATTATTTTAAAGACGTATTCTCGATTATGATGAATACCATATACCCTGGAAAGCGAGTATCTACGGGAGGTGAAGCGGCGTTTTATTTATGGTTGGGCACCATTATTCCGTATGTAACGCATTCAAGCGATCTAACCCCCATTATTCCTGGGCAAAATATTTGTGAGACCACAGCCGCATCCAGTTTATTACCGTTAATGAGCCTGTGTTTTAGCCGAATAAAGAAATATACCGATTTAAATCATCTGGAACTAAAAATATTAGGCGGTTTATTTATATTTTTTACCTGCTGGATGCTCTTTCCGGTACCCACGTTTATCGGTAAAATTATATTATTGAGTAAGGTGCCTTCCGGCAGATTAGTTTTTGGACTTGGGATCGTTATTAATTATATTTCACTTATTATTTTGGTTAAATTTGGCTTTAGTTTTACCAAGAAAAGAATTTTAATTTTTATAACGTTACTTATAATGTGTAAGTTTTTGCCGACGATTTTCGCTTACTTTAATTATTTTAAAGCCTTTAGCTTTACCGATAATTCAGCAGTGATTGTTCAATCGAATTTATTATTAATATCATTGCCATTGTTTTTATTTGTGTACCTATTATATCGGTATCAAATTACCCATCAGGTCATACCTTCAATGGTTTTTATTGCGATGGTTGCGAATGCCGCATTTTTTGCAACTTTTAATCCAGCGCAATCAGCTCAAACTATTTTTAGTGCGAAAAATAGCGAGATTGCTTCTGCCCTAAAAACACTTGCGCAAAAAGATTCTCGTGGCTGGTTTATTTATCCTGGTATGCAAGGTGCGGTATTAAATGGTTTAGGGATAAAAGCGATCTCGCATACCTTAATACAAGGCGGATTCAACTCCGAAGTGCAATCCTAGTTGTCATGCGGCCTTCGGCAAAGATTCTGCAAAAAAGACTGAATGAGGTGTTTTATAGTTAAGGCTTTTCCGTGGTCGATGGTTAAGTTTTTTCATCACCTCCTCGACATCCTTA
>CANNKG010000168.1 GCA_947505105.1 Methylococcaceae bacterium | reverse complement strand
GGTAACGAAATTCAGTGAAACCTAACCCTACTATCAAAATAATCACTCAACGAACCTTATTGCTTATCCTGTGCTTATGGCAGGGAGTTGCCTACACACAGGAGTTTCCACCGAATGATTTCAAAGAAATGAGATCAGAAGAGAGTCCGTTGGGCACGTTCAAAATCATCCAATACCAACGTGATCCAGACGATTTGATGAGCGAATCACAAATTTGGCTCCAAGCAAATAAGCCTACGTTTAAAATACAGTTACTGTTCACCTTCAGTAACCAGGCCGCTTGGCTTATCAGCCCCGACGAGAATTTTATCGCTATCAATCATCATGTAACAAGTACTGATGGGATGCTTTATATCTTCGTTCGCGGTCAGGATGGTTTGTTCAAAGAGGTCAAAAAGGACTTCCGTGAGGTGACGCACAAGCTGATGGCAACGCAACTCAAACTTAAGAACGAGCCGTGGTTTAGCCATGAGTATTGCTACGCTGATTATTGGCTGAGGGATGGCTTGTTATTAGGCCATTTGGAGGGGAGTGAGTCAGGTGCCCAATTTCTCGAGCCGTGGTATTTCATCTACAATGTGAGAAAAGATCAGTTTTCATGGGACTTCTCTAATATCAACAAAGGTGCATTAGGAGGGGGCGAACCGAAATAAATGTCGTCAATAACCTGCAGAAGAACAAGCCTAACATCAGAGTAAACTGCCGGTTGCTGATTGATAAGCTATCTCAGCAGTGAATGATTGCAATAAAAGTTAATAACTCTATCCTTCGTAACCCGTTGTCATGTATCATTGCCGCCTTTTTTGACAGGAGGGATTGCGATGGCCGACGAAATAGATATTGCTGACGAAGTGGCGGAAACCATATTACAAGCGCAAATTGAACAGGCACGGAAACAAGAGCCCTCGGCAATCCCAACCGGATTTTGTTTGTTTTGTGGTGAACCTGTGGAGGATGAGCGCCGTTGGTGTGACTCTTCCTGTCGCGATGATTGGGAGCTTGAACGGCGAGAGCATTGAGCCAATCGATCATCGCATAAAAAAGGCGCAATACCATTGAACGATATTGCGCCGAGAGAACATGAGGAGACTATACGAGGACACTTTCGTATGTTGTTAATTAAGCATAGATTATGCCATTATTTTTATACCTTATTTACAGTCTATTACAGTATTGCTATTAACTCACAGTGATCAATTGCACCATTCAATAGCCATTTGAGTGTTCAATGAAGGTGCAACCGGTAAGCGCTTAAATTGCCGAAGCATTCATTTTATCAGCCAGCCATTGATCAATTTGTTCTACAGTCCAGCAAACTGAATTCGGGCCAATTTGAATCGGTTGGGGAAAATTTCCAGCTCTCATCCAGCGCCAAATAGTTGTGCGAGATTTCCCCGTCAATTTACGTACTTCTTTGTTGCTCAATAATTTACGATGCATTTGTATATCACCCAATAAAAAATAGGGACGAAAAAATGCCGGATTAAGCAGTATAAAAATAACTGCTTTAAATGCGAAGGCTTTGCTTAGTCACCTCATACTTAAGCAAAACATGATAGAAGTACAGATATAATCAGGAGGTGCAGGATACAACGCCGTTGCCGGCCATGAAAATGTGATCAACCTCGCGATGGTTCGCATTGGTAATCACTAAGTTTTTATTGTAGCAGAGCTTTTCGGAATTGAGAAATCGTTATTTTTGTTTTACGTATCAATCATGTTTCACGTTTTGGAAGCGAAAGCGGTTTATTATGTAATCAATTTTACCGATACTGTAGTCTCATGTTTATTGCTATTATATTGGCCAGAATAGCTATCCATTAGGCCAACAGAGACAAAGCGAATGCAGCTAAATATTAAATTTAATGACGCATGGGAATCGGTACCGTTGAACTACGTAGACGAACTGATCGCGCTTCTTGATCGCAATCTCCAACCGTCGCATCCTTTGCGGTCGTTCAAACTATTTCCGTTGGCAAAATGCTGGAGACAACACAAGTATCTGCTGGAAGAGGAAGATCCGAGTGACCTGCTATGGGTGCTGGATATGGGAAAGAAGATGCGCATTCAGGGCAAGACCGTATTTTACTTTAAGCTTCTAGAGAAACAGGAGGATCTAGATGCCATACTCAAAGCTGATTACGATGCATGGGTTCAATACATGAAGGACGCAGGAGCATGGTACGAAGGTTGACCCGATTATATGGTCTTCGCTTACCAGTGGCCCATAAAGAACCACCAGTATCATGTTAATGGCGTTAATACAAAACTAATGACAAAAATAATCTATGAATAGTGAGCAAAAAATTTCGCAAATGATCCTTGATGTCGCAGGTCAATTTATTTTAATGGTGGAGTCTGAAGAGGAACGTCAAACTCACCTCGATATTGCTTGTGCAGCATGGAATATATCGATACTTCCAAAAAACATAAGGGACAAGGAATATAAAAAATACTTTAATAAAATGAAAAGTCTATTAAAAGATTCTGAATTGATAAAGTATTTTGAGATGGATCTTAATGGATTGATTGAAGCGAAGATAGCCCTTTTTCCTAATGAGAACAGACCAATAGTTTCAGCAAAAATTGAAAACATAAACTCAGCTGAATACAGAGTAACTGCTGCCTTTGGCGTAATTCAGTCTCCTCTTACTTAAATCTGAAGCAGATTCTGATCCCATAAATCTAAGGGTTATCGTTTCTCCTATCATCACTATGCCGATCGGTAATCCCGCTTTCAACATGGTTGAGGATTTTGGGTTCAGTTAATCTTAGCACGAACACCTCTTTGAACATTACTTCAATTTATACGCCGATCTAGATTTGCAATTACATGCTGGTAAACTATGAAAAAAATTATTGTATTAATTGCAATTTTTACCGTTAATCTTCCATTATCCTCAGCATCTGCGGGGTGTGCAACTGATAGCAAGACCGTATTTTCTTGCCAGGCAGCCAAGGGTAAAATTATTCAGGTGTGCGACGCCGGTAAAATGATTGAATATTCCTTTGGTAAAGCTAAAACTCCAGACATAGTTGTTCGTGTACCGCGTAACGAAGCATCCACCTCCCAATGGAATGGCATTGGCAGGTATCTTTCTTATGCTATTGATGTCCCCAATGGCAATACCGTTTACAACGTCTTTTGGGGATCTGACCGAGTCACTGAAGAACATAAAATCGAAGCAGGTGTAAATGTGGAAATCAATAACCAATTGGCTGCGACAGTTAAATGCATTGACGAGAAATCCATCATTCAGAACATTGAGGGCATTGATCTTAAGCCTACTGAATAATGGGCATGAGTATGGATCATACCCAGCTTCTAGAAGAGTAGAGTCGTGAGTTTACTTGGTATTTGGGCGATGTTGGGCTAAGCTAAAATATAATTTAAGGGCCGTTATCGACCCAAACCAGTCGTGCATCGTGCGGCACTTTGAACGACTGGATTAATTATCAAAGAAGACAATGGATTCGATTCCATCACTACTTTTATCGTAAGATAGTCGCTAATTTATAATAGAGTTGTTTTGTTGAATAAGTTAATATAAAACAATCATCTATGAAAACTTCAACATAATCCTATAAAAAGATAACCTATTGATTTTAAATTATTTTAAATGCTTCATACTTATTTGATATAGATTTTGATTATAATGTATGTCACTTTTTTATAAAAAAAATCTAAATATCAGTCATGAATATAAAAGAAATTTCTCCTAGAATTCACGAAGAACGACAATTAAAAGCAGTTTCTGGAGTCAGTCTTGAACAGTTTTCAATATTACTACCCATCTTTGAAAAATTTCTTATCGAGCAACAAGAAAAGAATAAACAGAATAAAATAAAACCCAATAATGGTCGCTTACCTACATTAAAAACAGCAGAAGATAAACTGCTTTTCTTTTTGCATTACATGAAGTGTTATCCTACATTCGACCAGCTCGGTTTTACGTTTAATATGAGTGGTTCTAATGCTTGTACTTTGTTGTATAAATTATTTCCAGTGATGCTGAATACATTAAACTATCTGGAGGTTTTACCCAAAACTGAATTCACTGATCCAGCAGAAATGCAGGCGTGTTTCAAAGGCATTGGTACACTCGTAATAGACGCCACGGAACGGCTTATCCAGAGACCTCAAGACCATGAAATTCAAGCTGAGCACTACAGTGGCAAGAAAAAAAACATACTCAGAAAAACACCGTCATTGCCTCTTTAAATTTTGTTATTCTCTATGTTGGTATTACCTTTCCTGGTAAAAATCAGGATTATGGCATGTTTAAAAAGGAGTTCGATCCTGCCCTAGATTGGTTTACTATTTTCGATATTTTTATTGATCTTGGTTATAAAGGATTTGACAAAGACTATAAGACAAAAAATCTATTTATTCCTAACAAAAAACCAAAAAAATCTAAAAGTAATCCTAATACAGAACTTACTCAGCAACAAAAAAATGAAAATAGAGAAATGAGTAGAAAACGTGTTGTAGTTGAGAATGTTATAGGTGGTATGAAACGTTTTAGATGTTTAGTTGAAAGATACAGAAATCATATACCATTTGTTAAAGATATATTAATTTTATTAGCCTCTGGTATATGGAATTTTAATGTAGCAAATAGAGTATGATTCAAAAAAACAACTCTAATAAAAATATAAAAATTAAATCAAAATATGATTAATGGATTAGTTGGAGTTAAAGTAAAAAGCTTTACTCAATTACAAAAAGTCAAATACCCTTTTGCACTGGACAACTACCAGCGACCGTATGTTTGGGGGGATATTAAAATTAGGCAGTTAATTGATGATTTGCTGACGTATCAACAACAGAATGGTAGCAAGTCAAATTACTATATGGGCACATTGCTTGTGCATTACAACAAAGATCATGACAAGTATTTTGTGATTGATGGCCAACAACGCTTAACCAGTTTGTCGGTGTTGTACTATGTGCTTAATCAAGGTGAATTGCCTAATAAAATCGAATTTCACTACCGCTCTGTTGTTTCTGCCAGAAATATACAAAAAGCGCGTCGGTTGTTCCAAATCTATGCGGCTACTCATTTGAGCAAGAGTATATTTTCTTCTCTGGAATTTACCGTGATTAAGGTGGATCGCGAAGATTTAGCATTTACTTTTTTCGATACCCAAAATAATCGTGGCGTACCACTGAAAGCCACTGACTTACTTAAGGCATTTCATCTTCGCGCAATTCAAAGTGACAATCCTGGTTTTGATAGTCAATTGCAGGAGTTATGCGCAAAACGGTGGGAACATGTGCAAATACAGGGGGAACGTGGTATTAAAAACAAAGCTAACGATTTTGCCCCTGAGCTATTTCATCGCTACCTTTGGCGAGCTCGCCAATGGAGAGGTAAGGCTGTTAACTATGAAAATCATGATGCTGTGCTTGATACATTTCAGGAGCAGAGCGTCAAAACCAATAATGTGGCAAAGGTACCGCTTTATCACGGATCAAGTAATCGCTTTGCTAACAGCATATCATTGCTAGTAAATGATGATTATCGCCTCGTTCCACAGGAGGTTGAGATTAGTCATCATGCCGCTTGGTTGCCTTTTTCAATACGCCAACCTATTCATCAAGGTGTGGGCTTCTTTATGTATGCCCAAAAATACGTCAGCTTGCTTAATCTGTTGTTACACGACAGCAACCCCACATCTCAGGTTGCTGCATTTAGAAGATTTTATGATTCAGTGATAGGTAATTTATCACTCTATCTGCAAGAGCTGTATAAATTGGCAACACTTTTATATGTCGATCAATTTGGGTGGAATCAGCTATTGCGTTTTGCCCTATATTTAGATCATGTACTCGGTGCTATCCGACTAGAGAAAGCCTACATCTTTAAAGAAGCACCTCTAAAGTTTTTAAAAGAACCATCGCAAAACCTGCTGGACGTCATTGCTGGAGCCTATCGGCCTGAAGAAGTCATTGAATACCTCAGTGCTTATGAACCAGCTAATGCGGTATATGCAGGAAAAATAGTGACCGAAGTGGTAGTAGGTGAAGGTGTTAGGGGGAGATATTTGGGCGCTTTGCTCAAATACTATGGCAAATCCTCGCTAGATAATAAAAAAGACTGGATGGAAGCTCATATAAATGCCGAGGTGATTGATGGTTAACTCTAATTTGCTCACTCTTGATGAAGTCGTTAGTGAAAAATATTTTTTTAATATACCTATTTATCAACGGCTCTATGTTTGGGGTAAAGAGCAGATTCAAACCCTTCTCTCTGATATTTGGGATGCTTGTGACGAAGATAAAGATGTTTTTTACCTTGGCGGCACGTTAGTTATCGAGCGAGCAGTTAGTGACACTGAACCAAATGCCACTTATAAGCTATATGATTTGATTGATGGACAACAACGATTTACAACACTATGGTTAATTTCAATCGCATGGGAAAAATCGCTAGCCGACTTCCGTTTTGAACAGACTAAATCGGGCTATCGTCACCGGATTGCATTCTCAATTCGGCCGCATGTTAAGCAATTCTTCGATGCCGAATTTTCTGGTGATACAGTACATTTCGAAGAGACACGTTGTTTGCAGGATGCCTTGAAAGAAATTCGGGATTTTCCTAATAATAGGAAGCAGGAAGGTGGTGATTCCATAGATTTGAACAAATTAACCCGATATATTCGTGAAAAAGTAAAACTGGTGTTTACACAGGTTCCCGATAATACTGATCTTAATAAATTATTTGAAGTCATAAATAACCGTGGTGTGCAGTTACAACATCATGAAATATTAAAAGCCAAGCTACTGAGTGAGCTACAAACGGACGAGCAGGAACGCTACGCGCAATTATGGGATGCCTGCTCCTACATGAATGACTATGTAGAAAAGAATTTACGTATTACCTCCGGCTTAAAAATTATTGATCTGTTTGATTTCCAGGCAAGTAAGGCTGATGAGGAAGATTTGGCTGATGCCTCGAAAGTATTGAAAGCACTTAAACGTTTAAAAGTAAAAAGCGATGATTTGAATCTATCATTGGCAGCTATTCTTGAAAGTGACCACGACTTTGAGCAAACTAACTCGGAGGAGAATATTGAAGATTACCCAGCTGAAAGGGTACGCAGCATCATTTCATTCCCAATGCTGTTACAACATGTTTTACGCATATTTCTTGCTTATAATGACCGTCCAGATATTAACAAGATACTGGACAAAGACCTTATTTCAATATTTGAAAAACATTGGTTAAAAGCAGATCCTCCATCTGCCGAAGAAGTGAAAGCATTTATTGAATTGTTATGGGAAATTCGCTATCGCTTTGATAAACACATTGTTAAATGGGTTGAAGTGGAAGATGGTGAGGTTCACGCCATTAGACACTTACGCATTAATAAAAGCGGTAAAGGAAGCAACAGCTATAGTTCATTAATGCGTGATACAGCAGATTCTAAGCCGGAATTCGCCTTATTGCAAAGTATGCTTTATCACTCCCAACAAATGACCACACACTATTGGCTCACCCCATTACTTTATTTCATATGGTATGAAGGCCCTAAAAATGCCTGTGCCTTTTTGCAGTACCTAGATAACTATTTATTATGTTCATTTAATGAAGAACCATTGGTAGAAAGGACAAGATGGTTTTTGGAGGAGTTTTGGTGCTTCGCCGAAGGTGGACTAGATGTAAGCGAAGCATTGAATGAAAAGCTTGGCACTAACTTCGCTCACTATTGGTTTTATAAGCTTGAGTTTATTCTGTGGTATCAGATGAAAGATAAAATGGGCAATAGATGGAAAAACTTTAGAATGACGGCAAAAAATTCAGTTGAACATATTTCGCCGCAAAAACAAGAAAAATTTGATTCAAATAAAGTTAGTAAAGATGTATTAAATTCGTTCGGAAATCTTTCGTTGGTGTCGCGAAGTATCAATTCGGAATACAGTAACAAGCCATATGCCGAAAAAAGGGCTCGTTTTATAGAAAAAAATCGTGAGGTTGCAGACTCACTAAAAATGGATATTATTTATAAAAATGAAACATGGAATGACGATCTTGCTAATGCTCACCAACAAGAGATGATCATCGCTTTTTCTACTTATTTTGATCAGGTTGATAAAATAGTAAAAAGAATTCCAAAGTCCAATTAGAAATTGTAGCGAACACTGTGTGGAAGCATATCTATTCTTGTGTTTTTCTCGACCGTCAACTTCCTAACTGAGCGTGGTCTTTCATATGTTGATTTTGTTGCTCACGGACTGTCTGAAAGTGGCCGATTCCGACAATTGAAAATTTATCAGAAAACTTATCCAACTACAATCTGGAGCAACTTCTGACCCCACAAATCCAGAGCTTGCCGTTTCTCCTGATCATAACTATGCCGGTCATAAACGGCAGTAATACCACTTTCAACATGATTGAGGATTTTGGATACCGTTAATCTTGGGACGCCCATACTGGTCATATGACTGGCAGCTGTTCGGCGTAGATCATGAGGGGTAAATGGTGGAATATCGAACTTTGCGGCATTTTTATGAAGTGCATGATCGATGCTAGTGTCGAGTATTGATTTATCGCCTTTACTGGAAGGGAATAGCCATCGTGACTCACCAGAAATAGCTTTGATTTGCTCAAGTATCTGTAATGCCAAGGCTGATAACGGTACTCGATGTGATAATTGATTCTTGGCTTTTTCGTTGGGGATTGTCCACCAACCATTTTTGAAGTCGAACTCACTCCACTCAGCGATGATAATTTCACCTTTCCGTTGCGCGGTCACCAATTGAAACTTTAAGCAGAGACGAGTTAATTCAGACATTGAGGCTGTTGTTAAGCCATCCCAGAAAATGCGAATCTCGTCTTCAGTCAGCATACGATCTTTGCGATTCTCTTTTGCGGGTGTTTTTATCGCCGTACATGGACTTGTTTCAACCAAATCACGACTGATCGCCCAGTTAAACATTTTCCGCAACAGTGCCAAGGTTCGATTTGCTTGAATCGGTGCGCGTTGCACTATAATATCTAGCAAACAGATTATGTCGCGTCGCTTAATTTCATGAGCTTTGACATTCTTCCATTTAGGTAATAAGTCGTAATCGAGGATACGCTGATCTTCTTTCCAAGAGCGTTTGTTAGCTTTAGCATAAAGTTCGATGTACTGCTCGGCTAACTCACCAAAAGTTGGCGCACCCCGATTGACCTGCTTTTGTGTAGCAGGATCGCTACCCATGGCAACTTCATGCAGTAATTCCTTGGCTTTTTCTCGGGCATCTGCTAAACCGAGGGCAGGATAAGTTCCAAGTGTGTATCGGCGTAATCGACCTGCGTGACGATACATTAGGAACCAACTTTTACGCCCGGCAGATGAAATACGCAAACCTAATCCAGTGGTACGCTCATCAAAATAGTCGACCTGCCCTTTCTCGGGAGCAGTAATTGAATCAATCCAGCGATTAGTAAATGCATAGGTAGGCATAGCGATTCCCTGTTTAGCGATTCGGATTTAGGTAACACATAGGTAACAAATTGACATAAACAGTATAGAACCAAATGCATCAAAATGAAACAACAAATTGGCTATAAAACTATATTAATCAATGATATGATTGTTTCATGGTGTAACATCAAGTTGCTTAATGTACCAATAATGACCGATTTGTAATCAGCCGGTCGATGGTTCGAATCCTTTCACCAGCTCCATACAAAACAAAGGCTTAGGTTTAACGACCTAGGCCTTTTTTGTGCGCGAAAGGAAAATATCGATTTTGGGTGACGTTCCGGGTGACGTTAGTCAAATGCTTTGCAATGCCGCTTAGATTATTTTTAGGTCTTACGGCTATCTCGTAAAACTAGTTGACGAAATTGGTTTTTTGATTATGAAATATAAAGCATAATAAAATTGATATTATCTTTTGATGCGTAATGAATTTTCAGGAAGCTGCTACGATTGCAAAACAGAACCCTGGGTCAACTTTAACTAGAGATCATTCTGGTTGTTTTATTGTAATTCGTAAAGATGGTACTATCATTCAATCTGTTACTCAAAAGAAGACATCTCGTTCAACAGATCAACTATTAGAGGAAATTAGTTCCCTTCGACGAGAATGTGAAACACTTAAAAATAAAATTACTTATCAAAAATTAGAAATTGATCAACTAGAATCGAAAGTAGCATCACTTACCACTAAATTCTCAAGAGTATCGAAATCTGAATTGGATCGGATTAAAGAAGAGGATAAACAGGAAGATGCCAAACAAAAAGAATCAGAGCGACAGCCTTTAACCTTATATTGGCTTTCAAGGGCGGCGGTATCAAGCTGATCAAACAGCTCCGCATAAAGATAGTATTCATGCCCTGTTAGCAGCAGATCGAAAATGTTGCTGGGAAATAGCAGGTGTTGATGAAATTCAACCGGGCTTGATTTAAAAGGGACTGACACGGCATATTCAAATGATGTTATTTGCCGTTATTATAGAATAATGATTGTTTATATTGATTATTTATCGAGATAACCACCCATTTTCGGGTTCTCTTGAGAATCGGCAGGAAAAACATCCCGGCAGAATATTTTTGCGTTGCTATTCTCGGACAGGCTCCTAGTAGGCTGTCGAAATAAGTCCCTCTGTCCCAGTTATTTTACTCCCGATTTTTGGCTTGCAATATTGTTGAAAAAAGCTTGGCGTTTTTTTCGAACAGTGTAAGGAATGTTATCTTTTTCCCACATTTCCACGTCATTATGGCGAGCC
>CANNKG010000167.1 GCA_947505105.1 Methylococcaceae bacterium | reverse complement strand
TAACTGATGGTAGTCTTTCAAGTTCATTCTCGTCTTTAGTCGGATAGAAAAAAGCTTGGCACTATATCAGTTAGCCTTCCTTAATATCCTATTATTGGCGATTGCACTTCGGAGTTGAATCCGCCCTTGCAATTGCACGCACTATCCATTACTTTACTCACTACCTGTAAGGCTAGGGGTGCTTCATGTGTGAGGCTGAGAGAAACCCTTTGAACCTGACCCCGGTTAATACCGGCGTAGGAAAGCCCCAAAACTTCCCTGCGCCTTGTTTTTGTTTTTGGAGATAAGCATGAGCGCTGTTTTAAAAGAAACCACCGACACCGCCACCAGTAGTGAAGTCAGAATTGATTCCTATCCCGCTTCGGAAAAAATCTATGTGCAAGGCAGTCGACCGGACATCCTAGTCCCGATGCGCAAGATCACCCTTTCTGATACCCCTATCCATTTTGGTGCGGAAAAAAATCCCCCGTTATACGTCTATGACACTTCAGGTGTTTACACCGACCCAAACGTCAGCATTGACCTGAAAAAAGGCTTAGGTTCGGTGCGTACAGCGTGGATTCAGGAACGTAACGATACCGAAGAATTAGCAGGCCCGAGTTCCGATTTTGGTCAGCAACGCCTAAATGATCCGGCGACCGCGCATTTACGTTTCGAACACATCCGCAAACCGCGCCGCGCCAAAGCTGGTATGAATGTTAGCCAAATGCACTACGCGCGCAAAGGCATTATCACGCCAGAAATGGAATATATCGCGATTCGCGAAAATCAAAAAATGGAAGAAATGCGCGAGCTTTGGAAAGATCAGCATCCGGGCGATTCCTTTGGCGCATCGATCCCACCAGTCATTACAGCGGAATTTGTCCGTTCCGAAGTAGCGCGAGGCCGTGCGATCATTCCAGCCAACATCAATCACCCAGAATTAGAACCGATGATAATTGGTCGTAACTTCCTGGTTAAAATCAACGGTAACCTCGGTAATTCAGCGGTCACTTCGTCGATTGAGGAAGAAGTCGAAAAAATGCTCTGGGGCATTCGTTGGGGCGGTGATACCATTATGGACCTCTCCACCGGCAAAAATATTCACGAAACCCGTGAGTGGATTATCCGCAATTCGCCGGTACCGATCGGCACCGTACCGATTTATCAAGCGCTTGAAAAAGTGAACGGCAAAGCCGAAGACCTGACTTGGGAAATCTTCCGCGATACCCTGATTGAACAAGCCGAACAAGGCGTCGATTATTTTACGATCCACGCCGGTGTTCGTTTACATCATGTCCCTCTGACCGCCAAACGCATGACCGGCATCGTCTCGCGCGGCGGCTCGATCATGGCAAAATGGTGTCTAGCTCACCACACTGAAAGCTTCCTGTATACGCATTTTGAAGAAATCTGCGAAATCATGAAAGCCTATGATATTTCGTTTTCACTCGGTGACGGTCTACGTCCAGGCTCGATTTACGATGCGAACGATGCGGCCCAATTCGGCGAACTAGAAACTTTGGGTGAATTGACTAAAATCGCCTGGAAACATGATGTCCAAACCATGATCGAAGGTCCGGGCCATGTGCCATTACACATGATCAAGGTAAACATGGACAAGCAGCTCGAAGAATGCGGCGAAGCCCCGTTCTATACCTTAGGGCCACTCACAACCGATATCGCGCCGGGCTATGATCACATCACCTCGGCAATAGGCGCAGCAAATATTGGCTGGTATGGCTGTGCGATGCTCTGCTACGTCACCCAGAAAGAACATCTAGGTTTGCCGAACAAGCAAGATGTCCGCGAAGGCATCGTCACCTACAAAATCGCTGCTCATGCCGCCGATCTGGCTAAAGGTCATCCGGGTGCCCAAGCGCGCGATAATGCCATGTCGAAAGCGCGTTTTGAATTCCGCTGGGAAGATCAATTCAACATCGGCCTCGACCCTGAAAAAGCCCGCGAATTTCACGATGAAACTTTGCCAAAAGAGTCAGCCAAAATTGCCCACTTCTGTTCAATGTGCGGTCCACATTTCTGTTCGATGAAAATTAGCCAGGACGTACGTGATTATGCAGCAGCTAAAGGCGTCGAAGAAGCTGAAGCATTGAAGATCGGCATGCAGGAAAAATCTCAGCAGTTTATCGAAGAAGGTGCGGATATTTACCACAAAGTCTAATTGACCACAGGCGGGTCTTTGGCTTCGATTTGGAGTATCTACTCGCCCCATTTGAAATCTGAGTATAGGTAATTGATTGAAAAGGACGCGTGAATACTTCCCTGTAGCTCTCTGCAACATCCATGTTGCAGAAGCCTTTTCAATCAACCACCTACACTCACAAAAATTGTGGGGCAAGTAGTTACGATTTGGATACACCACAGACTCCGCTCACCCGCCCCAAGTCACCAAAATTCGTAATATGAGGTTTATTTGGATGCAGCCTAGTTAGGTTGTAAGATAAATGACTTCTCAAGCTCTGGCTTCAATCGCCCATGACTTCCGCCAACACTAATCTGCTGTATCAACCTGTTAATTCTCTGACCGGCATCGGCATGCAGTCGGCTGAAAAACTTAAGCGTTTAGGCATTTCGCGGGTTCAGGATCTATTATTTCATTTGCCCTTGCGTTACGAAGACCGAACGCGCGTGTATCCGATCGGTTCGCTGCATAGCGAAATGAGTGTGTTAATTTGTGGCACCATCGAATTTACCGAAGTCACCCATGGCAGTCGCCCAACCCTGGTCTGCCGCTTAAGCGACGAAACCGGGGCGATTAACTTACGCTTTTTTCATTTCAATCCTAGACAACAAAGTCAACTGGCGCCCGGCACCGTCTTAAGCTGCTTCGGTGAAATTCGCTACAGCTATATGGGCCTTGAGATTGCTCATCCCGAATATCAGATTCTCTCCAGCCCTGAACATTGTCAAACCGAAACCCACCTAACGCCGGTTTATCCCTTAACCGAAGGCTTACATCAATCGACCTTACGCAAAGCGATCCAGCAAACCCTGACCTTTTGCTTGAAACATCCGGAATTTTTAATTGATTGGCTACCGAGCAAAATTTTAGCCCGTTTTAACTACCCGGATTTGATCACGGCCTTACTAGCGATACACACCCCCAACGAACAGTTCACCACGGAAATCTTTCTGGCAGGTGATTTGCCCGCTTTGCAACGTTTAGCCTTTGAAGAACTGATCGCGCATTTTTTAAGCCTACGCAGCGTCAAACTGACCAGCAACAGCAAATTCGCGCCACCGCTGCTAGCCCATCAACCGTCTATCGATAAATTTTTATCCGGCCTCCCCTTTACGCTCACTAACGCGCAACAACGCGTTATCCAAGAAATAAGCGACGATTGCGCCAAAGCCAAGCCAATGCTGCGCTTAATTCAAGGGGACGTCGGCTCCGGCAAAACCGTGGTTGCCGCCTACGCCGCTTTGCTTGCGATCAATACCGGTTATCAGGTAGCCGTGATGGCGCCTACCGAATTGCTAGCTGAACAACATCTGCGCAATTTTCAAATCTGGTTTAAAGATTCCGGCATCCGAATTCATTATCTAAGCGGACAAATCAAAGGCAAAATTCGCCTTGAAGCCCTCGATGCCCTCGCAGATGGCTCGGCCCAGATCATCGTCGGCACCCATGCCTTGTTCCAAGAAAGCGTGAGTTTTAAACAACTGGGTCTGATTATCATCGATGAACAACACCGCTTTGGCGTCCATCAACGCATGGCCTTACGCAATAAGGGTCAACAAGCCGGAATCTGGCCGCATCAATTGATCATGACCGCCACCCCGATTCCACGAACCCTCGCGATGTTACAATACTCCGACCTCGATATTTCAATTATCAACGAACTCCCCCCCGGTCGAATTCCAATTCAAACCAGCGTGATTTCCGCAGAACGTCGCCAGGAAGTCATCGAGCGCATTCAACATTGGATTGAACAAGGCCGCCAAGTGTATTGGGTGTGTACCTTAATTGAAGAGTCGGAAATTTTGCAATGTGAAGCGGCAGAAAAAACCGCCGCAATGCTCACTGCCGCCCTGCCCAACACGCGCGTCGGCCTGATTCATGGCCGACTCAAAAGCGCCGACAAAGATGCCGTCATGCAGGGGTTTATCCAACACGATCTGGATTTGCTCGTAGCAACGACCGTCATCGAAGTCGGCGTTGATGTGCCGAATGCCAATTTGATGATTATTGAAAATCCCGAACGCTTAGGCTTGTCACAGTTGCATCAATTGCGTGGCCGCATAGGTCGGGGCAGTAGCGCCAGTTATTGCCTGTTGATGTACCAAACGCCACTCTCGAATGCTTCAAAACAACGTCTGAGCATTCTGCGCGAATCTCAGGATGGTTTTTTAATCGCTGAAAAAGACCTGCAACTCCGTGGTCCCGGCGAAATCATGGGCACCCGGCAAACAGGGCAAATGCAATTCAGAATTGCCAACATCGTCCGCGATACCCAGTTACTTGAGCAGGTCAAAGAAAGCGCCGAACTGATGCTGAGCGAAACGCCCGAAGCGATATCCCCAATCATCAAGCGCTGGATTGGTGAGTCCACCAATTATTCCGAGGTTTAAATCGTGCCGTCATACAGTTATTTATTTGCCCACGCGCCACATTGGTCCGGCAAACAAAATTTCCGCCTCGGACAACTTAGTCCAAGGCTACAAAGTTGGATTAATGAACCCAACTCGCTGACGCAACGCTTGCGCACCAGCTTCGGTAATCATGTTCGAGTATCAATACTGTTCCAAGGCTGGCAAAAACCCTTTGTGGATGAAGCGCGCGCCCTCAAAATTCCAGCATCTTTGCATACGCTAGTGCGAGAAGTGTTGTTACATATTGATGAAACACCGCTTGTTCTCGCCCGTTCGATCATTCCCCAAGCGACTATTGCGGTTGCGCAACGCAACTTATCGCATTTGGGGAACCGACCGCTAGGCGAAGTCATTTTCAGCTACCCGAACTTACAACGTTTGAAGACCGAAATGACTCAGCTCGACGCCGAGATTTGGACGCCCGCTTGCCGGGAACGCTTCCATTTAGACGCAGAAACCTGGGGTAGACGCACCATTTACGCGATTCCTACCCAAGCCATGCTGGTCAGCGAATTTTTCTTGGCGCCGTTGTTCTGCGATTAATTTGGTACGTTGAAATAGCTGCTCACTTGACTATTGCCTTCTGTTTCTTCAAACATCGAGTTACTGCTGTAATTTAAATATACACACGCAATCCCCCTGCGCCATGCATTGAGTTTGTTCGACAGGTTTATCCAACCAGGTCGAAATCAAGGCCCGATCAAATTCACACAACTCGGGAAATTCGTTCGCCAAATCATGATAGACACAGTTGTATGCCTGGATTGAGGCTCCCTGAACTTCAACTCCCTGCTCGGCTACATACCCCAAAGATTGCATAATCTCAAGCAAGTGCCGGAGTTTTTCGGCAGTATCCACATTATCAGCCGCGGGTAGCAAACTTTTAGCTAGTTTAGTGCCCAATTTTGCGAGGTACGCTCTAAAACCATCTTCACCGAGTTCCTCTTTAAGTTCAGTCAATAACAATTGACTGAACCATGCATATTGTTTGGGAAATTGATGAATACCTTGTTCGGTCAATTGATAATTGCGAGAGGGTCGTCCTCCTGTGATGTTTAAATTGACATGATCGGTTTTGACTAATTGAGCTTGTTCAAGCGTTACCAAGTGCTGTTTTGTTGCATTTCTGGAAATATCTAACTGAGTCGCCAGTTCATCAATACTCAAGCCTTGTTTCGACAACAACAATAATTTCAATAGTTGTTGTTGTCTTGAGGAATTACTCGTAATCATCTCAACCTTCTACGCTTTCGAAAATGTTATATCTAAATGCCGGAGCTATGACCTGATTACAGCAATACAAATCATAGCTCCCTGAAAAAACATTGTTGTGCGTTTATTAAAAGCGCTACTACACCATAATAATACGCCCTTATGCAATATAAATATTGCATAAGCTCCATATCGAGTCTACACTATCTATACCAACTTACTGTTTGGCATCTGTAATCACAATAACAATATTTATTAACCGGAGAACATCATGAGCGAAGAAAAATCTTCCACCGCAACCCTTTATGAACGCATTGGCGGTGAAGCCGCAGTAAATGCCGCCGTTGAACTTTTTTATCGAAAAGTGATAAGTGATTATCGCATTAATCGGTTTTTCTCAAATTCCAATATGGACGCTCAAATTGCCAAACAAAAAGCATTCTTTACCATGGCTTTTGGCGGTCCAAATAATTATACCGGCACCGACATGCGCAACGCTCATGCCAGATTCGTTACGATGGGCCTGGATGATTCCCATTTCGACGCTGTCATGGAGCATCTGGGTGCAACTTTGCAAGAATTAAATGTACCGGCCAATTTAATCAGTGAAGCTGCCGCGATCGCCGAAAGTGTCCGGAATGACGTTCTGGGTAAATAACACCCAACGGACAATCTTAATTTGAATTTGAAAACTCTCAGGCACAAATTTGAAGAAGCATCACCCCGCATTTTTGTGCCTTGGTAATTCACTCGCTTGATAGTTTTCCCCACTTGCTCTTTACAACCCACTGTCTTAGACCACTTGGCAACCCGATTATGAATAAATTAACCTTCGGCGAACAAATTGTCACCTGTAAAACCGGTGACACTGTCCTCGACACTTTACTGAACAATAATTTGACCATTCCAAACAGTTGCCGCCAAGGTGCCTGCCAGAGCTGCCTGATGCGCTGTTTAAACACCAAACCACCTGCTGCTTCACAAATCGGTTTAAAAGATGTCCTGCAAGAACAAAAATATTTTCTGGCATGCATCTGTTACCCCGAACAAGATATGACGATCAGCCTAGGCCCTCAAGCCAACCTTTTTACCCCGGCGACCGTCATCAGCAAGGAGATTCTAAATCCGGAAACGATCCTAATTACCATAGCATGTGAACAACCCCTGGATTATTATGCCGGCCAGTTTGTCAATCTGCGCCGAGCCGATGGCTTAACGCGCAGTTATTCAATCGCCAATAGTCGCAAACATGCCGAAAAGATGACCTTTCATGTCCGCCGACTTGCTGGTGGGCAGTTTAGTCAATGGGTTCATCAGGAGTTGTCGGTAGGTGACTCTATTGAGGTTTCAGACCCGCAAGGCCTTTGCTTCTATCTGCCGAATCGACAAGAACAAAATCTGTTACTGATCGGAACCGGCAGCGGCTTAGCGCCTTTGGCAGGTATCATTCACGAAGCCCTGGAACAAGGTCATAGTGGCGAAATCCATCTGTTTCACGGTAGTCGAGAAATGGACGGCCTTTACTGGATCGATGAAATGCATGAGCTACAAAAAAATCATCCGAATTTTCATTATACGCCTTGCGTCTCGCGCGGCGATACTCCAGAAGGTGTTGCCAGAGGCCGAGCCAATGAAGTGGCGATGTCGACCTTAGCAAAACTCAAAGATTGGCGGGTCTATCTGTGTGGTCACCCGGAAATGGTCAATCAGGCCAAAATTCACGCATTTTTGAATGGCGCCAGCTCCAAAGATATCCACGCCGATGCCTTCCATGTAGCTTCTGCCTCACTCGACTAATCAACTGATTATCCGACCCGGCCAGTATCCGATGAGTTTACCAAGTTTATTCAAGACATTAACTAGCGACCCACTTGCGATCAGTAGGCGCGAGCAAATCTTGGTAGCGCTTGCTGGCCTAGTTGCGATTTTCTTCACCGGAATCCTGAGCCACCGACTTTTAGCGGGGTCTATGCCATTTATGATTGCCTCAATGGGCGCATCGTCGGCATTGGTTTTTGTGATGGCGGGTAGTCCTCTCGCCCAACCCTGGCCCCTGGTCGGCGGTCATCTGATTTCGGCCTGCATCGGCGTGGGCGTTCCTTATCTGATTCCAGATACCGTCAATGCTGCGGCAACCGCTGCCGGCTTGTCGATATTGTTTATGCTGGCCTTACGTTGTTTTCATCCGCCCGGAACCGCTACCGCTCTGGCGCCGATTTTAAGTAATCATCCCGATAAACTTTATGATTTGCAGTATGTGCTAACTCCGGTCGTACTCAATGTCCTGTTATTGCTCGCATTGACGATCATCATCAATCGCTGGGTGTTAAAACGCAACTATCCGCTCAATAATCAACAATTCCTCGCCAAAAAAACACTTCAACCTGCTAAAACCAATCAATTAAGTAATTTTTATAAGGCCGACATCCAACAAGCCATTGTCGATTTCGATAATTTTCTCGATATTAGTTACGAAGATCTCAGCCAATTATTTACCCAAATCCAGCTTAATTCATTCAAACGCCACCAAGCACTCGTCAACTGCGCCAGCATCATGACGCAGGACATTATTACGGTCAATTACGATACTGAAGTTGAATACGCCTGGAATTTAATGCAGCAACACAATTTAAAAGCCCTACCGGTTCTGGATCGCGCTAGACGCGTCATCGGCATTGTCACCCAGTATGATTTTTTTAAATACGTAAAACTGACGCCTTATGCCAGTTTTCAGGAAAAGTTTCTGAACTTTCTAAAAAAATCCACCGATATCACCACCACTAAACCCGAAGCGATCGGCCATATCATGAGCCGAAATGTCGCCAGCCTGTCGGTCAGCAGTCCGATTGAAGACATTATGCAATTAATGGTCAATGACGGCCATCGGCATATTCCAATTGTCGACCGTGAACAACGTTTTGTCGGCATGATTTTTCAACGGAATTTTATTTCAGCCCTTTTTCATAGCAAAACCACATTCATACCGTCGACTGACGAAATCATCTCTTCAGAAATAGTTGGACATTAAGTCTTTTTTTCTGACAACGCGCCTCCCATTTACCGGATTATCATGATCGAACCTATTGCTTTACAAGATTTTTTTACCACTTTTTTCGTATCGGCACTGATTATTTTAGCTGGCGCCAGTTACGCGCTGCTGTTTGCTTGGTCAAAAGTCAATCCAAAAACAGTCATTAAAATCTCCGCTTATGTTGCGTATGCCATTCTAGTGGTTTCCGTCATTATCTTAAGCCAAACGGCACATTTTACCGGCTACTGGCTTGCCATCGCTTGGTTGATGATCATCGGCTATTTTTTTGCACCTATCGTTATCTGGCACTTATGCGTCAGAACCCACACAGCAACTCTCACTATTACCACTGAGGATAAATTATGAACGACACTCCTCTCCCCTTATGGGCCCCCGAAAGCTTTTGGAAAAAAACCGCGATCTGGGTGACCGCCGGTTCATTTATCATTCTCATCGTGCTGACCCTGGACTCATTAAGCCAAACCAACGCAGGCGGTAAACGAGTTCCGGCATATTCGGTGATCAATAAAAAAATTGAATGATTAAAAAAAAATCTTTTTTCCAAACGTTAATTGTCTGTAACTCGCGGTGTTACACCTAGCTTATAGACTATTGAAGATGTGACATTCATGATGCCTGTAAGGGCCGGTAATTTCCGACACTCACCATAAATCAATCGAATCGGGCTCTAGACTTTCCTCATCCATAAGAACGGTGTAGTTCGCCGCTTCGGCCAAGCGTTCTAAAATGTCATTGAATTCGCCCTCCCCTACCATTCCTTGCTCAAGCCTAGCCATAACATTAGCTTTAGCCGCATGGATAAGCTGACTGACAGAACGTTCCTGACTTTCAAGCAATCCTAAAGAGACATACATATCTTCCATAGCATGAATCATTTGATCGAGTTCAAAACGAGTATCCGATTGCTGAAGACGGTAGCGTGTACGCAGATTTTCAATCGCAACTTGAGTGGCTTCAGCTAATCGTCTGAGTTCGTCGGCTCTGGCATTGGCATCCAGTCGAAGCAGAATATTTTCAACCGCAGCTTCACCGGTCTCACAAATAATTGCCGCATAATCGCGGATACGGCCTACTTTTTCAGAGTCATCGTTTTGTAAATTCAACACTAAAATGGATACTGCGTCATAGTTGATGATTAATCGGCGACTGAATTGAAAGATCCGCCCCTGTTTGAGTGATAGTTCAAATACCGAAGCTTCCAATGGTGCGGCCGGTCCTGTCGGTGTCACGGTCAACGTGCCAAAATCACGGGTACGAATTTGCACATGACTTTCAACGCCAATGCTCTGCAAGGCATTGATAGCAAGTTTCGCCAGTGACTGAAGAGAGCGACAGTGAAGTGAATCGCGGGTAAATTTTAACGCGGCACCGAATTCGCCCAGGCTGAATATTGCGGTCATTGCAGTCGTATCGGCCACTTGCTTTGCAACGATATTCTGATCCCGTCGTTGCTTGATTCTCATCGAAATATCCACTTTTCGACGAATTTCTTCAGGATTGAACGGTTTGGAAATATAATCGTCTCCGCCTACATCGTAAGCTTTCAATCGATCCTCAAGTGTTTCTAATCCAGACAGAAAAATGATTGGCACGTCTTGGGTTTCGGAAAGTTCTCGCAATTGCTGGCACGTCTGATAACCATCTATCCCAGGCATTTGAATATCCATAATCAGAGCATCCGGTTTAAGATCGGCGATCTGCGCAAGACAATCTTCTCCAGATTCTACCGAATTTACCGCATACCCATATTTTTCGAGTAATACGGTCAGCATTCCAGACACGATCTAGGCTGTCGAAATAAGTCCCTCTGTCCCAGTTATTTTACTCCCGATTTTTGGCTTGCAATATTGTTGAAAAAAGCTTGGCGTTTTTTTCGAACAGTGTAAGGAATGTTATCTTTTTCCCACATTTCCACGTCATTATGGCGAG
>CANNKG010000166.1 GCA_947505105.1 Methylococcaceae bacterium | reverse complement strand
GTTCCGAGGATAGAATTATTACACTACCGATGCACGACAGAACGATCAACTTCAAAGGCTTGTCCTACCTGTTCGATTTTGTTCTACCCAACGTCTACTTTCACGTAACCACTGTATACGCGATTCTACGGCATAACGGCGTGGAGATTGGCAAGAAGGATTTCTTAGGAAATATTGACTAACGGATCTTGCCCGGATTTCACGAACACCTCAGGGCAAGCGCATATAAATCTCAAACCGAGAAGATGATGTTTTCCCTAAAGTCATCATTCAAAGCGGCTTTAAAACGTTTTTTTCTTAATGCTCATCTTAGAGGGTTCTTTTTTAGCAGAATGACGACGCATTATTCGTCTGCTAATTTAGGCAATTTGATTGCTGCGGCAGAAAGTGCCTGCGGAAGCGACTCACGCAAAAGTCACGCAACGATTTTGTAGGCAATAAAAGTGGAACGGTTACGAAAGCCTATGCAGACCATTACCGACTTTATTTTAAAATCGGCTGCATTGAAGGCTGCCGCTGAAATTACTCCATTTATGCAAGCAAGAGGTTAACTTTATGAGCATTATCGCTGAAAAAGTCTTTGAAGCCGTTAAAACGCTACCCGAACAGCAAGCGGCGGAAGTTTTAGACTTTGTTGAATTCTTGAAGTGCAAAGCTGAAAGAGAGCGAATCGAGCGCAGGGAAAGAGCGCCGGCAACCTTGGATAAACACATGGGGCTTTATGATGACTCCCCTTTCATTAGGGAAGAGCTACATGAACGCCCTTGAGTTTGCCGATAGCAACATTGTGGTGTATGCGGTCGGACAAGATTCCGACAAGCGCACCAAAGCGTGACAGATACTGATGCAAGGCGTGACTGTAAGCCCCCAAGTCATAAACGAGACCGTGAGCGTGTTAACACGAAAACAGGGGGTAAGTTTAGCCGTGGCTCATGAAGTCGCTGAAAGCCTACTGGAACTCTGCGAAACTGTCCCTGTGGATGAAAGTACAATTCGCGAAGCTATCCGCCTAGTCCGCCGTTATAAACTTTCGCATTGGGATTCGCTTATCGTGGCAGCTGCTTTACTAACAGGTTGCGAGAAACTTTACTCCCAAGACATGCAGCATGGGCAAGTTTTTGACGAGCGGCTTAAAGTTGTTAATCCATTTCTTTAAGGGATACCCCAAGCCTAAAGATCCCATCATAATGATATTTTTGCGAAACAGCTCAGCCCAACATCTCACAAAAGAAGGTATTTTGAAAGGCGTATCGTCCCTATGTCGCCGAATAGGGAACGCCATAGCCGCGTTATTGCCGGGTGAAGCTATTATTTGATGAAAAACTATCGCCAAAATAATGGCGGCACTCGCCGATATTTCTCCTGATTCAGTACGTGTTGACCGGATTGGGTTAGGTGGTGGATCGAGTGATGAGGCTTGGTGTTATGCCAACAACTTTATGGTTGTCAGTGAGGATTCCAGTTTTTACGAAAAGAGCCTTTTCGGCCCCCCCGCCGAAGTAGCAGTGTTGATATTGGCATAAAAAGTCAGATTTGTTTTTAAGTTGCATTATTTTCAACTTAAAGTAACAATAATAATCGGAAGAATCGAGTCGTTAATTTTTTTTGTAAAATTTGGATTTGTAACCTGGCATTGGGGACGCTTAATTAGTCCTATGCCGATGAGTCAGTAGTACAGAGACGCTCAATCATCTTTATCTTTCGTTATGTCCGTCATCCTTAACGTTGACTTATTCGATAACAACCATTCATATAATATCAAAGCGCATGGGTAAGCCATTTAATGAAGAAATTAAGTACCTGCCTCAGTCAATATCCTGGTCATTTGACCAAGACATCAAGTTACTCCAACGTGCGATTCAAGGCAGCTCTGCACGTCAGTTAACAGTTATTGGTTCAGGAGGATCTTACACGGCAGCAGCATTTTTAGCCCAACTTCATGAATCTTGTTACGGCAATATTTCTCGTGCAATAACACCCCTTGAATATATTTCTCTACAGGTTCGACTACATTCAAATAAATCCATAGCATTTATATCTGCAGAAGGAAAAAACAAAGACATTCTGGCTGCCGCAGACGCCGCCTTAAGTTCAGTCAGCCCAAATTTTGCCCTTACCCTTACTTCATGTAATCCTCTCAGCAAAATTTGTGACGCTACTGGCTTGGCTACTGCCATCACTTATGACATGCCTTGGGTTAAAGATGGTTATTTGGCGACTAATAGCTTGATTGCTGTAATGATTTTAATAGCTCGTGCCTATTATAAGGACGATGCCGACTTCAATGCTCGCGTATCTATCATTGACGAACAATGGATACATAATCGAAGTGAGCAGTTAAGAGACAAAAATATACTTCAAAAACTACATCCATCACGCCCCATAATAATTTTGTATGGATCGATAGGCCGTATTGCTGCGATTGATCTAGAATCAAAATTGGCTGAAGCATCTATCGCCGTCTGTCAAATTTGTGACTATCGTCAATTCGCTCATGGACGGCATTTACAGCTTGCGTCCACTGATACACCTTTAGTAATTGCATTTACATCAACTCAGGATAAGTTGCTTTCCAAAAAGACTATTAAATTATTTCCTTCGCATGTTCCTGTCCTTGAAGTTGAGCTTCCAAAAGGGAATGATCTTGCCGAAATTATCGGAACAGTTGACGCAATGTTGATCACAGAGATTCTTGCAGATTTTCGAGGCGTTGATCCCGGCCAACCGGATGTTGCTGAATTTGGAAGTGAAATTTATAGTCTCGATGTCAATGAGCTTATACCCAAGAAACCGACAAGTAAGTTCCCAGCTATTGAGTTTAAATTTGGAAATATCAAACCATCGGCGATTGCTGAATATACTAAATATGGACTTGAATTCTGTGAACGGCTTGAAGCGGCGAGATTCAAATCTATCGTGTGTGATTTTGATGGCACATTTTGTGACACAGCGCGACGCTACGATGGAATGGATAATAAGCTTATACCCGAATTCGAACACCTTTTGTCCTCAGGCATCATCGTGGGATTTGCGACGGGAAGAGGTGATTCTTTACATAAAGACTTACGAAGACAAATAGATGCTTCGCTATGGCATAACATAGTTTTGGGGCTCTACAGTGGTTCGAGTATTTCTTCGCTTGATTTGCCAGTTCCATTATTTCCCTCGCCTGATGTTCGACTCCAAGAGCTACTGGATTGGCTTGAATCCATCGGACTCTTGCAGCAGTTAGCGTCAAAACCAAAAATAAACTGTGCCCAAATGAGCATTCGGATCGCTAATCATCTAGTTTGTATCCGTACACTCGCGGCAATCCGCTATTGGATAAAACACACAAAAAAAACAGGATGGAGAGTTTTTTGTTCAGGCCATTCGATTGATGTCATTACTGAAAATGTCGGCAAAGCAAGTGTTGTAAATGCGCTAGCAACACTAACTGACTCAAATCCATTAAGCGAGATTTTACGGATTGGTGATTCCGGTGATTTTGATGGCAATGACTTTGAGTTGTTAAATGCAGGACTAAGCCTAAGTGTTGGTTCCGTTTCACCGCTGCCTAGCTCGTGCTGGAATTTGTTACCAAAGGAATGCCATGGTCAAATTGGAACCCTTTATTACTTGTCTTCCTTAGAAATTGTTAGTGGACGGGCTGTGTTTACTAAACGATTTATTGAGCAAGTAAAAAATCTTTTTAGCGGTAATTGTTTAAAGGGACTTTAAAAGATGAAACAAGAACTAGCACTCAGGCTTTTAAACGGCTTAATGAAATGGGGACTTATAAAAGCAAATGAAGAATTCAAATGGTTAAAGTTATTGGTCGAATACAAATATGACCATTACCAAGGCTATAGTCCAGGGGCTAGATTTTTAATCAACCTGATTAATTGGCTAAAGCAATTTCCCACAATCGAAGAAAGAGAGGTGGCCTATAAGTTTATTCGGCAAAGATTAATTTTTATTAATCAGCGTGAAATGCATCATCTGGTCAATTTATCAATGCCTTTATTCGATAGCGAAGCAAGACGGCTGGTTGCCAAAGAGCTAGGACTGAAATTCTACGAAACTTGGAACAATATAGAGGCGGCAAGAAGACTGAAGTTATTAAGGATGCGCACATTGTATGTGGCGTTAAGCGATGGCGCTCATATAGATGTTTTCCGCAGAGATAGCGATGCTTCTAATGAGCAAGTCGTGCCTTTAGCTGAAATATCCCAGCATAAGTGGAGAAGTCTCTCTGAAAAATTAAGAAAACGATTGGATGCGGAATTTCCTAAAGAGAGAGAATTGTTCGAGAGAATCTGCTTAATTGATGATTTTACAGGTTCTGGATACACATTGCTTAGATTCGATTTTGATAAAAATAAGTGGGATGGAAAAGTCCATAATTTTTGCATCCAGTGCAAGGACAATAACATTTTAGGGCAATATGTAAGCGAAAATTGTACTGTTCATGTCCATCATTACTTGGCTTCAACTAAAGCCAAAGAATGTATCGATCAGGAACTTAATAAATACAAGCAAACTTTTGACAATTTTTCGTTCCTGACAACTTTTTCTTATTTTTTACCACTCGATATAGTAGTCAATGATAATGATGCCCCAGAACTTGTGGAACTAATAACCAAATTTTATGACAAATCAATTGAGTCGTCGGAACATACCAAGGAAGATATTTGGTATGGCTATAAACAATGCGGTTTGCCATTAGTGCTTGACCATAACACACCCAATAATTCAATTGCCCTGTTATGGGCGAAATCAAAAAATAGCTCAGAGTCTCTATCAAAAATGCGTCCCTTATTTCATCGAAAAGAACGTCACATTGATCATGGAAAAAAGTAATGGATAATCCATTTAAAAAGCGAGCGACTGAATTTATTGAGGATCCTGCTTCCTTTGTGTCCCTAACGAGTCCAGCACCTTTAAAGCTTTTTTTTGAAAACGATTCTTCTGTGTTATTTGACCGCCTAATAACTGTTATTGGCACACCTGGCAGTGGCAAAACTACGCTTGCCAGACTCATGGATATTGAAACGTTATTTATATTGTTAAGGTCAAACAGCCAAAATTCCAAAAGCCTAAGGACTGCTCTTGTCGATTACCAAGTTATCAATAGCAGCAACCCGCGATTTTTATCGTATCGATTACCTAGCAGCTCGAATCTACGTGATATATGGGAGCTACCCTATAGCGAAAATCTGCGCTCAACTCTTTTAAGGTCGTTTGTACAGGCCAAAGCAACGCTTGGCTGGATACGTAAACTTGAGAAAGTTGAAATTAATATTTCCGATATTCACATCATCACCAAAGAAGGAAGCGAAACGCAAAGCATTTTGCTACATGCAGTTAATACGCTTGAGTTTCGACAATACGCAAGAAATGTAGAGGAACAGATTTTACGTGTCATTACCTCTTTACTTCCCCCTAGTGAAGCAGAGTTGTTAGACTCAATTTCAAATTTGCGTTTTGATGCCTTCGAAGTGATCGAATCGTTTTCCATACCGAATAATTCAGAACAAGATACAAATACGCTTTTGCTAAAACCTATGCTCATCATTGATGATGCACACGAATTACATCCCGTTCAATTTCAGGATTTAACGTGTTGGCTAAAAAGCCGTGAAATGAAGATTGCCCGATGGTTGATGACCCGCATAGATGCGATCTCCCATGGTGATTTCAGGAAAGCGCTTATTGAAGCGGATAATGATAAAAGTAGACCAGGGGCAACTATAGGTCGTGACCACATCTTCAAGTTAATGCAGCGTGAAAGAAAAGACCGCAAAACATTCCGTAGCATTGCTAGGGACATATCTAAGCAATATATTCAACAGATGCAAAGCTTTAGGCGAAAAGGGATTACAACACTCAGTGATTGTTTAAGCTCAGAACCAATCCAAATAAGTAAGATCGACTTAAGTAAATTGCAAAAATTGGTTAATCAACTGATAGCTGAAATAAGTTTACCGGAATATAAAATAATAAAAATTCGAGATTCAATACCTAGTAAGCCTGATGATCGATTTCTAGCAACCTATCGAATTTTATTGAACAGAGAAAAAAAACGTTCTCCTCAAAACGATATTTTTGCATTTACGGTTGAACCTTCAGATGGCATTCCTGCCCTGGAACCCGTTGAAACTGAAGAGGACGATAAGAAAATCAGTGACAAAAAACCTGATTTGCTCAAAGGTGCTGAAATACAGCTTATGCACGAATATGACCGGCCTTTTTTTTATACTTTCGACCGTTTAGCCGATGCAAGTAGCGATAATATTGAACAGTTTATTAACTTAGCTGGAGCTTTAGTAGATGGCTTGGAAACTAAGCTGCTGCGTGGGAAACCTGCCAAATTAGATGCTAAAGAGCAGCATCAATTATTAACCGAACGCGCAGCAAAAACTATTAAGGAATGGGACTTTCCAAATAGTGAAGCCGTCAAAAAGCTCGTTGCCTTCATTGCGAACAAATGTATTGCGCGGACGTTGGAGCCCAATGCGCCCTTAGATGACGGTGCCAATGCTTTTGGCATACCTCAACAAGAAATGTATGAACTTCAATCTAAAGAGCCTGCTTTCGCAAACGCTCTGCATTTTGCGCTTGCTTACAATGCTTTAACTTTAATAGAGCATTACGAATGCAAAAATAAAACTTGGTGTATCTTTGAGCTAGGAGGGTTACCCAGCATTGTTCATCGACTAACATTAAATCGTGGCGGTTTTTGTGAGGGCCATCTCTCTGATCTTCTAGGGGCTATAAATCAATGAATCGTTTTACTCTCAACAATTGTATTGCCCACAATGGCAACGATGCGTTGGAATTTGTCAAAGAGCGGATTTACACTTCCAAAAAAACGCTGTTCATTGGCACAGTGGGTATGGATGCCAATAGTCTCTACTATCCCAGGCTACTGGTTGGCGCATCTTCCATAGATTATAAGTTTTTAATTGAAAAACGACCGGCTGTTTCCAAATCGCTTGAGATACTGGGTAAAGCACATCGGGACTTCCTCTTACAGCAAATTGGCTCTACTGTTAAATTTCAAGAGATTGAAATTATTGCTGATGATGATGCTACGGTTGCTGGGCGCAACGCTGTACGGGCTGTAGCTCCTTGGCTTCAGCAATTAGGCTATTCTGATATTGTTGTCGATTCAACGGGCATGTCACGTGGCACTTGTTTTCCAATAGTTAGGCAAGCGGTGGAAGCTGGATTAAAGCAGGGGGTGGATGTTCATTTGCTTAATGCATCAGGCAATAAGCCATCATTCAATTCTGAATCAAATGATCGCGCTGAATGGATGCACGGTTTTCAAGGAAAAATGGGGCGGGATAGTATGGACGATGCCTTGAAGCTCTGGGTACCGCAGTTGAGCGAAGGAAAAGTTCAAACAACAGCAACCATGTATACCAAGTTATCCCCAGTTGCCGAAGTTTGCCCCATTATTCCTTTCCCTTCTCAAAATCCACGGCGAGGTGACAACATACTCTTCGAATATAAAGATGCTTTAATCGAGGAATGGGGTAGCGATTTGCTTAATATCATCTACGCACATGAGTCCAATCCATTGGATGTTTACCGCTCTGTTTCAACATTGCACACGATAAGAGAGCAAGTGTTTTCGGGAACTGAGGAAACACCGGTGACCATTCTCTCGCCAGCTGGTTGGCGGATAGGAAGCCTTGGAATGCTGCTGGCAGCAATTGATTTAGAGCTTCCTGTTCTTTACGTCGAGACTATAGGATATACTGCCGAATCAGCAGTACCCTGCAAAGTCATTTTACCAAGTCCAGACCATACTTGGCATATTTGGCTAACGGGATCTGTATATAAAACCACCTGTGGATAAATAATGAACGATGTTGTCAACCAAATAGCAGGAACCGGCTTGATCGCGCTTGATGTCTTATTGCGGGACGAGAATGCCGCTATCTATTCTGCGCTGGGTGGCTCAGCGGGAAACGTTCTTGCCATTCTTGCTTATCTTGGCTGGAGCAGCTTCCCCATCGCCCATATTGGCTCCGACCCTGCGGGAGAGGGCTTACGAAAGGAATTCAATTCGTTAGGCTCGAACACACGCTTTCTGATAAGTCAGGATAGTGCGACAACCCCCGTTATCTATCAGTGGCCGGGTAATGAAGAAAAAACTCATCGTTTTAGCTTTGCCTGCCCTTTATGTGGATCAAAAAAACGTTTCTCTGATTATGCTTGTAGCCATGACTTAGTTAATTCAGTATCTGAAACAGTTAATGCCCTCCAAGTTTTCTACTTTGACCGAATAACGCCTCTAGCACTTGAGTTAGCTAAAATATATCGAGACCGTGGAGCCATCATCTTTTTTGAACCATCCGAAATACGAGGCAATGATGAAGATATTCGTAACGCATTGGCTCTCACCGATATTCTAAAATATGCCGATGACCGTATTTCAGATTTAGCTAATTTCGACCTTTCAAATGTAACAGTAGAAATACAAACGTTAGGAGCGCGGGGGTTACGTTTCCGTGCGCCTTCCCTAGCAATTGAATGGATTGAATTACCGGCTATTAAAACGCCCTATATTGCTGATACGGCAGGAGCAGGTGATTGGTGTAGCGCTGGCTTGTTATATAGACTACTTCTTAACAACAAAGTTACTGCATCAGATATTTTTAGCCATAACAACCTTTATGCATCCTTGAGGTTTGGTCAAGCTCTCAGTGCATTAAATTGCATGTACGAAGGGGCAAGAGGAATGATGCGTGGTAGATCGTCTACCTACATTACTCGCGCGGCTAAGGCCTTGAGCAAGGGTAACCCTTTTGATTTTTCAGTGTCAGGCGTTAAATCAGAACAAGTCCGTATGCAACGTTATTACAAAGAAGTCATTAGCCAAAGATACTCACTAAATAAATCTGTACCCGCTCAAAATCTATGCTGTGAGCCACTCCGATTTATAAATACCGGCAATTTATAAATTCATTTCTGCTATTCAGTACTGATTGTCTTCTTGCAGCGAAGTGCGCACTTCCATAAGTAGTACACCTAACATATTTTTACCCTTACCGTTCACTTCTCCCCACTCCAAGTTCACAGAGTTTTTAACTGTAGCGGACTCTACTAATCTAGCATTTCCTGTATCAAGTAATATCTTTCGTAAATCATCATGCTGTGAAAATTTCGCAAGAAGCACTGCCCGCATACGATCAAATTTGATTTTCGACCAATTGGGTGTGACGTCCCAAACGTAGAGTCCATGTGCCGCCATCGCTACCAAAGATGGACTGGGAGCACTTAATATCCATTCACGCACATTATCTTTTCTTGCTTTGCCTGCTTGGTAAGCATGTTCTGATGTTGCGTATGACACACCTTCAAATATTACTGTTCTGCGATATAAATTACTAAATACACCATAAGGTTTTTCATTTGATTTATAAAACCGAATTTCATTGAGCGCTGAGGACGAGACTTGATTACTGGTAAGTTGTTCGTTCATTTTCTAATTTCCAACGGGATTATATTGGCTATTTCGATCATAAGTTAAATCGCACCGACAAAGTGGCAGACATAAAAAAAGGCCTTAGAAAAAATCTAAGGCCTTTTATTTATTTGGAGCTGGCGATGGGAATCGAACCCGCGACCGGCTGATTACAAATCAGCTGCTCTACCGACTGAGCTACACCAGCGAAGAAGCCGATATTATACACAATTATATTTCTTTGGCTAGTATTTTTTGGCTTTATTTTTGCTGTGTTTCTTGTTGACCGGATGCTGCTTGTTTTTCCAAACATCACTCGATCCGGTATATTTAGTTTTAAAGCGCTGAATCTTATCCGGCGTTTCGATCGTACCTTTGGGTTGAAAGCTGGGGATTAAATGCTGTTTGCCGTTACCGATTAAGTCGCTACGCCCCATGTCTTTTAAAGCTTCGCGCAACAACGGCCAATTTTTAGGATCGTGATAGCGCAAAAAAGCTTTGTGCAGACGCCGTTGTTTGACGCTTTTGGGTATCGGAATATCCGCTACGGTACGACTAACTTTATGCAAGGTATCTTTGCCGGAATGATACATGGCGGTAGCAATGGACATCGGCGAAGGTAAAAAGGCCTGCACTTGGTCGGCTCTAAAACCGTTGTGCTTTAGCCATAACGCCAGGTTGAGCATGTCTTTATCGGTGGTGCCGGGATGGGCGGCGATAAAGTACGGGATCAAATATTGCTCTTTACCGGCTTCCTTGGAAAACTTGTCGAACATGTCCTTAAAACGGTCGTAAGTCCCCATACCCGGCTTCATCATTTTAGATAACACGCTTTGCTCAGTATGTTCAGGAGCAATTTTAAGATAACCGCCGACATGATGAGTGACCAGTTCCTTGACGTATTCCGGCGATTCCACGGCCAGATCGTAACGCAAGCCGGATGCGATAAATATTTTCTTGATGCCGGGTAAGGCGCGAGCCCTGCGGTAAAGTTTAATCAGCGGAGTATGATCCGTATTCAGATTCGGACAAATACCCGGATAAACGCAGGACGGCTTGCGGCAAGCGGCTTCGATTTTCGGGTCTTTGCAGGCTAATCGGTACATGTTGGCGGTAGGACCGCCCAAGTCGGAAATATGGCCGGTAAACGCCGGTGAGGTGTCGCGGATGGCTTCGATTTCTTTGATAATAGACTCTTCCGAGCGGCTTTGGATAATGCGCCCTTCATGTTCGGTGATCGAGCAAAAGGTGCAGCCGCCAAAACAGCCGCGCATGATGTTGACCGAGTGCTGGATCATTTCAAAAGCGGGCACATTGGCGTTGCCGTAAGCTTTATGCGGTACACGCGAATACGGCAAGTCAAACACGCCGTCCATTTCTTTGGTGCTCAACGGAATCGGCGGCGGATTGATCCAGACTTG
>CANNKG010000165.1 GCA_947505105.1 Methylococcaceae bacterium | reverse complement strand
GGCTCGCCATAATGACGTGGAAATGTGGGAAAAAGATAACATTCCTTACACTGTTCGAAAAAAACGCCAAGCTTTTTTCAACAATATTGCAAGCCAAAAATCGGGAGTAAAATAACTGGGACAGAGGGACTTATTTCGACAGCCTAGCTAGAGGCTGAATTAAGCGATCCTGTTTTTAAGGACGATATTATCTATGTCAACGAACGACTGTTCTAAATGCTTGTAAGCATTCAATTGGCTACGTTATGAACCTACAACAATTACTTAACATTCTCGGCTCGCGCAAATGGATCGCTTTATTTACATTGTTTATCACGGTAAGCACAACGCTTGCGGTGAGCTTGTTATTGCCTAAGCAATTTGAGGCAATTACAACCTTGGTTGTCGATCAGCGTGTTGTCGATCCGATTACGGGTGCTAATTTGCCGATCCAATTAATGCCTGGTTACATGGCAACTCAAGTTGGCGTTATCAAAAGCCATAATGTCGCGCGTAAAGTAGTAGAGAAGCTTAAGCTCTCCGAAAGTCCACAAATCCGTCTAGATTTTGCTGAAACGAAGGTCAGCGGCGAAATCAATGACTGGATTGCTGATTTATTGCTTAAGAATCTTGAGGTAACCCCTTCGCGCGAAAGCAGTTTAATTGATGTTAGTTTCAGTTCAATTGATCCGCAATTTTCGGCATTGGTCACGAATGCCTTTTCGGAGGAATTTATCCGAACCAATGTTGAGTTGCGTGCCCAGCCCGCCAGACAGAGCGCCGACTGGTTCGACAATCAGATCAATATTTTGCGTGAGCGAGTGACTAAAGCACAGAATGCCTTATCGAGTTATCAGCAGGAACATGGCATCGTGGCGGTTGACGATCGTCTCGATTTGGAAAACGCGCGCTTAACTGATTTATCAAGGCAACTCATTGAGAGTCAATCACATACCAGTGAGTTGCGATCAAGAAAACTACAATCAAGTAGCTCTAAACAAGGTAATACTTCGCTCCAGGAAGTATTGAATAGTCCTTTAGTCCAGCAATTAAAAGCCGAGTTGGCGCGTACTGAAGCAAAATTTGCAGAATTGGCTAAACGAGTGGGTAAAAATCATCCGCAGTATGAACAGACTCAGGCTGAAGTTACCAGCTTAAGGCAAAAAATCAACGCCGAAACCCAAATGGTGCTTAACAGTATGTCCAGTAGTGTTGCCTCGGCCAATAGAATGGATGAAATGCTAGCGAAAGCGTTAGCGGATCAAAAAGCCAAAGTATTAGAATTAAAACAGCAACGCGACCAAATGACGGTACTTAATCGCGAAGTGGAAAATGCTCAACATGCCTATGATAATGCCTTGCAGCGTTCCATTCAGACGCGAATGGAAAGTCAAATGAGTCAGACCAATATTGCGGTGCTCAATCCCGCTATACCCCCTCTTCAAGCATCCAAGCCTAAAGTCGTCTTAAATGTTGTCTTGTCGGTCTTTTTGGGGTCTATGTTAGGTGTGGGCATTGCCTTATTTATGGAATTGCTAGATCGACGAGTACGATCTGCGATTGATGTGGCTGAAACACTTGAAATTCCGGTTCTAGCAATCTTTTCAAAATAATTCAAATTAATATTGACGCGCGAAATTCATCGCTTTTGTGTGAGGATTAAATAGATAATGGAAATGAATAATGTAGCAATACCGTCAGCTTCGCCGGAAGCTCTATCGATTGGCGCATTGCTTCTCGATGCTGGAAAAATTACCGCGAGCGATGCAGAAAGAATAATCCAAGCACAGAAAAATAAAGGGCTGCGCTTTGGTGATGCTGCTAAGCAACTGGGTTTAATTACCGAAGACGATATTCAGCAGATATTGTCACAACAATTTAATTTTCCGTATCTTGCTAAAACCGACACTATTTTTCACCATGATTTAATAGCAGCTTATCAACCCTTCCATAAACAAGTAGAGGTTTTGCGTGCGCTTCGAAGCCAATTGATGTTACGTTGGTTCACCAAACAGCAAAAATGTTTGTCTGTTGTGAGCAGCGAAAGGAGCGAGGGAAGAAGCTTCATTTGTGCCAATCTCGCAGTGGTTTTTTCACAATTGGGAGAGCGAACCCTTTTAATTGATGCCGATCTTCGCCAGCCCAATCAGCATAGTTTATTCAAATTAGAACAGAAGCATGGCTTAGCGGATATTTTGGCGGGGCGCCAGAATGATTCGGCTATTATTCAGATACCGCAGTTTCGTGATTTGTCAGTGCTTCCCGCTGGGACTGTACCGCCTAATCCTGTCGAATTAATTGGTCGTAGCATGAACGAATGTATCCAGCAATGGCAAAGTCGATACGATGTCATTTTGATTGATACTCCGGCATTTCAGCAAGGCATTGAAGCCCAAATGCTTGCTACCATAAGTGCTGGTGCATTATTGTTGGCTCGACAAAATAAAACCAGACTTGCTGATATGGAAGCCATGAAAATGGCGTTACTGGAATCGGCCACTCACTGCGTAGGGGCGGTGATTAATGAATTCAAATAAACTTAGCAACCCAATGGCAAATGCTATGCATAATAAAAATTTAAAAAGTAATTGTTTCATCATAGCGATCTTAAGTCTGCTGGTATTGACTGCTTGTGATCACAAAGACAAAACCAAATCAGCTAGTCAAGTCATCGTAAAAGTGAATTCCGAAGAGGTTTCCGTACATCAGCTTAATTTTGCGCTGACGCATACCCCCGGTATTACGCAAGAAAATGCTGAAAGCGCAAAAAAACAACTATTGGATGCTTTGATTGATCAAACCCTGCTGGTACAGCAGGCGATGAACGATAAAATGGACCGTGATCCGCAAGTAATGCTTGCAATTGAGCAAGCTAAACGACAGGTGTTGGCCCAGGCTTGGCTTGAAAAATCGACGCGCATAACCAGTAAACCGACGCAGGAACAAATAGAGCAATATTATCAGGCGCATCCGGAGTTATTTTCCAATCGAAAAATTTATAAACTTAAAGAGTTACTCGTTACGGTAACCCCGGATAAGCAAGCGCTACTCGATCATATCTTAGCCGATAGCAAACTTATCGACGAATTGCCCCCTAAGTTGGATGCCAATAAAATCAGTTATCAAGTCAATCTGACGACTCAGGCGGCAGAAAACTTGCCCTTGGAAAATTTACCCGCGCTCCAAAAATTGCAGGGTGGTCAATTTTTACGTATAGATAAAACCCCACAGATTTTAGTCATGGGCGTACTCGGTTCAATCGACGAACCTGTCGAGCGCCAAAAAGCAGGGATGATCATTGAAACATTCTTGGTTAACAGTCAGGTGAAAACCAATGCCCAAAATGTCCTGAAACAACTAAAGGAAAAGGCCGTTATCGAAAAAGTAGGCGAAGTATTGTCTAATGCACCGGAATCTAACGATCCAGCGGTAACCGCGCCTAATCCGGTCGCTCCTCAAACGACTGAAACAGCCATTGAAAAAGGTCTCAAAGGCTTATGAAGATAAGGAGCTCAGTTCATTTCCAAGACGCTGAGGAGAGCTCTCGCACTAGGCTACGGCTATTTACCAGAATGAGCTGCGTATTAACCAGTGGTTTGATAGTAGCCATTAGTATACTCGCAGAAGGCGTTGGTGCTGAAAATAGAGGTTCTTTAGAACCTGATAAACCAGCAGTGACTTATCGTGTCAAGCGTCTTCATTCCAAGCAGGCTAAGCCTTTAAGGCATAAATCTGCCGTGCTTTATCGCAAAAATCGCTTGGTATCCCACTCTACGTATAAAAAACCGCGCTTTAAACCTTATGTAGCTACAGGAACGAGCTACGACAGCAATTTTTTTAGGATATCCGATAGCGTTGATCCAGCAAGTGTGACCGGTAAAAGTGTCAAAAGCGAAATCATTTATCAGCTGAGGGCGGGATTTAATGCTGATTGGGAAGTCGGTAGACAACATGTGGTTGCAAATATGGATTTAAATCAAAATTGGTTTCAAAATTTTGATAGTCTCAATTATTTGGGTTGGGATGCGAATATAGAATGGCAATGGCAAGCAGGCAATGATTTCAGTGGTGTGATTGGGTATTCGAATAAAGAAATGTTAGGTTCTTTTGCTCAATTGAACAGCATCATTCCGAATTTACAAAATACGTCATTGTACAAGGCAAATGGCGCTTATTTATTTCATCCGAACGGTCGGTTGCGTTTAGGTTGGTTCCGTACCGATCTGCAATTCGACTCTGCTAGTCGCCGGACAGCCAATACAATTGAAGATAATGGCGAGATGAATTTGCAATACCTAAGTCCAACAGGGAGCAGTGTTGGTCTTCGTGTTCTGGCAACAGATGGTAAATTTCCAGATCGCACCTTTACCTCTAACAGTTTACAAGATAATGCCTATTTTCGGATGAATTATTGGGTCACGGTTGATTGGGCCATCAGTCAAAAAACCTTGCTTGAAGGTCGTTTGGGTTATACCGATCAAACTTATAAGCATCTAAGCCAACGCGATTTTGCAGACTTTACCGGACGTCTTGAATTTAGATGGACGCCTTCGGAACAATACTTGTTGAATTTAGCGGGATGGCGTGAAATTAATCAAGCCTGGAACGTTTCTGCAAGCTTTATGTTAAGTCAAGGGGTTAAGTTAACCCCCACCTGGAAAGCTACTCCGAAATTAACCTTGACGATGCCGTTGTCTTACGAGCAGCAAGATTATTTAGGGAGTACTGGGGTTAATTCTGATGGTTCAATTGGCAGCCTTGGCCAAATAGATAAAGTGGGGATTGCAAGCGCAAGTATACAATACGAACCAATCGATAATTTAATTGTCGCGACAAACCTACAATATGAAAAACGTGATTCGACTTTGATCACTCGCTCCTATGAGTCAGGATCTGCCGGAATCAACGTCCAAATGACCTTTTAAAAGACTCTGCATATGATAGCCCTGATGACATCTTTGGAACGAAATGGTTGGTGGTTAGTCGTTGCTGGTTTGTTGTGTTTATATCTGCCGACCTATTGGGATTTAGCCAATGGCATTTGGCAAACGGATGAGCAATTTCATGGCGTGATTATATTATTGATAGTCCTATGGTTGCTGTTGAGATCCGAGAGTCAAATCTGGCAGTTCAAGGGCCGTCCCTCAAATGGTATTGGCAGCGCCTCATTAGCCTTCGGCCTAATCTTATACATACTAGGTCGATCGCAAGAAATTTTACTCTTTGAGGTCGGGTCACAGATTCCGGTTTTAGCAGGTGTTTTACTGTTGATGTCAGGTAAAGAAAGTTTATACGCCGCGTGGTTTCCGCTGCTATACAGCGTTTTTATGCTGCCGCTGCCGAGTTCGGTAGTCGACAGTTTGACCGGTCCGCTTAAACAGGGCGTATCTTACTTTGTGGAACAGTTCTTATATCAAGCAGGCTATCCTATCGCGCGGCAAGGCGTGGTTTTGATGATAGGTCGCTATGAGTTACTTATTGCCGATGCTTGTTCCGGTTTGAATTCCATGTTTTCTCTTGCCGCTTTAGGTTTACTGTTTATGTACTTAATTTCAAGGCGCAGCCTAAGCTATAATCTACTGATGGTCGCCAGTATCATACCTATCGCTTTTTTAGCTAACGTGGTACGTGTGTCGGCCTTGGTTTTGATTACTTTTTATTTAGGCGATGAAGCAGGTCAAGGCTTCATGCATGGCTTTGCTGGCATGGTCTTATTTGTGACGGCCTTGGGTGGTTTCTTTCTGTTGGATATCGTGTTGGGCTTAATAAGTAGATCGGGTGATAGGATTTAATCTGCCGGTTACTTTAGATAAGGAACGTAAGTGTTCGGATACCCCTCCCAGTCTATCGCATATCAGGTGGGGATGGGGCGAAACTGCAATAGGGAGTAAGTGACTATTTACGTTATCGAAATTAATTTGCGCTCATTTCTAAATTGCTCAAATTATTTCATGCATTTACCTAAGCGTTGAGTTTTTTCGTTGTCGACTTGATACCTAAAGATGCATGACCAAAACTTTAAAAACTTGATCTTGGATTATCCTCGCGAAGCCTTGGCATTTTTTGCTCAGAAAGAAACGGGTGACGATCTCAAGCAAGCGCGCATAATCCTGATACGTCAGGAACAATTGCAAGCGCGTTTGGGTGAACGATTTCGTGAAGTGGATGTACCCTTATTAGTCGAATGGTCGGACGGGAGCCGCGAAGCGATTATCTTTGTGATTGAAGAAGAAATCCAAGCCCAGCGTTTTTCAATACATCGTCTGGCGCATTATTGCTTGGATTTAGCCGAGTTGATGGAAACCGAACGCATTATACCGGTGGTCATCTTTCTAAACTCAGGAAGTCGACCGGAAAGCTTGTGCTTAGGTCGCGACCGGCAGAGCTATTTGGTATTTAGCTACTTGGTTTGTGATTTAAAACGCTTAACCGCGAGCGATTATAAAGACAGCACTAATATTATTGCCCGGCTTAATTTGCCAAATATGAACGTGCGTAAACAAGAGCGTTTGGAAATGTATTTAGCAGCGCAACGTGGTTTACTGCAGATGGAAGCGAATCCAAACAAGCTACGCAAATATATTGACTCTATTGATTATTATGCGGATTTAAGTGAGCAGGAAATTCAGGACTTCCGCACGCGTTATTTAAACGAGGAAGGTGAAATTATGGGATTGGCTCAATTATTAAGGCAAGAAGGCAGACAGGAAGGCCGACACGAAGAATGCTTAGGTTTAGTTTTGCGTTTATTGCGACGAAAATTCGGCATCCAACCTGACATGGAACCCTTGATGGCGCAATTATCCGAGCTGCCGCTTGAAACACTTGAAGAGCTCACGGAAGCCCTCTTTGATTGGACTCACTTAAGTGATTTTAAAGCATGGCTTGCAAAGCGGCATGAACCTTGCCAATGAACGAATGGGCTATCTATTGGACGGGACAGTTTAATAAGGCTATGGTTAAGCCGTTCGTGGTGAGCTTGTCGAACCATGAACGGCTTAACCATTCACACTTCGACACGACAAATTCAGGGCAATCCTTAGCAATTGTCCACTCCTTAAGTGGGTAGCCCATCTATTAACGTAAAGACACATTTATCTCGTCTTTGAATGATGGCGTAGAGTGAAAAGTATTATTATTATGATTCGTGTACAGACCAATTTTTTAAACCTAAATCTTATAAACATGACCAGCGCTTCATCTGATAAATTACCCAGGATTATTTTTGGCATAGCTTTTCTTAAGCCCTTATTAATATGCAGCGCAATGCTGTTGGCAGCCGTATTGGCGATTGAATTAAAACCGACGGTTAAACTCGCTGAAAGCTTAGAAAAAATAGATTTGGAAACCATTATTCCAAGGCAGTTTGGGGAGTGGCGAGTAGATGAAAGTATTGTTCCGATGCTTGTGAGTCCTGATCTGCAGAAAGGGCTAATGAAGGTTTACAATCAAACCTTGTCTCGAACGTATATAAACACAAGTGGAGAACGGGTCATGCTATCAATTGCATATGGCAATAACCAATCGGATGATGTAGAGCTTCATTTGCCAGAAGGTTGTTTTGGCGGTCAAGGTTTTGCTGTAGAGGCAGAATCAAAGAGCATCCTGGAAACAGCGTATGGTCCACTGCCAATAAAAACATTTCATGCAACGAAAGGACTGCGGCATGAGTCGGTAATGTATTGGATAGTAGTGGGAGATAATGTTGCGACTACTTCATTTGATATGAAGAAAATAAAGTTACGTTTTATGTTAAAAGGAATAATACCCGATGGGATTTTGATTAGAATTTCTAGTATTAATCAAGCTTCAGAAAACGGATACAAGCTTCAAAAAGAATTTACAAAGGCAATGTTAGCAAATGTTACTTCCGAGCAGAGAGGGCGATTAATTGGAATCACCAAATAGTAGGATAATGCAATCGGTCAAGGAAGTCTAAATGCACAGCCCATACTCTCGACAAAACGTTCGAAAAGGTATCTTCCATTATTTACTGGGTCGAGGAATGTCCGGAGTCGCCGGTTTTGCCTCCGTGCTGTTATTAGTGCGCGCAATGGATGTTGACAGTTATGCAGGTTATACCGCACTCTCGGGCTTAGTCATGATGATTGCGATGTTTTCTGGATTAGGATTAGATCGGGCTGTGGCGCGATATGTCCCAGAGGGGCGAGAGAATCATAGTGCTAAACAACTTGCTAACTTTATCTGGATCATAGGATTAATACGCTTATCGAGTGCAGCTATTTTAAGTGGACTGCTCTGGCTATGTTGGTCGCAAGTAGTCCGGCTATTTTCCAACTCCGTTCAATCGCCAGATTTTTATTGGTCCCTCGTAGTTTTTTTACCTACAATAACTCTTTTTGAGCATTTCTCCTCAGTTTTTCAAGCATTAGTTCTACAAAAAAAACTAACCGCTATCTTGATTTTTCAATGGACTGGTCGATTGGGAATAATTATTTTTTTGTGGAACAAAAATACCATCATTACCCTTGGACAAGCACTTTGGATTATGACAATACCAGAGTTGGTTTGTGTTCTAGCTCTTATTATTTATATAAATGGTTATCTAAAAAAATTACAAAGGCAATCAAATACAACTGAACCATGGCCAATATGGCAAAAAGTTTTCGAAATGGCATTACATAATTATGGATATAACATACTTGCAATGACTCCCCAAGGATATTTTATGCGCATTCTTGCTGCAAGCATATTGCCTAGTACTTTTGTAGCCGCTTATGGTTTCTTTATGAGTGTAATTGAGAGGATAAGACAATACCTCCCTGCTCAATTACTCTTCAATTTGTTGGAACCATTATTAATTGCGCGTTTTCTGAAAGAGAAAAGTTTCCGTTCGCTTAATAATCAAATTGAAATAATATTTATGGTAAATCTGCTTTTTTTGATCCTTGGAATTACATTGTATGCAATTTTAGGTGAAAGAATAGTAGATTTGTTTGTTAAAAACGAATACAAAAATTATGCATGGATATTTTTAGTTCTTTTGATTCAGGCAATTTCTGGAACGCACGCAATTTTATGTCAGCTTATATTTAATGCAATTGATAAAAGTAATAAATTATTTATATCTTCATGTATTGCACTTTTGTTAATGATACTTTATGTTGTAAGTATTTTAAAGATTAATGCTGAGCTTTTAGTCTATGCGCCATTAATTTATTCTATTGCAAATAACTTATTAATGTTTTTTATATTAAATATTTTATCATTTAATTATAAAATTCATGTAAGAGGTTTGGTGAGAGCGTTTTTAAATGGCTTGTTGGTATATTGTCTATTTGAATATTATGGTCTAATGAATATTTCAATAAGTATTATACTTATTATTGGTACTGCGTTATTTATTTTTTTAGTTTTGCTTTTGCCCCCATTTTCTAAAAGGCAATTGAGGGAATTGCGTTCAATGCTTTTTAGTAAGCAATAGCTTTTCTTATGGCATTTTGATGGTTTTTTGATTTGCATTAATCATTTCTTTAAGTAGTTGTACAATATTGCGAAATGATCTTAAAATTTTAGTTTAAACTATTATGATTCAAAATAAAAATGACATATACAACGAACATTTACCTTGGCTTGATGGATTAAGGGGCATAGCGGCTTCTTGGGTTTTACTTTCTCATGTACAGATTTTGAGTGGATTACGAAGCCTCCCTCTATTATCATGGGGGAGCTTAGCGGTAGATCTTTTTATGATACTTTCGGGTTTCCTCATGGCGCATCATTATATTCTTCGTAGAAAACATGAGCCTTGGAATACATTAAATACATTTTTTACTTTCTGGGTTAGAAGATCTTTTAGAATAGCACCTCTATATTACGTTTTATTATTTTTTTCTTTATTGTTAGGTCCTTATTTAGGTGAATGTCGCACAATCATAGCATTAGCTTGGCCATCAACAGCGACCCCTATCGAAAGATATATAGATATAAGTGTGGAAAATATTTTGGTACATATTAGTTTTCTGTTTGGTTTTTGTCCTTATTATAGTTTTCGAACAGCATTACCTGATTGGTCAATAGGTTTGGAAATGCAATTTTATTTGGCATTTCCATTTATTATGTTATCAATAAAATTGTTTGGATCTATTAAATTCGGATTGCTTCTTATCAGTATTTGTGTACTCATGCAATGGCTATATCCAGACTACTTCACCCAATTTGTAATGCCATCATTTTTGCCAATAAAATTATATGTTTTCTTGGTAGGTATATTGATTGCAACATCAAGAGAGCAAAGTACTATGCGTATGGGGTTCCTTTTTGCTTTATTTATAACTATTTTCGGAAGTTTAATAGAAAAGAACTTAGTTTTGTTAACAGTAAGAATATTTATGGTTATATTGATGTTCTATTTGTTAGACAACGGAACTTTACCCGCAAGCAATCTTATTAGAAGATGGATAGGTAAAAGTAGAGTTTTTTTATCTAGTAAAGTAGCAGTATTTTTAGGTCAAACCTCATATGCAGTTTATCTTTTACATTTGATTATTGTCTTACCAGTTGCTGGAAATTTAGCTAAATTCTATTCATACCAGATGTTAAATCCATTTTATAGATTTGCAATATGTTTTTTGATATCAGCCCCAATTATATATACCTTATCATGGATACTTTTCAAGTCGATTGAGAGGAAGGGAATCGAGGTTGGAAAAAATATTTTAAATAGATTCTGGACAAATCATTAAATTTATATGTTTTTTAGTTATAAAGAATTGTCAGTAATCGAAATTTAAGCTATTCATTTGCGCATAATTTGTAATATATAGTTTCTCAGATAAATAATATCCTGCCCGAGTTTGAATGAATCACACGGCAACCGCAAAATCTCTGCGCAATTTATCCATAACGCAAAGAATTTTACTGGCATCTTGCATGTAAGTTTCAAAAGTTGTGACGACTGAATCG
>CANNKG010000164.1 GCA_947505105.1 Methylococcaceae bacterium | reverse complement strand
TTAATTCTATTCTCATGCAATTTAGCCTATTGAATATCGGATTGGCGAGAAAGCGGAGCTAGATGCCGTACTCTTGGCAACCGGTGGCCATATTATATATCGCCTAGAAGGTATTATATTTTAGCCTACCGTCACCGCTGGTGAAATTATATTGAACTCAAAAAGCGGGACTCAATGACACTCCATTTCCAAGTGGTGGTCATATTCCCTCAAGGGTCACAAGAGGTTTTGTATTCAGACCTATCATCCCGCGCATAAAGTATACGCGACGGCTTCAGTGGCTTCAGTATTTTTAGCCGTTATTTTCAAAATGTAATATTTTCAACAGAATATTACATTTCCAGTAACGGCGAGGCTTGCAGAGGAAAAAACCCTTGACAGCAAAAAATAATGTCATAAAATGTAGCTAAATCTTACTTTTTATTACATTTTAGCCGCCACATGACCCTGCCCAAAAAATCCGGACGCCCTACCGGTAGCACCGGCCAAGCCAACGTACTCAGCACCGATGGTAAAGACCTCAAACAGCTATTACGCGTTATTGACGCCGGTCAACATGCTCGGCGTAATACCGGCATCGTCATCCTCAGTCACTATCTGGGACTGCGTGCAAAAGAATTGGCGGCCTTGAAAATTAAAGACGTCTATGAAGCCGGTAACCTTAAACCGGTATTGAAATTGCTTGCCGCTTATACCAAAGGTGCTAAACACCGCGATGTCTCGTTGGAAAACAAAGTGGTGATCAAAGCCCTGCACGACTACCTGGACGAACGCCGCCATCAAGAGGGCGCCAGCTTTCACCCGGAAGCGCCCTTGTTCAGATCGCAAAAAGGCGGTGCCTTCAGTGCTAACGCGATGGTCAGAGTCTTGGGCACCCTGTATAAAACCGCCGGTTTCAAAGAGGCGTCCAGTCACACCGGTAGGCGTTCCTTAATCACCAAGTTGGCCTATTCGGGCATTGACATCAACAGCATTCGGCAAATAGCCGGGCACAGTAGCATTGCCACGACACAACGCTATATAAATGATAATCCGCACACCATTGCCGATATTTTAAAAGCGCTGTGAGTGGATGACAGCAAGGCGGTAATCCGTTTAAATGTGGGCTGTTACTCTATTGAAATGATTAGTTGGTAACCCTTTTTCTGTTTGATTTTAGCCAGCTTTTGACCGGCGCTGATGGCTTCCGCCTCAGTAGCGAACCACTCGTTACGCACCGTTCCTGGCGACCACCGCCTACCCCATTCTTTAACCAGTGACCAATCGCCAAAAATACCCGGCGTAATATACAGTTGATAAAAGCGATGCATGTTTTTATCCGGATCGTGTCGTTCCATATAAATGTGCTTCATCGCTCACCTACCCAGCTGTAAAGATAGCCAAGGCTGTGCCTTCAGTACTAATGCGCGGGTGAGATTCTGGCCAGCTGCATAAAACCGCTAACGTCTAAAGAGGCGTTCTGAACGCCAACAGACATTCCTGGTATGTTACGGACGGAAAATTTCATTAAGCGTCGCCGCATCCAATACACGGTCACCCCAGATTTCAATGTGTTCTGAGGTAGCCGTAGCAATCTGGTTGATAATCTCGTTAGGTAGCGCACCAAAGCGTCGCACCAACAGCCGTTGCAGCAACAAAGCCTCACCCTTCTCAATACCTTTTTCAATCCCTCTCTCTATGCCCTGTTCGATACCTTTCTCGATACCCTTCTGCTCATATTCTTTTGCCCACTCATCAAATCGTTCAGCCAATGACATCTTTAACTCCTTCAGATCATTCACCTTGGGTAATACCAAGGCCTGTTTACTTTGCCGTAACAGCACCGCCCGAATCCAGATTGCAAAGATGCGCTTCAGTTCCGGCTTGCCATCCAACCACTCGTTTAATAGCTCAATCAGTTCAACCAACGCAGCGCCATTGGCCGGATGCTCAAAACGGATAACAGCCGCCACCAGGTTTTTTAAACCGGCTAGGTCGGCTTCAGTATAGGCATTCTCATCGATCAGCAAGTACTTTAGCTGCGGCAAGTAATCGGATACCAGTCCCGGCACTTTGGGAATCAGTTCGGCAATATCTGTCGCCGCCGTCCATTTTTGATCTCCATTATAAAGGACGATCGGTAACACCGGAGGAAGTCGTCTTTTGTCCAAGACTTCACCACGTCGGATTAAATCTTGGTAGAGAAGACCGACGTAAACCATCATCCTGACCGCCATGAATGCATCGACGCTGCTCTGGAATTCAATCAGGATATAGAAGTACACGAACTCATCATTGACTTTAACTCGCCAAATGACATCATCGGCACGGTGCCTAAAGTCATCCGTTACGTAGCTGCCGGGTATTTTTTCCAGGGTGTTGTAATTCAGACCATGCAGCCATTCATCAGGGATAAAGCCCATGATCAAATCTCGTACCAATTCTGGGGCGGAGAATAATAGCTTATAACCTGCGTCGTCTTCCTGATTCATGTGTTTGATTTTACCTGACTGTTACACTATCTACCAACTGTAACCAACTGTAATAAATATTAAAGCTTCATTTCAAAAGCCTTGTAAACACAATTAACCAAAACGTTTAATGATGCCACTTTTCTATAAGTCTTAATCAATTTTACAAGCTCATCAACAGCACGATCTTCGGTAAGCAGATCGGCTGATCTACATAATTGGTCTAGTATCTCATCACGATCATGAACATTATCTTGGTAATCGATAACACGTACATCTAAAGTTGATTCAATGCTATTTACAGAATCATCATCCACTCTCCCTGATGGGACAATATCGCTCTCGCCATCAATTGCTCTTGCCTGCTCCAGCATACGTCTAACTTCGTGAACAGGAATAGGTACATCTTGATGTTTGATAGTTTCAAATACCTTGTCTGCAATATCTTCATTAACAGCTTGACTCAGTTCGTAAATAGCAGTCTTTGAAATACCAATTTCAGATAAATCATTGATCTTATAAGTCTCGCAGAACTTTCCAGCACGCCATGCCCTGTAAATAGCTTTACGGCTACTGGGACATAATGTCCCAGTAGCATCTCTAAATTCTTCAATATACTGTCCAAACAATTTATCGGACTCAAAGCGTTGACGAAGAGTCCAACATATCATCCACTTAGCCCAGGTAGCTCCATTATCAATCTGAACAAATCTGTTCAACAAGTCTTCATTGGACATTAATTTAAGGCCCAATAATGACAAAGGGTTGGTTGTGCTATCACTCAAAGTGTCAACGAATTTTTTTTTATATTCCCTTATTTCATCCTCAGTTTCCAGCTTGTCGTCAAATTTTGGAAATGGGTCATCTCTGATCATGTTTAATTTAAGAGGCTTCATTTAAAATCTCCGCTAATAACTTTTCCATTTCTATTTTTGCCGCTACCGCGCTACTAGACTTATCTGGCATTTCTGTAGCAGTTAAGCCTTCTGCCATTGAATCACGATAGATGCGTCGATCATAAATAGTGGTATTTAACAAAGTAATAAACTCAGAAAATTCCCCAATAGCCTCTCTAGCTGAAAGTGTATCTATGTTTTGCGTATTGGTAGGTGCTGAGTTCACAAATGCCAACGCCTTTAATTTAGTGTTAACACGCCTTGATGCTTTTATTAAAGTTACCATGTGAGGCAATGTCAAAATATCAAAACTACTTGGACGAAAAGGCATCAAAACAATATGACAAACCAATAAAGCTGTAGCAAGTTCCCTTGAATCACGGCCTGCTGCATCAACAATCACATAATCAAATCGCCTATCAAAATCAACCAAAGCATCATCAACATCCATATCAATCTGCTGTGTTGAATTTACCTTCGGCAAATCAGAATGCTCTGTCTTTCTTTCTCCAGACCATCTTGATGCCGACCTTTGACTATCCGAATCAACCAAAATGACATCTTTTCCTGCATTTGTTAGCATTCCCGCTAAATTGCAGGCGATAGTTGACTTTCCGGCTCCCCCCTTTTGCCCACCCAATAATATAATCATCATCCCTCCTCTATTGTTTGATAATATTTTAAATCATTTTTAATATCGAGAACCGAACGCATGAAAAATGACCCAGTTTCAAAATCTATCGCTGTCGCTAAAAAAGCTATCGCCAAAAGCGCATCAAAAGACATTACACTCCCAAACTGGCCTGACAATAAACGAGGAACGCCAAATAGTTTTTTAAGGTCAGCCTTATTTTCAGCTATTCAAAGCAAAGATAGAGCAGATTTAAAACGCGCTATTCTGGCCAGCCAAGCGGGAATAATAGTTACCTATACTGGACAACAATTAAATCAAGAAGATTTATCGGTATGGGAGTGCATTGTTCATCTAGCAAAAAAACATCCACTTGGTTATATCTGTGAATTTACTGGATATGAAATTCTTAAAACGTTGAATTTACCAACTGCGGGTGAACATCATAAACGATTGCATGACGTAATTATTCGTTTAACCGCCTGCGCGGTCGAAATTAAACATGCTGGTACTACTTTTTTTGGATCATTAATCAGTTCTGGCGTAAAAAATGATGAAACGGGGCATTACACCATTACACTTGATAAAGACATTATCAAACTATACGGGAAAACTGAATGGACAAGCGTTAATTGGGATCAACGAGAAAAATTAAAAAGAAAGCCTCTTGCTCAAGCACTTCACGGTTACTACAGTAGCCACAAGACTCCACATCCAATAAAAATAGAAACACTCCAAAAATTTACCGGCGGACGAAATAAACAAGCCGCTGGATTTAAGATAAAAGTCCAAAAGGCACTAGAAGAATTAGTTTATGTAGGCTTCTTAAAAAGTTATTCCATAGAAAACAACTTGGTATATGTAATTAAAAGAAACACGACTTTAGAGACACAAAACAACGACTTTAGAGACACAGCTACGACTTTAGAGACATCAAAACAACGACTTTAGAGACACAAAACAACGACTTTAGAGACACCTAAATAACGACTTTAGAGACACCTAATAAATCCTACATGCCTTTATATTCATAGCATTTAAGCGGTTTTTAAATTTGCTAATCTTTCTTTAATCTTTCTTAATCTATATTTAAGAAAAATAGCCTTGTGGATAACCGTGTATATAGGGGCTATTGCCATTTCACATAAGTAGCCATAAAAACACACAAGCCAAAGCCAAGGAACCTTCAAAATTGCGCTTCAATTTATCGTATCGCGTTGCAATGGCCCTGAAATGTTTGAGCCTTACGAAAACATTTTAAACGAGATGTCTATATTTATAGATACACCAATCCATATCGTCATTCCCCATCTTTCAATTGCTTTTACTAGGGATGATGGCGGTTGCCCCTTTATTTCTGATCTGGGCGCGCAACCCTTCACTATCATACCCTTTGTCTACAACAACATAATCGGCATTAAGCAATTCTGCAACCAGTTGAGGTGCTTCTTTGCAGTCATGGACTTCACCACCTGTCAATAGGAAGTTGATAGGTAGACCACAAGCATCGACGGCCATATGAATTTTGGTGGTATTGCCAGCCACTGACTTCCCGATGGCGGTTTCTTCTCCTTGGGCGGCACCTCTGCTATGCTGACTGGAAGCGACAAAGTCGTTATCGCGTTGTCTAGAAAGACAGGGTAGTCAATTCGCCGCGCTGGACACTACCGTACTCGTCGACCTTTACTGTTACGAACCATTTTATCGGGTTTTGTTAGACAAACAATTTGAATTCATCCTGGTCTGAAAACCGATTTCATACTGTAAGGCTGGTCATATAATCCTCGCTCATAATGAGAATTTCTGTATGGAATAAAGGTTACCAATGTACTCAGACAATACGGTTTTTTGTTACATAGGTCCAACCTAATTATTAGGTTCGATAGATTCATCGATCCATACTGAGTACGCATCATTTTACGACTCGTCATTTTCTACTGACGTGCCATCCATTGACAGTTAATTTTAAGTTTCTATAGGCGCCTCAGTATCCACTGATTTAGACGTACTATTTTCTTCGTCTTGAGACGAATCAGATACGTCTGATGTAGAGGAGCTACTTTCTTTTTCAGATGAGCTTTGTTCTTGCGTTATTGGCTGTTCTTTATCTATCGATGAGTCATTTATTAAATCAGCAATTGCATCCCTATCACGTTTTTTCGTTACCGATTCTTTAAGAATATCTCTCAACATTTCCGCAAACTCTTTATCATTTGTTGCGTGATCTATCACAGCTTCACCAACAATGAAGCTACGATTCAATGCTATTTTTTTAGCTTTCTCATTAGCAACAGCTTCTATTTTCTTAAGCTGAGCATCGATTTCATCCCTGCGTTTTTTTAAGCGCTCTTCATGATTCTTAGCACGCTCCTCCTTAGAAAGATTTATTTTCTCTGTCACTTACAAGTTACCCATAGATTAAACTGCCATAAAATTTTTTAAATGATAACATATTTTTTGTTAAAAACACAACAATCTATAATTGAATCACAGACATTAAAAAGCAACTTAATTACTAAAGCGCACACTATACATCGAATCTAATTTCTTATTAGACATGATGCCAAAAAATATATACAATTTAAACTATGTTACTGATAATCAATTGATATATAATTAAACGGATGGCTATTTTTCATTGTGATTTTGACTTAGTAAAACGAAGCTCAGGACAAAGCTCAGTGTCTTCTGCTGCTTATCGTTCTGCTGAAAAAATTGTCGATCGTAGAACTGGGGTAACTCATGACTACACTAGAAAAAAAGGAGTCATTCATTCTGAAATTATTAAACCAGAAAATGCAAATGAATGGGCGAGCGACCGGCATTTGTTGTGGAATGAAGTAGAAGCATCAGAAATACGAAAAGATTCACAACTTGCCAGAGAAATAAAAGTTGCCTTACCAAAAGAATTAACCAAAGATCAGTGGTTGACGTTATTGCGAAACTACATAAACGACCAATTCACAAGTATTGGTATGATTGCTGATTTTGTAATTCATGAACCCAATAGAAACGGAGACAAACGAAACTACCATAGCCATATTCTACTGACGATGCGTGAAATAACGCCGGAGGGATTTGGTAAAAAAGTTCGTGAATGGAATGCCAAAGTCAATATCTACAAATGGCGAAAAGAATGGGAAAATTACACTAATAGAGCACTTGAAGAAGCGGGTTACGATAGCAGAATCGATTGTCGAAGCCATGCTAAAAAAGGATTAGATAAAGAGCCGCTTCTTCATTTAGGCCCTAGTGCAACAGCTCTGGAAAGAAAGGGCGTACAAACCGATTTAGGCAATATAAATCGAGAGATTGAATTGCGTAACGCAACGCGAGAAAAATTGCAACACGAACGAAACAAAATAGAAAAATTTCTGCAAGAGAACACCGAAAAAATTATTTATCTAAATGTTGATATTCATAGCAACAAAGAAAATTCCTGGGTAAGCCCAACCCAAATTAACTATGCTAAGCCATACGTATTTTTTAATAATCCACAACAAACCATAACACAGATAGGAGAAATTCAGCTATTAACTAGCAACACTCTAAACGCGGATACCGAAAAAATAATTAATGCCGTAAATACTCAAAACAATATGCCTTTGTATCAATCCAATGAGCAACAAGAAGTTATTAGACATAAAAAAGAAATGTCTTTTGAAGAACCGCAAAAAGATCTAAATTTTCAAATACAAAATACTTCTGATAAAAAAAACCAAGATCGTTTACGATTAGAAGAAAAACTTGATAAATTAGAATTTACTAGGGCATGTAACAAAGAGCGGATTAGGCAACTTGAAAAAGAAGATAAACAAAAAAATATTTATGAAATAGTTGATTTAAAACAAAAATCTAATAAAGATAAACTGAAACATAAAAAACTTGTGGTTAAATGGAATTGTCTCTCTGTTAGAGATGATAGCTACGAACCTAGAGATAAAAAGTCCGCGGCTAAAATTGATAAATTAAAAAAGGTTGAAATGAAAAAATGGTCTGAATTAGCTAATAGCGCAAAACAGAACAACTGGAGTTCCGATAAACTTAAAAAAGAAAGTGAAAAGCTTCAGAAAAAGTTAGACTTGGAATTAGAGAATGTTTTTGGCCAACATTTAAACAGGAATCGAGATAGAGGCCTAGGCATCTAAAATAGACATCTTTCCTAAATAATCGTTATAGGATTTGGTTTAAAATAGCGGCTCAACCTCTGAAAATACGGATAGCGATGACTCCTTATACCCAAGTCTCCACAAGCGCCCCTGAAGAATTCATCCGGACAGTGGGTTTGTCAAAAGAAGATTTCCAACACCTCAACAGGAAGCTGGCGGATTACTTGGACGAACACCACGTCCTCAATCCGTTGAGCCGACGGGGACGGAAAGACTCCAAACTGGCTTTGGAAGATCGCCTGTTGATGACGCTTTACGACCTCCGCCACTATCCGACCTTCATCAATTTGGGAGCGGTCTTCGGTATCAGCGAATCCTATTGCCATAAGATTTATAGCCGCACCGCAAGAATGTTGGCCAACGTCGAAAAGCTGCCCAACCGTAAGGTCCTATTGGAAGACCCGGAGGCAACGTTGGCTATTGACGTCTCGGAGCAACCTATCGAACGCCCGGTCAAGAACCAAAAAGCGTACTACTCAGGAAAAAAAAACGCCACACGGTCAAGGTCCAGCTCGTGATCTGAGCGTTGACGCCGGCTATCCTCTCGGTGGAGGTGGGCAAAGGCCGACAACACGATTTTTCAGTCTTTAAGGACAATCGCCTGTTATTACATCCCGATGCGCGGCTGTTGGCGGATTCAGGCTACCAAGGCCTGCACAAATACCCTCAGAACTCGACCCTCTCGGTCAAAAAGAAAAAAGGCCAATCTCTTTCCGCAGAGGACAAAGCTCATAATAAGGCGTTATCAAAGCAACGTGTTTTCATTGAGCACGTGAACCGACGCTGCAAGATTTTCAGGATTGTCAAAGAGATTTACCGGGGCAAGCACAAAAACTACTCACTGACATGGCGTTTAGTGGCGGCTCTCGTCAACTTGCGCTATGGCTGTATTTAGGAAAGATGTCTAATCCATAAGACATGATAATGATAACTGTTTTGTTAAAAATTAACTTCCTTTGGTGGTGGTATTAAACTACGTCTTATAAGCTCATCAAAGTTATAATAATTTAGGAGATAACAACGAATTGGCCTTAAGCCTTTAATAAACACAATTTGTTCGTCATCGTATATGCGAATAACTTCGTCTGGATTTATCAAATGTCGAGAAGCGTCAGAAACACTTATGGCGCCGTAATTATTCTGTACTGGAAGATATGACGATTTCCCTGGGGGTACTTTTGAATGAATAAATAGCTGTCCATCTGGGGTATAATTTAGAAAATTTTCATAGCTGGTTGAAGAATACTGATCAAAATTGCAAAATATATTATCATATTTTGATTTATAAAATAGGTTATCAGTTGACTTGATTAAGGTCGGGCGTTCATATGTATAGGTACTCTGTTGAACAGTGGTCTTTCCAGCCCTTTCTGATACAAGATTAGCTGTTTCTATATCGCTTACACCAAAAAAACATTGCGTTCCAGTGTTGGCAAAAAAAGTTTGCCACGAATTTTTATAATGCAATTTCAGTTGACTAATATCTTGTACAAAAAACCAGAAGCGCACACCATAACCCGCTAAATATAGCAATGCTTCCTCTATAGGGCGCATATATGCCAGTTGCGGAAACTCGTCCAAAATGAATAGTACAGGCGGCTTATCTTGTTTTTTTGACTCTTTGTAAGACGTTCTAAGTTCACGCATAGCGAATCCAATCATTACTCGAAGGATAGAACGATATTCAGTCAAATAATCTGGTGGGATAATAAGATAAATACTGGTGTTTCCATCCCTCATTTGTGAAAAATTGAAATCATTTGGTGCTGGTTCCATATTTAGATGGTCTTCTGATTTTTTATAAGTGGCTTTATGAACACGTTGATAGGCCCAAACTGCCGTTTGTTCCAACGCTGTTGCAAGAATAGATTGCCCCAACTTTCCATTGCCCTTCATATATCCTTTAAAGCACTTGCCCGCCTGACTAATAAGAATTCTGTCACTCTCACCCATCACTCTAAGTAAAGCATTGAACATTTTTTTCTTTAATGTTAATAAACGTCTAACTTCTCGCATACTTCGTTCACGAACTTGAGTTTCATTTTTAACTTCATTTATTTTCCGATGACCATTTTCTTCTTCTTCCTGCTCTTTGTTTCCTTCACCTTTTTGATCAAAAAATTTACTTTGTTTGAAAATATCGTCATTAGGTGAATTATCTGATTTTAATGAGGATGTACGAACATAGAGGATCAATCCCTCAAGAAAATTTTTGGCGCTATTTTCCCAAAATTCAGCTCCACTATTGCCGCTTGGGCTAATCAATAAGTTTATAAGGTATCTGGCATCTTCCTCTTCTTCTGAAGTTGACATGTTGCATTCTGGATCTGCACGAATGCTCATAATTGGATTCCAAACATCACTTTCTTCCTCAAAAGGAGCAAAGCGAAAAACATTTTGTTTTATTTCTGTTTCTCGGTATCCGGCAGATAGAAGATAATTTTCACCCTTAATATCAACAACGAGAACAGAACCCATCCAAGTCAGAAGATTGGGAATAATTTGTCCTGTCCCTTTACCAGCCCGTGTTGGGGCAATAGTCAGCAGATGTCCATTCCCATCTAGCAATTCAGGCTTCTGATGTTTTGGCCTAAAAGATGCTTTACGAGCACAGAGCCAAAGATTAGGTTTATTATCAGTTAAAGTATCCTTTTCTAATATTCCAATATAGGGACAGAGTTTATTTCCTTCACCTTGTTCTGTTAATCCAAAATCGATAGCTTCTGATTCACTTATGAAGCTAGCTGATCCGTGGGTTGTTGATACGAAATGAAGCTGATTATTTAATATAAATGGCGGTGATTGATTAATTGACATTATTTTGAACCTATTAGGG